>CAZBXO010000011.1:0-9320 GCA_964495645.1 uncultured Phenylobacterium sp. | reverse complement strand
GTGGAGATCCTGAAGGACGGCGCGGCCGCGACGTACGGCTCGGATGCGATCGGGGGCGTCGCCAACTTCATCACGCGCACCAACTTCGAAGGGCTCGAAGTCCAGGGCGACTACCGCTACGTCGATGGGTCCAAGGGCGACTACACCGTCAGCGCGCTCTACGGCTGGGCCAGCGACAGCGCCAACCTCCTGGTCAGCGTCGGCTGGCAGCACCGTTCGGAACTCTCGACGACAGACCGCAAGTGGGTCCTGCAGCCCTACCTGTCGAACCCGTCAGGCTGGTCGGTGCTGGGCAATCCGGGCGCCTGGACCATCCGCTCAGGCGCGGGTGGCGGCGGCGCCACGATCGGCTTCGCTGTCGACTCTAACTGTGCGGCGGTGGGCGGTTTCCCGGGGTTCACCGGCACGACGCCGGCCTGCTATTTCAGCTACCTGCCGTTCGACAATCTGGTCGAGACCCAGGACCAGTACCAGGCGTACGCCGAGTTCAACGCGGACGTCGGCGATACCGGCAAATTCCACGTCGAGGCGTTCTACGCCCAGACCAACATTCCCCACATCCGGTTCTCGCCGGGCTACCCGCCGACCTCGGGCCCCAACGGTCCCGGCAGCGTCAACGTCTACTCGGTGCCGGCCTCCAACCCCGGCTTCAACACCTTCCTGACGCAGACCAACAACGCCGCGCTGATCGGCGTCGCCCAGAGCGCTCTCGCCACGCTGTGGCGGCCTTTCGCCAACGGCGGCAACAACTCCACCGGCGGTCTCGGCGGTCAGAGCGGAAGCCGCAAGTACGAGGAGTTCCGGATCAGCGCCGACCTCAAGGGCGACACGCCCATCGAGGGCGTCGGCTATGATCTGGCCGTTACCTACATCCGCGAATGGCAGGACCAGCAGACCACCGACATTCTGATCGACCGGCTGCAGCGCGCCCTCAACGGCTTTGGCGGGCTGAACTGCACCGGCACGACCCCGGGCGCCAATGGCTGCGTGTATTTCAACCCGTTCTCCAACGCCTATCCGGGCAACCCGGCCCTGGGGCTGACCAACCCGGGCTTCGTCTCGGCCAACGCCAACTCGCCGGCGCTGGTCGCCTTCCTGTTCGATCGCCAGCGGTTCCTGTCCGACCAGGACACCTTCGTGGTCGACGCCGTGCTGAACGGCCAGCTCCCGATCGAGCTCTCGGGCGGCAATGTTGGCTGGGCGGCCGGCGCCCAGTACCGGCGCCTGACCTACAACCAGCGCATCGGCAGTCCCTTCTACGACGCCAACCAGACGCCGTGCCCGGTGCAGGGCGTGACGAACTGCACGTTCCGCACCGGCCCGTACATCTTCCTGGGCCAGAACATCCCGCTGAACCTGGAGCAGAAGGTCTACGCGCTGTTCGCCGAGCTTTCGGTGCCCATTACCGACGCGATCTCGACGCAGTTCGCCATCCGCTACGAGGACTACGGCGGCCAGACGGGCTCGACCACCAACCCGCAGTTCCGCGGCAAGTGGCAGTTCACGGAGAACTTCGCGTTCCGCGCCTCGGTCGGGACGTCGTTCCGTGGCCCGACGGCGGGCAACGTGGCGCCCACCGGCGTCACCGGCCTGTCCGGCATCGCCGCGGCCGGCAACAACTTCAAGTCCGTCGACTTCTTCGGCAACCCGGCCGTCGGGCCCGAGAAGGCCTTTACCTACTCGCTGGGCGCCATCGTGGACTGGGGCGGCCTCACCGCCACGGTCGACTACTGGTACTACCGGCTGAAGGACCAGATCACGACGGTCCCCGCCAATATCATCGCGACGTCGGTGGCCGGGGTCGGCAACGGGTCGCAGGCGGTCAACTGTTCGGCCGCGCTGCGCAGCCTGATCACCTTCAACAACAACAACGCCTGCACCCAGGGCGTCACCGTCGGCAACGACATCGCCCGGATCCGTTCGGACACCACAAACGGCCCCACCATCAAGACGACGGGCCTGGACGTGGAGGTGAACTATCGCTGGCCGGACGAGCTGATGGGCGGTCGCTTGGACGTGGGCGCCATCGTCTCCTACGTCTTCGACTTCAAGCAGGCAGCCTTCCTCTTCGGTGGGGCCACCGTGTCGCCGGCATATGAAGCCGCCGGTTTCACCAACTACGACCGCCTGCCGGGCACGATCCCGGATTGGCGCGGCCAGTTCTACGCCGACTTCAGCCGCGGCGATCACTCCTTCCGCTGGACGATGAACTACATCGACAGCGCCAAGGACAATCGGGGCCCCACGACGGTGCAGACCGGCTCGTCCGGCAACTGCAACGTCGCGAACGCCACGGCCGGTACGGCGACCAACTGCATGCTGACCACGCTCGGCCTGAAGGTGGGTTCGTTCATGACCCACGACCTGGTCTGGCGCTGGGCGTTCCGCGACGACGTCACGCTCACGGCCTCGGTGCTCAACATCTTCGATGAGCGGCCGGGCCGGGCGCGTCTCGAGCTGAGCTACGACCCGTTCATCGGCAATCCGCTCGAGCGGACCTACAAGATCGGGATCAAGAAGACCTTCTAGGCCCGTTGATCCCTGCCAAGCGCCGCTCCCGATCTTCGGGGGCGGCGCCCTCTTTTTCGCTTCAGGCCTCGAACTTGACGTAGGCCCCGACCCAGCCGCGGTGGTCTGCTGGCGCCGTCCAGCCATCGACGACGCAGACCTCACGTCCGCCTTCGCGCACCACGGCCGAGAAGCTGTCGCCTTCCGCGCCCTGAAGGGCCCAGACGAGCGCATGCTTGCCGCGCGGAACCAGGATCGTCGCCTGGCCCTCGACGACGGGGATTCCGTCCTGATCGTCGATCGTCAGCCAGAAGGGGACGGCGCAGTCGACGGCGATGTTCAGGGCTACCAAGGTCGTCTCCACAACAAGGTCCTTAGAGGACCTCGCAGGGGGTTCGGGCCCCTGCGAGGCTTACGCGAGAAAAAAGGGGCGGCTCGCCCGGCAGGAACGAGCTCGCCGCCCCAGACCCCCCTCTAACGACGCCAGGATGGAGGAATGCAGGTTCGCCGGACGTGACTTCGCCGTTCGGCATGCGTGAAAAGAACGTGATTCAAACGGCCGAATCCGTACCTTGGGTTGTGAATCCAGGGCGAGGGGAATGTCGGGCACGCCTTCTGCGTTTACGCTCAAGCTCCGGGGGGCGTTCCGGCTGAGCGATCCGCAGGGCCGCGCGATCGACGTCTCGAGCCGCAAGGGCATGGCGCTCCTGGCGATGCTGGCGATGGCCGACGACGGCGAACGCACCCGCACATGGCTGCAGGACATGCTCTGGGGCTCCCGCGATCCGGAACAGGCGCGGGGCAGCCTGCGCCGCGAGTTATCGAACCTCCGCAAGCTGCTCGACGGCCACGATCCGCAGCTCCTCGACACGCGGCGCGAGCGTGTGCGGCTGGCGCTGGAACGCGTCCAGGTCGACGCGCGCGCCGCCGCCGGGCCCGCCGACCGGGAGTTCCTGGAGGGTTTCGACGTCCCAGGCGAGGAGGGCTTCGAGGGCTGGCTTCGCGATCAGCGCCGGATCCAGTCGGATGGCGCCACCGATCAGGTCAGGCCGCCGCCTGAGCTGCGCGCCGAGCTGGCCGCTCGCGTCGCCGCGGCCGCCCGGCGCCCCGGGATCGGGGTGCTGCGCTTCGAGTCGCCGACCGCCGGGCAGGACGAGCTCTATCTCGCGGAGGGGATCGCCGAGGAGGTCATCTCGGGTCTTTCCCGGTCGCGCATTCTGTCGGTCAGCTCACGGCACTCCTCGCTGACCATCGACGCCCGCGGCGCCGATGCGCGCACGATCTGTGAGCGGCTGGGCGTCGACTATCTCGTGCAGGGGCAGGTCAGGATGCGGCCGGGCGGGACGGCCCGCGTCTCCGTCTCCCTGGTCAACGGCGCCGAGGACCGAACGATTTGGTCCGAGCACTACGACCGCTCGACCGCGGACCTGGCGTTGCTACAGGACTCCATCGTGGCCGCGATCATCGGGACGCTGGAGCCGGCGCTCCTGGGGCACGAGGAGTTCCTGTCCGTGCGCAGCGGCTCCGCGAAGCCGGGCCACTGGGACCTGTTCATCCGTGGCCGCTGGCACTTCTGGCGCGCGACGTTCGCGGACTGGGCGCGGGCGCGCGAGTTCCTGACCGAGGCCCATGCGCTCGATCCCGACGACGTGCCGACGCTGTCGCACTTGGCGCTCTGCAACCTCGGCGAGGTCTGGGGCGGCGCCGCCAAGGATCCGGCGGCCAACATCGCCGAGGCGCACCGGCTGGCGCTGCGGGCCGTGTCGCTCGACGGCGGCGACGCCTATGCGCACTACGTGCTGGGGACCGCGCTGTCGCTGCTCGGGCGCTTCGACCGCGCCGAGGCCGAGCAGCGCCGGGCGCTGGAGCTCAATCCCTATCTGGCGGCTGCGCTCGGAGAGCTCGGCCGCCTGTCGGTCTTCGCCGGCCGGGCCGATGAGGCGATCGCCTTTTCCGATCGGGCGATCGCGGCCAGCCCGAACGATCCGCACCTCTTCCTCTGGTTCCGGTCCAAGGCGCTGGCGGACTTCATCCAAGGGCGGTTCGCCGAGGCTGCGCGGCACGCCGCCGACGCCTGCGCGCGCAGCCCGCACCAGTTCTTCCTGCACTACCTGCTGGCCGCCTGCCATGCCGCAGCCGGCGACGCGCGCCCGGCGGCGCTGGCGATCGCCGAGGGCCAGCGCCTGCAGCCCGACTATTCGGAGCCGATGGTGCGGCTGGCCTATCCGTTCGCCGACCCGGCCCACATCGAGGCCTACCTGGAGGCGCTGCGCAAGGCGGGCTGGACCGGAGGGCAGGGCTAGGGTCGACGGGGGAGCACAGGTGGGCGGGGCGCAGGTACGGGAGAAGGTCGCGATCCTCGGCGGCGGCATCGCCGCGCTGACCACCGCGTTCGAACTGACATCGCAGCCGGACTGGCGCGCCCGGTTCGAGAGCATCACGATTTATCAGCTGGGCTGGCGGCTCGGCGGGAAGTGCGCCTCGTCGCGCGGTCCGCATGGCCGCATCGAGGAGCACGGGATCCACGGCTTCCTCGGCAGCTACTTCAACGCCCTGCCGATGTTCGCCGCCTGCTACGACGAGCTGGCGCGGCCGCCCGACGCGCCGCTGGCGACGTTCGAGACGGCGTTCCGCCACCAAAGCTTCGGGCTCCTCTGGGAGCGGCTGGGCCGCACCTACTCGCCCTGGCGCCAGGACTCGCCCGAGAACGACCGCTCGCCGCGCGAGCCGCTGCCCAGCACCAAGCGCTTCGAACTTCAGATGATCGGCGTCGCCGAGACGCTGCTCACCATGATCTTCCTGATGCCGCTGCCGGACGGGGCCCTGCGGCGCTGGCTGGCCAAGCGGGTGCGCCGGGCCGCCATCAACATCGGCATGCGCCTGGCCGAGCCGCGCGACCACAAGGGCGTGGCCTTCCTGCACGCCCTCTGGCGCGGGGTCTTCCAGGGCCTCCTCTACCACCTGACGAAGCCGTTCACGGGTCTGCGTCGCACCTTCGTGATGCTCGACCACCTCTTCACGATGGTGGGTGGCGTCTTCGCCGACGACGTCCAGCGCCAGGGCTACGACCGTCTGGACGAGGAGAACTTCACCGACTGGCTCACGCGGCACGGGGCCCGGCCGACCACGGTGCGCTCGCCGTTCGACTTCAACTACCCGAACATGACCTACCAGTATCCGCGGGGCGATACGTCGAAGCCTCCGCGGATGGCGGCCGGCGCCTTCGTCAACTGGGCGCTGCTGTCGAGCGCCTACACCGGCTCGTTCATATGGCTGTTCAGCGCCGGCACGGGCGAGGCGCTGATCGCGCCGCTCTATGAGGTGCTGGCCCGCCGCGGCGTGCGCTTCGAGTTCTTCCACCGCGTGCAGCGGCTGCGGCTGGCGGCGGACGGCAAGACGGTGGCGGCGGTCGACTGCCGCGTGCAGGCGACGCTCAAGGACCCGGCCGCCGGCTACCGGCCGTTGATCGACTGCAAGGGGCTGCCGTCCTGGCCGCACGCCCCCTTGTTCGACCAGCTGGTCGAGGGCGAGGCGCTCCGCGGCTGGACGGACCTGGACCTCGAGTCGTGGTGGACGGACTGGCCCGGCGTCGCCGACCTGACCCTCGAGCACGGCCGCGACTACGACCGGCTCGTCTACGCGATGTCGATCGGCTCCGTGCCGCATGTCTGCCAGGAGCTGATGGCCGAGCGCGAGGACTGGCGCGGCATGGTGGCGGGCATCCCGGCGCTGATGAGCCAGGCGATGCAGCTGTGGCTCACCAAGTCGTCCACGGACATGGGCTGGACCCTGCAGCCGGTCGACCCGAACGACATCATCATCACGGCCACCTACGTGAATCCGCACTCCGGCCATGCCGAGTTCATCGACCTCATCCCGTACGAGGCGTGGCCGGCGGACGCGACGCCGAAGAGCCTTTGGTACTTCTGCGGCCTGATGCACGAGTACGAGGCGCAGCCGCCCTTCACGGACCACGGCTACCCGGCGCGGATGCGGGCGCGGGTGAAGCACCAGTGCATCCAGTACCTGCAGGCTTCGGTCGGCGCGCTGATGCCCGGCGCGAGCCCGGACGGCGCCAGCCCGCCGGGCGACCCCTTCGGCTTCGACTTCGACCTGCTGGTCGACCTGCGCGACACGCCCGGGGAGGGGATCGCCCGCTTCGACGCCCAGTTCTGGCGCGCCAACATCGATCCCACCGAGCGCTACGTGGCCTCCCCGCCCGGCAGCACCAAGCATCGCCTGAAGGCCTGGGGTAGCGGCTTCGACAACCTCACTCTGGCCGGCGACTGGATCTACACCGGCCTCAACGTCGGCAGCGTCGAGGGCACGGTGATGAGCGGCAAGCTCGCGTCGCACGCACTGACCGGCAAGCCGGAGCTCAGCCAGATCGTGGGATATCTCTGAGGTCGGAAGGATGGCTCCCCGAGCAGGACTCGAACCTGCGACAAGTCGGTTAACAGCCGACTGCTCTACCAGCTGAGCTATCGGGGATCAGGCCACCTGAGAGGGCGGGCCTATACGCTTGCCCGCCGCTGCTTGCAACCCGCCGGCGTGCGTGTCGCACCGGCGAAAAAAGAGCCCGGCGGTGAGGCCGGGCTTTATCGAAGTTCGGTGATGGTGGGGTGTCTTCAAGGAAGACGAATGGAATCTGACCGAGGGTGGTTTCGCAAAGGTTAACGACGGTGAAGCTTGGCAGCACATCCGGAATATCGGCTGGACGCTTGCCCGCGGTGCGCTAGTCAGGCTCCCATGCGAATCCACTTCACGGGCGTGGCGGGCGCGGGGATGAGCGCCGCGGCCCTGATGCTTCGCGAGGCGGGGCACGAGGTCTCGGGCTCGGACGAGGACGTCTTCCCGCCGATGTCCACCTACGTGGAAGGCCTGGGCTTCCCGTTCCACAGGCGGTTCGACGCGGCCAACCTGCCGGCCGACCTCGACGTGCTGGTGCTGGGGACCAGCGCCAAGCTGGGCGGAGAGACCAACCCCGAAGCCGCCGCCGCGCGGGCCCGCGGGGTGCGGATCGCCAGCTTCCCGGAGATGATCGGCGAGGCGACGGAGGGGCGGGCGAACACCGTGGTCGCCGGCTCGTTCGGCAAGTCCACCTGCACGGCGCTGATGGCCCACGTGCTGCGGGCCGCCGGCCGTGACGCCAGCTGGATGATCGGGGCGATCTCGCCCTCGCTGCCGGACACCGGCCACTGGGGCACCGCGGCCGAGGTGGTGCTGGAGGGCGACGAGTACATCGTCAGCCCCACCGATCGGCGCTCCAAGTTCGTCCTCTACCACCCGCGCGACGTGCTGCTGACCAGCCTCGTGCACGACCACGTCAACGTCTTCCCGACCTTCGCCGACTACGAGGCGCCGTTCCGCGAGCTGCTGCGGCTGATCCCGGGCGACGGCCTGCTGGTCGCCCGCGAGAGCGCGCCGATCCGCGCCATCGCCGGGGAAACGGCCGCGCGCACCGTCTGGTACGACACGGCGCCCTGCGACGGCTGGTATGCGGAAGGGGTGGTTTACGGCGAGACGAGCCGGTTCACGCTAGTGGGTCCTGGCGGCCGGCGCGTGGCCCTCGCCACCACCCTGCTCGGCGAGCACAACATCGAGAACATCGTCGGCGTCGGCGCCTACCTGCTGGAGCGGGGGCTGGTGGGGGAGGGCGCCCTGGCCGCGGCGGTGGAGAGCTTCGCCGGCATCCGCCGCCGGCTCGACCGGCTGACGAAGACGTCGCGGGTCCCGGTCATCGAGGGCTTCGGCTCCTCCTACGAGAAGGCCCGCTCGGCGATCGAGGCGCTGCTGCTGCACTACCCGGTCCGGCCGCTGACCGTGGTCTTCGAGCCGCACACCTTCTCCTGGCGCAACCGCGAGGCGCTGCCCTGGTACGACACGGTGTTCGAGGGCGTGGCGCGCGTGCTCATGGTCCCGCCGCCGCGCCACGGCGAGGCCAGCCACGACCAGTCGACCTACGCCGAGATCCTGGCGCGGGTGGCGGCGGCCGGCGTGCCGGTGGAAGGGGTCGAGACCGCCGCGGCCGCCACCGAGGCGCTGAGCCGCCTGGCGGGCGACGAGGTGGTGCTGCTGCTGTCGTCGGGGCCGCTCCTCGGCCTGCCCGACAGCCTGCCGCCGGCGATGGACCGGCTCTACGGCTGACCCGAGACGCCGCGCGAGCGGCGGCTCAGTCACTTGAACCACGGACCCACACGGACCCACACGGACGCGCCCGGCCAGGCGGGCGCAGGGGCCGCCGGCGGAGTTCGTCTGTGTGGGTCCGTGTGGGTCTGTGGTTTCGCCGCTTCGCGGCATTTCGCGCGTCAGCTGCTGTCGCGGCGGGGGCCGCGGGGGAGGGCGGAGGCCATCAGCTTCGCGCGGGTCGAGCGCGCGGGCGCCGGCGGGGGCGCCGGGCGGGTGAGGAGGCCGACGCCGCCGGCGGCGGGCTTCGGTTCGGATGCTGGGGGAGGGGCCGGGGGCGCTCCGGCCTCGGCGAGGAGGGCGTGGAGCTGCGGCAGGACGCGCTCGCGCGTCTCGGCGGGCAGGTCGGCCTTGCGCGCCTCCGCGTCCGCGGCGACGCCCTGCAGGGTCTTCAGGAGCCGCGGCAGGCTGGCGGCCTCGCCTTCGCCCTCGCTCTCGCGCTCGCGCTCGGGACGCTCGGCGTCGCGCGCGGGCGCGACAGCGGGACGCTCGGGCGCCGGCGCCTCGGCCCGCAGCGGCGCGGGCGGCCGAACGGTGAGCGCCCCGGCCTTCAGCGCCTGGATCAGCTTGACGCTCATCCGCGCCGCAAACCCGCTCTGCCGCGACTCCGCCGCCAGCCTCAGGAA
>CAZBXO010000010.1:38333-40940 GCA_964495645.1 uncultured Phenylobacterium sp. | reverse complement strand
TCGATGTCGGCCGCGAGCACGTGGGCCGCGCCGGCCTTCATGGCGGCGATGCCGACGATCCCGGATCCGGAGGCGAAGTCGACGACCCGGCGGCCGGCCACGACCTGCGGGTGGTCGAGGAGATAACGCGCCAGCGCCTGGCCGCCGGCCCAGGCGAAGGCCCAGAACGGCGGCGGCAGTCCGATCTCGGCCAGGGCCTCCTCGGTCAACCGCCAGATGGGCGTGATCTCGTCCGCGAGGTGGAGTTCGATCTCGGGCGTGTGCGGCGGCGGCTGGCGGCGCGTGTGATCGAGGATGAACTGGCGGCGGGCCGCAGGTGGGATCATCCGCCTCCCATAGCGCGACCGCGGCGGCGCGTCAGAGGCGGCCTTCCTCCTGGCGCCGGGCGTCCTCGGCCAATTGGCGCCATGCGGCGGCGACGCGCTCGTAGGCCTCGACGTCTTCGCGCGTCGGCGCGTCCTCGGCCTGGCGCTCGGCGGCCTCCGCACGGCGCATGTAGTCGTTCCGGCGGTCCATGCACGGATAACAAATGATCGTCGCCGATCGTTGCCGGGCCGTCCGACGACCCCCGATCGGGGGATGGCCGCCAGGCAGACTCCGCGTTGCATTGGCGAGTGGCGTTCGCCGATCAGGGGAATGCGCTCGCCAGTTCCGCTGCGTCACCCCATTTTGGGCGCCGCTTCGTCTTGGGGGATCGCCATGAAGCCGTCTGTCGCATTCGTCGCCGCCGCCCTGGCTTTCGCCGCCGCCGGCTCGGCCCAGGCCGCCGTGACCATCACCGCCTTCGGCGCCAACCAGTGGGGCGCGAGCGATGCAGCGCTCGGGATCGCGGGCTACCAGATCGAGGACTTCGAGGACGTCAACCTGACCGGCGGCCTCCAGGTCGAGCGGCTGAACGGTGCGGTCGGCAACTTCGCAGCCACCTCGACCCTGCCGTCCACCTCGGTGTTCAACGGCGCCACCGACGACCCCTTCCTGTACTTCGGTCAGCCGCTGATGGCGTTCAGCCGCGGCGCGTGGGACGGCGATTCAGGCATCATCAACAACCCCGGCCCCAGTTTCTCGGCGAATCCGACGGCCTGGTACCAGGACAGCTTCAACTGGCGGGACCTGAACATCTACCTGCCGACGGGGGTAACCTCGGTGGGCTTCAGCGTGGCCCAGGCGGAGAACGCGGACCTGATCTATGTGAACGGCGCCCTGGTGGGCTCGTTCGGCTCCCTCGCCGGGATGCACGACACCGATACCCAGGCGGGCCTGACGTTCCTGTCGCGCAATGGCTACCTGCGCCTCGACTCTGACGTGGCGATCACCTCCGTGGGCTTCGTCAGCCTCGGCGGCGACGGCTTCATGATCGACCACTTCGCGTTCAACGCGCCGCTGGTCGTCGGCGTGCCGGAGCCCGGGACCTGGGCCCTGATGATCGGCGGCTTCGGCCTGGCCGGCGCCATGGTGCGCCGCCGCCGGGCGGCCGCCGCCTGAAGGCGGGCGGAGCACTCCGCCCGCAGCTGTTCCCCGATCACGTCGTCCGCCGCCGCGTCATCCTCCTGCGGCGACCGCCGAGCCCGGCGAGGGTGCGCAAGAATGCGCTTGCCTGACGTGGGCGCCGCCCGGCTCTATTCGTCCCGACGGACTTTCGAGGAAACGCGGGAAGACCAATGCTCAGGACCAAGCTGACGGACATGTTCGAGGTCGAGACCCCCATCGTGATGGGCGGGATGACCGGGGTGGGCTACGGCGAACTGGTGGCGGCGGTCGCCAACGCCGGGGCGCTCGGCTTCATCGTGGCGCACCTCTTCCCGACCAAGCAGGCGTTGCTGGAGGAGATCGAGAAGACCCGGGGCCTCACCAAGAAGCCGTTCGGAGTCAACCTGACCCTGCTGCCGTCGCTGAACCCGATCCCCTACGACGACTACCGCGAGGCGATCATCGAAAGCGGCATCAAGATCGTCGAGACCGCCGGCCGCAGCCCGGCCGATCACCTGCCGGGCTTCAAGGCCGCGGGCGTCAAGGTGATCCACAAGTGCACCTCGGTCCGCCACTCGGTGACCGCCGAGCGGCTGGGGGTGGACGTGATCTCTATCGACGGCTTCGAATGCGCCGGCCACCCGGGCGAGGACGACATCGGCCTCGTGGTCCTGCTGCCGGCGACCGTGGACGCGGTGAAGATCCCGGTCATCGCCTCGGGCGGCATGGCCGATGGGCGCAGCCTGGTGGCGGCGCTGGCGCTGGGCGCCGACGGGATCAACATGGGCACCCGCTTCATGGCGACCCAGGAGTGCAAAATCCACGAGAACGTGAAGCAGGGCATCGTCGACCAGAACGAGCGGGACACGCTGCTGATCAACCGCACCCTGCGCAACACCAGCCGCGTGGCGCGCAACCAGATCTCGTCCGAGGTGGTGAACATCCAGCGCGACCCGACCAAGACCATCGAGGACGTGCGCGAGCTGGTGGCGGGCGTGCGCGGGCGGGCCAACGTGCTGCAGGGCGGCGACCTGCACGGCGGCATCTGGACCGTCGGCCAGAGCCAGGGCCTGATCCACGACATCCCCACCTGCGCCGAGCTGGTGAAGAACATCATGACCCAGGCCGAGGGGATCGTTT
>CAZBXO010000010.1:27600-38233 GCA_964495645.1 uncultured Phenylobacterium sp. | reverse complement strand
CCCCCCTCCGCCATATAGCCGCCCGGAGATCGGCAGCGGGCGGACGCCTCGCCAACCTGGTCAGGGCCGGAAGGCAGCAGCCACAACGAGTTTCGCTCCGGGTCGTTGTTCGGTCTCCACCCTCCTTCGCGCTGGCGCGCTTCGGAGGGCGGGCCCTCCCCCACAGAAATCGGCAATCGCGCCTTCCGCGCGCATCGGCGTGCGCGCTAGATAGCTGGCGATGGCGGACGAAGACTTCACCCTCAGCGACGAGCCGCCGGAGCGGGATCCGAACACCGGCGACATGTTCGGCGGTGCGCCTGCGCCGTCGTCCGAAGAGTCCGCGGCCTACACCGTCATCGCGCGGAAGTACCGGCCCCGGACGTTCGAGGACATGTACGGGCAGGAGGCGATGGTGCGGACGCTCCGCAACGCCTTCGCCACCGGCCGCATCGCCCACGGCTTCATGCTCACCGGCGTGCGAGGCGTGGGGAAGACCACGACGGCGCGCCTCCTCGCGCGGGCGCTGAACTACGAGACGGACACGGTGCACGAGCCGTCGCTGGACCTGGCGGTGGAGGGCCGGCATTGCCGCTCGATCATCGAGGGGCGGCACATGGACGTGCTGGAGCTCGATGCGGCCTCGCGGACCGGCGTCAACGACATCCGCGAGCTCACCGACAGCGTGCGCTATGCGCCGGTCGAGGCCCGCTACAAGGTCTACATCATCGACGAGGTGCACATGCTGTCGACGGGGGCGTTCAACGCGCTCCTGAAGACGCTGGAGGAGCCGCCGCCGCACGCCAAGTTCATCTTCGCCACCACCGAGATCCGCAAGGTGCCGGTGACGATCCTGTCGCGGACCCAGCGTTTCGACCTGCGGCGCGTCGAACCGGACGTGATCGTCAAGAACCTGGAGATGATCTGCGAGGCCGAGGGCGCGCGGGTGGAGGCCGAGGGGCTGCTGCTGATCGCGCGGGCGGCGGAGGGGTCGGTGCGCGACGCCCAGTCGATGCTGGACCAGGCGATCGTGCAGGCCGATCCGGGCCAGACGGTCACCGCCGCCTCGATTCGCGACATGCTGGGGCTGGCCGACCGGGCGCAGACCATCGGCCTCTTCGAGTGCCTGATGCGCGGCCAGGCGGGCGAGGCGATCGAGACGTTCCGCACCCTTTACGGCTACGGCGCGAGCCCGGATCAGGTGATGCTGGACCTCTTGGACCATGCGCATGGCGCGAGCGTCGCCAAGGCGATCGGGCCGCAGGCGCTGACCCTGCCGAAGGACCAGGCGCAGCGTCTGGCGGCGGTCGGCGCGGCGGTGTCGGCCGGGACGCTGTCGCGCATCTGGCAGCTGACTCTGAAGGCCTACGGCGAGGTGCGCCAGGCGCCGGATGCAGCCGCGGCCGTGGACATGGCGCTGATCCGGCTGGCCTACGCCGCCGACCTGCCCGGCCCGGAGGAGGCGCTGAAGCGGCTGCAGAGCGGGGAGCCGGTGTCCGGCGGACCAGGACCCGCGCAGCGGGCGCCCTCAGGCGGCGGCGGTGGCGGCGCGGCGGCGGTGGCCCGGCAGGCGATGCCACAACCGGCGGCGGCGCCGTCCACGGTGCCCATGGCCTCGCTGAAGACCTTCGAGGACGTGATCACGCTGATCGATGCGCGGCGCGACATCACCCTGAAGCTGGACATCGAGCGGTTCGTGCGGCCGGTAAGCTACCAGCCGGGGCACATCGAATACGAGCCTGCGCCCGGAGCGCCTCTGAACCTGGCCCAGCGGCTGGTGGGGCGGCTGAAGGAGTGGACCGGCGAGCGCTGGCTGGTCAGCCAGGCCGGCGGCGGCGGGGCCGAGAGCCTCTGGGAGAAGGAAAAGCGCGCGCAGCGCGAGGTGCGCGCGGCCATCGAGGCGGACCCGTTCGTGCAGGACGTCATGGCGACCTTCCCCGGGACCGAGATCGTCGGCATCCGCCACGTGGGCCAGCCGGAAACCCCCGCCGAAGCCGCGCCGCCGGAGGAGGATGGCGATGAGGACTAAGCTCGCGCTCGCACTTTGGGGGCTGGCCGGCGCGGCCATGGCCCAGCCTGCGCCCTTGCTGTCGGAGGCGATGGCTCTCGATCCGGACTACCGGGTGGTGATGCAAGTGTTCGACGTGCCGCCGGCGGGCGTCGCCAAGCCGACGACCGTGGGGATGGCCGGGCACAAGCATCCCGGGTCGACATACGCCTATGTGGCGGCCGGCGAGGTGATCTCGCGCCTGGGCCAGGAGGGCGAGAAGCACTTCCGCGCCGGCGAGGCCTGGTCGGAGACGCCGGGCCAGGCCCACTACATCGTCAACGCCTCGGACAAGGCGCCCGCCAAGGTGGTCGTCGTGTTCGTGGTGCCCAAGTCCGCCACCGCAATCAGTGAGCCTCTCAAATGAAAGACCTCGGCGGCCTGATGAAGCAGGCGCAGGCCATGCAGGCCAAGATGGCCGAGGCGCAGGAGAAGGTCGCCGCTCTCGAGGTCGAGGGCACGGCCGGCGGCGGGGCGGTGACGCTGGTGCTGCGCGGCACCGGAGAGCTCGTGCGGCTCGACATCGACGAGAGCGTCATGGGGCCGGGTGAGGCGGAGATGGTCGCCGACCTGGTGGTCGCCGCCCACGGCGACGCCAAACGCAAGCTGGACGCCCAGACGGGCGAGATCATGCGCGTTGCCGCAGGCCCCCTGGCCGGACTGCCCGGCATGCCGAAGTTCTGAGTTGGCCGCCTCCGCCGGACCCGAGATCGAGCGGCTGATCTCGCTGCTCTCGAAGCTGCCGGGGCTGGGGCCGCGGTCGGCGCGGCGGGCGGCGCTGGCGCTGCTCAAGAAGCGGGACCAATTGCTGGCGCCGCTGTCGGACGCGCTCAGCGAGGCGGCCGCGCGGGTTAAGACCTGCCAGGTGTGTGGCTCGCTCGACACCCAGGACCCCTGTGCGATCTGCGCCGACGGGACACGTGACGCGGCCCTGATCTGCGTGGTGGAGGAAGTGGGCGCGCTCTGGGCGATGGAGCGCGCGGGCGCCTTCCGCGGCCGCTATCACGTGCTGGGCGGGCTGCTCTCGGCGCTGGACGGCGTCGGACCCGAGGCGCTGAAGGTTGGGCCCCTGGTAAATCGAGCGCAGGGGCAGGGCGTGCGCGAGGTGATCCTGGCGCTCCCGGCGACGGTCGATGGCCAGACGACGGCCCACTACCTGGCCGACCGGCTCGGCGGCGCCGGCGTGGAGGTCACCATGCTGGCGCGCGGCGTGCCGGTAGGCGGCGAGCTGGACTGGCTGGACGACGGCACCATCGCCCAGGCCATGCGGGCGAGGAGGCCGGCTTAGCGGTCCCAGGCGAGCGGCTCGATCCGAGGCACCACCACGACCCAGCCCAGGACGCCCACAATCGTCACAGCGCCGGCCACGATGAAGGCCACGCCATAGCCGCCCGTCGCGTCGACGAGGGCGCCGGTGACGATGGGGCTGACGATGCCGGCGATGTTGCCGATGCAGTTCTGCAGGCCGACCCATTTTCCGGCCGCAGCGGGGCCGGCCATGGTCTGGGCCGCGGCGAACGTGTGGGGGCTGCCGAGGCCGAAGGCGGTTCCGGCGACGAACAGGCAGCCCAGGGCGACAGGCGTGCTGGCATAGGCGCACGCGAAGAGCGCCAAGGCGCCGGCCCCGAGGGCGAGCGTGAAGGCGGCCTTGCGGGCGCGGTTGGCGCTGACCCCGGAGGCGATCCAGAGGTCGGTGAGCCAGCCGCCGATCAGGGCGCCGGCGCCGAAGCCCAGGTAGACGACCCCGCCGATGGTCGCCATCTCGGCGACGCTGAAGCCGCGCTCCTTCACCAGGTAGAGCGGCATCCAGGAGATCACGAAGTAGAAGCCGTAGTTGCCGCAGACGTGGCCGAGCGCAGCGCCCATCAGCTGGCGGCGCTTCAGGATCGCCCAGTAGGACGGAGCCTCGCCGTCCTGGTGGGTGTGAGCCGCAGCCGAGAGCCGCCGCGTGGCGAGATGCCAGGGGAGGAGCCAGGCGAGCGAGGCGGCGCCGAACAGGATGAACACCTCGCGCCATCCCAGCTCGGCCATCATCAGCCCGCCGAAGAAGACGCCGAAAGCCGGCCCGAACGAGGTGCCGAGCGCCACAAGGCCGTTGGTGACGCCCAGGCGGGCGTGGGGCACGTGCTGGGCGATCATCTTGGATGCGCAGGGCACCGCGGCGGCTTCGCCCAAGCCGAGAAGGAGGCGCATCGAGAGGATCGCCACGAAGCCCGCCGCAAGGCCCATGAAGAGGGTGGCCAGCGCCCAAACCGCCAGGCCCGCGGCCAGGGTGCGGTAGGCATTGAACCGCTCGGTCAGCCAGCCGGCGACGAGTTGGCCAGGTGTGTAGGTCCAGAAGAAGGCGGAGGTGAGCAGGCCGATCTGAGTCGAGGTCAGCGCCAACTCGTCCTTGATCAGCGGCGCGGCGGTCGAGAGGCTGCCGCGGTCGATGTAGTTGATGAACACCATGAGCGCGAGGAGCGGCACGACCCACGGGCCGAGGCCCGGACGCGCGGTGGCGGCGGCTGCGGTCATCCTGGACGTTCCCCCTCTGCTTGAGGGTGGCACGGAACGCGGGCTTCCGGCGACTCACCTGGGCTGGTAAAGAACGCAGCATGAACGCGTATCTCATTCTGGCCGTGGCATGTATGGCCGCGGCCGTCGCGGCGATCGTCTGGGCCCTGCGCGAGCGAATCCGGGCGGCGACCGCGGAGGCCCGGCTGGCGGCCCAGGCCGAGCAGGCGGATGCCGTGCGCACCCAGCTCACACGCTCGGCGGCGGACGTCGCCGAGGAGATCCTGCGCAAGAACGAGGAGGCCGAGAAGAACCGCGAGCGGCTGACCCAGGCCCGCCTCGAGGCGCAGCTGAAGCCGGTGGCCGAGACGCTGGCGAGGTTCCAGGAGCAGGTGACGGCGGTCGAGAAAGCGCGCGCCGAGGAGACCGGCGGCCTCAAGGAACAGATCGCCCAGCTGCTGGCGGCCTCGACGGCGACCCAGGACGAGGCGCGGAAGCTCTCGGCGGCGCTGCGGCGCGGGGCCGGCGTGCAGGGGCGCTGGGGGGAGCAGACGCTGCGCAACGTGCTGGAGGCCGCGGGGCTGGCGAACCGGTTCGACTTCCACGAGCAGGCCTCGACCGACACCGAGGAGGGCCGGCGGCGGCCCGACGTGACCGTGCGCCTGCCGGGCGGCGGCGTGTTCGTGATCGACGCCAAGTGCTCGCTGAACGCCTTCCTGGAGCTGCAGGAGGCCGCCGACGACGCGGCGCGCGAGGGGTGCGGCTTGCGCCACGTGCAGAGCGTGAAGGGCCATGTGCAGGGGCTCTCCGCCAAGGCTTACTGGGACCAGTTCGACGCCTCGCCGGACTTCGTGGCGATGTTCGTGCCGCTGGATTCGGCGCTGGCGGCGGCGCTGGAACGCGCGCCTGACCTGATGACCGAGGCGATGGACCGGCGCGTGGTGATCGTGACGCCCACCACCCTCTTCGCCCTCTGCAAGGCGGTCGTCTACGGCTGGCGGGTGGAGGAGCAGGCGGCCAACGCCCGCCAGGTCGCCGACCTCGGCCGGGAGCTCTACAAGCGCATCGCGGTCATGGGCGGCCACGCCGGGTCGGTGGGCAAGGCGCTGGAGGCCGCGGTCAGCCGCTACAACCAGTTCGTGGGCTCGCTCGAGACACAGGTGCTGACCCAGGCCCGGCGGTTCGAGGACCTGCACGTGGACCACGAGGGCCGCGAGGTGGCGAACCTGGAGCCGTTGGAGGCGGCGATCCGCCCGCTGGCCAAGCTGGCCGCGGCAGGCCCCCGGGCGGTCAGATTGGCGGCGGCCGGCGACGACGACTGAGGCGTTTGTCCGCCTTGACGGTCCGGATCGGGGCCCCTACCTCGCGGCCATGGCGTTGCGCGAGATCCTGGTCGTTCCCCACCCGCTCCTGAAGCAGGTGAGCAAGCCGGTCGCGGCGGTGACCGACGAGACGCGGGCGCTGATGGACGACATGCTGGAGACGATGTACGCGGCGCCCGGCATCGGGCTGGCCGCGATCCAGATCGGTGTGCCCGAGCGGATCATCGTCATGGACCTGGCCCGTGAGGGCGAGGAGAAGGCCCCGCGCTACTTCGTCAATCCGGAGATCCTGTGGGCGTCGGACGAGACCGCGCCCTACGAGGAAGGCTGTCTCTCGGTGCCGGAGATCTACGACGAGGTCGAGCGGCCGGCGAAGGTGAAGCTCCGCTACACCACCTACGCCGGCGACACCGTGGAGGAGGACGCCGAGGGCCTGTTCGCGGTCTGCATCCAGCATGAGATGGACCACCTGGACGGCGTCCTCTTCATCGACCATCTGAGCCGCCTCAAGCGCGAACAGGCCATCAAGAAGGTCAAGAAGCAGGCGAAGGCCGCGTAGCGACCTGCTCTCCCTCCCCGCTTCGCGGGGGAAGAGGGGACGTCACTTCGATGTGTTCGACGCGTCCTTGGCGTGGTCGTTCATCTCGTTGGCGCCGGTCTCGACGTCGGCGGCGCCGGAGCGGGCGCCTTGGGCGGCGCCCTTGATGGCTTCCTTGGTGACATGTGCGACGTCGCCGGCGGCGTCCTTCAGCTCGGAGCCGACCTTCTTGACCTCGGGGCTGTTGGCGGCCTCACGCGCTTCCTCGGCGACCTTGTCGGCGGCGGCCTCGACGTCGGAGCCCGCCTCGCGAGCCTCCTGTTTCGAGCATCCGGCGATGGCGATGGCGAAGCCGGCGACGGACGCGAGGACGATCTTCTGCATATCGGTGCTCCTTCGCCGCACGAACGGCGGAGCTTGCCGCGGGTTCCCGCCAGCCAGTAGGACGGCCGGATGCGGCTGGCCTTCCTGGGGACACCTGACTTCGCGGTGCGCGCGCTGGAAGCGCTCGTCGCCGCGGGGCACGAAATCGTGTGCGTCTATTCGCAGCCGCCGGCCCCGCGTGGCCGCGGCCACGAGCTGAAGCCCTCGCCGGTGCAGGCCTTTGCCGAAGCGCACGGCATCCTGGTGCGCACGCCCGCTTCCATGCGCGATCCCGAGGAGATCGCAGCGTTTGCCGCGCTCGACGTCGATGCGGCTGTGGTGGTGGCGTTCGGCCAGATCCTGCCGAGGGAGGTGCTGGAAGCGCCGCGGCTTGGCAGCTTCAACCTGCACGGCTCGCTGCTGCCACGCTGGCGGGGCGCGGCGCCGATCCAGCGCGCGATCATGGCCGGGGACAAGGTCACCGGCGTGCAGGTCATGCGGATGACCGAGGGGTTGGACGAAGGACCGGTTCTGGCGACGACGACGCTGCGCATCGACGCGCTGGAGACAGCGGGCACGCTGCACGACCGTCTGGCGGCGGCGGGCGCGGAGCTGATCGTGAAGACCCTGGCGGACATCGAGGCCGGTCGAGCCGTCGAACAACCGCAGTCCGGGGAGGTGACTTACGCCAAGAAGGTGGGGCCGAAGATCGCCCGGCTGGACTGGGATAAGCCCGGGCGCATGCTGGACGGCAAGATCCGCGGGCTGTCACCGTTCCCGGGGGCTTGGTTCGAGCTGCCGACGGAGAAAGGGCCGGTGCGGGTCAAGGCCCTGCTCTCGGTGTTCGTAGATGCGGACGGCGATCCGGGCGTGACGCTGGACGACCGGCTGCTGGTGGCCACCGGCGAGGGCGCAGTGCGGTTGCTGCGCGTGCAGCGCGAGGGCCGCGCGCCGCAGGCCGCGGAGGATTTCCTGCGCGGGACGCCCGTGCCGGCCGGTGTAAGGCTGGGCTGATGCCGCGCTACCGCCTGGATCTGGAGTACGACGGGCGGCCCTACCACGGCTTCCAGGCCCAGGCCGGCCTGCCGTCGGTGCAGGGATCGCTGGAGCGGGCAGTGAAAGCCTTTTGCGGCGAGGCCTTGCGCATCCATGCGGCGGGCCGGACCGACACCGGCGTGCATGCGACCGGACAGGTCGCGCACATCGACCTTTCCAGGGACTGGCCGGCGGAGACGGTGCGCAATGCCCTGAACGCCCACCTTGTCCCGGAGCCCATCTCGGTGCTGCAGGCGTCCGTGGCGCCCGAAGACTGGCACGCCCGCTTTTCGGCCAAGGAACGGCGCTACCGCTACCGGATCCTGAACCGGGTGAGCCCGCCGGCGGTGGACCAGGGCCGGGTCTGGCACGTGAAGAAACCACTGGACGCCGAGGCGATGCATGCCGCAGCTCAGGCGCTGGTCGGCCATCACGACTTCACCACCTTCCGCGACCTCAACTGCCAGGCGAAATCGCCGATGAAGACGCTGGACGTGGCGGCAGTCCGCCGCGAAGGCGCCGAGGTGGTGCTGGAGTTCGCCTCGCGCTCTTTCCTGCACCGCCAGGTCCGCTCGATGACCGGGACGCTGGCCGAGGTGGGCGTCGGCCGTTGGACGGCGGTGGACGTGAAGGCGGCGCTGCAGGCAAGGGACCGCAAGGCCTGCGGGCCGGTGGCCCCCGCGGAAGGTCTCTACCTGACGTATGTCGGATACTGACCTCTACGGTCAAGCTTTCGGGAAAGGAGGATTAAGCAAACGCGGCCCGAACCGCAAGGTTCCAAAAGACAACGGGGCTTTTGTCTTTATTCGCAGGCAGCTTAGCAATTGATCGAGTAGCGCAAAGTCGCTGTTGCGTGACCTGTTTTCACTGCGCTAACCGACCCACTCAGCTTCGGCTGAGGGTGGGGCCTTGAACTGGGATGCCGGGGAACCGGCGGTGTTTGGGAGGCTACCACCTTGTCACGCTACGCAATCATTGCCGCGGCGGCGTTCGCCGCATGCGCGCTCGGAGCGTCTTCCGCCGGCGCGGTCGAGACGTTCGCCCAGAACATGCAGCTGGACCAGGACGACACCATCCGGTTCGTCAACAACGGGGACGGCACAGGCACTCTGGAGGCGATCGACGATTCGATCGTGAACTTCAGCTTCACCTCGCCCTTCTTCCCCGCTCTGGAGTCGCAGAATGCGCTCTTCACACTGAGCGCCCTGGTCCTG
Source organism: uncultured Phenylobacterium sp. (assembly GCA_964495645.1). Lineage (GTDB taxonomy): Bacteria > Pseudomonadota > Alphaproteobacteria > Caulobacterales > Caulobacteraceae > Phenylobacterium. The sequence goes on along the minus strand of CAZBXO010000010.1, from coordinate 29,239 downwards.
GAGCCGACCGTCACCGTCGGAGGCACGATCCTGCAGGCCGTGGCCTCGGGGGACTTCTCCTTCACACGCACGACCCCGTTCGCCGGAAAGACCAACCTGCTGACGGCTCACTTCACCAACGCGGTCATCACCGGCTCGACGAACGGTACGACCGCCACCTTCCTGGCAAGCCAGCCCGGGGGTAGCTCGACGGTCACCTTCACCTCCGACTTTCTGGACTTTATGAGCTCCGTCGACCGGGGGTTCTCGTTCAGCTTCTCTGGGATAAACCCCAGCCTTCCCGGGACGGGTGGCGACATCTTGCCGAGCTGGACCGGTGACGCGACCGGCACCTTCAGCGTGGACATCGCGACGCTGCCGGTTCCCGAGCCTGCGAGCTGGGCGCTGCTGATCCTCGGCTTCGGGGGCGCCGGTGCGATGCTGCGCATGAAGCGGCGCCTGTCGGCCGGCACGGCCTGAGCAGCGTCGAAGGTGCAGGGGCGGCGCCAGGGCGCCGCCTCAGAATGTCGCGAAGTACCGGTCGATGATCCGGCCGTAGACCTGTTGCAGTTGGCGGATCTCGCTGAGCGGCGCGCGTTCGTCGACGGCGTGCATGGTCTTGCCGACGAGGCCGACCTCGACCACAGGGCAGAGGGCGCGGATGAAGCGGGCGTCGGAGGTCCCCCCGGACGTTGACAGTTCCGGGTCCGCGCCGGTGACGTCCTTCACCGCGGCGGCGACGAGGTCGGTGAAGGGGCCGCGCTCGGTGAGGAAGGCCTCGCCGCTGATGGCGGGCGTGACGGTGACCTTGCCCCTGAAACCTTCGCCAGCCTTGGCCGCCTCAGCCGCGATCCAGTCGGCGAGCGCCTGGCCGGTGTGGTTGGGGTTGAAGCGGATGTTGAGGCGGGCCCGCGCTACGCCGGGAATAACGTTGGTGGCGGTGTTGGGGACGTCGATCCAGGTGACCTCGAGGTTGGAGGGCTGGAACTCCGGGTAGCCGTCGTCGAGCCGCCGCGCCTGCAAGTCGGACAGCAAGCGGATCAGCACCGGCGTCGGGTTGGCCGCGCGGTGGGGGTAGGCCACGTGGCCCTGGACCCCCTCGACCAGGATGTCGATGTTGATCGAGCCGCGGCGGCCGACCTTGACCATGTCGCCGAAGGACTCCGCGGAGGTGGGCTCGCCCACAACGCAATGGTCGATCGGCTCGCCCTCGGCAGCCAGAGCTTCGACGACCTTCTTCGTGCCGTGCGTGGCAACGCCCTCCTCGTCGCCGGTGATCAGGAAGGACAGCGAGCCCTTCACGCGGCCGTCGCCGATCGCCTCGGCGGCGGCGGCGACGAAGGCGGCGATGGCGCTCTTCATGTCGACCGATCCGCGGCCGATCAGGACGCCGTCGGCCACGTCGGCGGCGAAGGCGTCCTTCGACCACGCGGTCGCGTCGCCCACCGGCACAACGTCTGTGTGGCCGGCGAAGCAGAGGTTCGGCCGGGCGGTCCCGAAGCGGGCATAGAGGTTCTCGATCTCGCCGAACCGCATCCGCCGGCAGGCGAAGCCCAGCCTCGACAGGGTCTCCTCCACCAGCGCGATCGCGCCTGCATCGGCGGGCGTCACCGAGGGCTTGCGGATCAGGTCGCGGGTCAGCTCGACGGCGTCTATGGCG
>CAZBXO010000010.1:1832-27500 GCA_964495645.1 uncultured Phenylobacterium sp. | reverse complement strand
GGTCATGGCCCGCACTTATCTGGCAATCGAGCCGCGAGGAAGCCATGCCCAAGATCGACATCGACAGCGCGCCGACGCGGTTCGGCTCGACGTACCCGCCGCCTTTCGACGAGCCCTGCCGCGAGCGCAAGCGCTGGAAGCTGGGCGACGTGGTGGGGCTGACCGACTTCGGGGTCTCGCTGCAGCGGTTGCCGCCCGGCGCCTGGACCAGCCAGCGTCACTGGCACACCGCCGAGGACGAGTTCGTCTGGGTGATCGAGGGCGAGGTCGTATTGGTCGAGGACGAGGGCGAGACCGTCCTGCGCGCCGGCGACTGCGCGGGGTTCAAGGCGGGCGTGCCCAACGGTCACCACATCCAGAACCGCTCCAACTCGGTGGCGGTGATGCTGGAGATCGGCTCGCGCCGGGAAGCCGAGGACGGCGTCGACTACCCGGACATCGACCTCGTGATCTGGCCCGGCGAGGAGGACCCCCGCCACCGTGACGGAACGCCCTACGAGGATGCGGCGGGAAGGAAGCGGTAGAAACCTCTCCCACGGCTCCCGAATTGGCTAGTCCCGCAGCAGCTCGTTGATGGACGTCTTGCTCCGGGTGCGTTCGTCGACGGTCTTCAGGATAACCGCGCAGTAGGTCGACGGGAGCGTCGGGTCCACGGGATTGGGGCGGCTGCCGGAGATCACCACGGAGTAGGGCGGCACCTCGCCCATCGTCGTCTCGCCGGTGCGGCGGTTCACGATCGGGGTGGTAGCGGTGATGAAGACGCCCATGGAGAGCACGCTGCCCTCGCGCACGATGACGCCCTCGGCCACCTCGGCGCGCGCGCCGATGAAGCAGTTGTCTTCGACGATGGTCGGATTGGCCTGCAGCGGCTCGAGCACGCCGCCGATGCCGGCGCCGCCGGAGATGTGGCAGTTCTTTCCGATCTGGGCGCAGGAGCCGACGGTGGCCCAGGTGTCGACCATCGTCCCCTCGTCGACGTAGGCGCCGATGTTGACGAACGACGGCATCAGCACGACGCCCCTGGCCACGTAGGCGCCGCGGCGCACGACGCAGCCAGGCACGGCCCTGAAGCCCGCCTGCTCGAAACGGGCGGCGTCCCAGCCCTCGAACTTCAGCGGGACCTTGTCCCAGTAGGGTCCGGGCTCCATCACCATGTTCGCGTTGAGCCGGAAGGAGAGCAGGATCGCCTCCTTGGCCCACTGGTTCACCGTCCAGGCGCCGTCGGGGCCGCGCTCGGCCACGCGCAGGGCGCCAGCGTCCAGACGGGAAAGGGTCTCGTGGACGGCGTCGCGGGCTTCCCCCTGGGTGGCGGGCGAGATGCCGTCGCGGGCCGCCCAGGCGGCCTCGACCGCGCGCTTCAGGTCGTCGTGCATGGGATCAGGCGGCCTTTCTCAGCTCCGCGCCTGTCAGGAACGGCACGAGCTTCTCGGTGCGGTGATGGACGTACGGCGCATCGACGGCGGCCGCGTGCGGGCCGACCAGGACAGTGGTCATGCCGAGCTCCGCGGCAGGCTCCAGGTTCCTCGCGGAGTCTTCGAAGAAGGCGGTCTCGGCGGGCGCGATGGCATGGGCCGCGTTCATGGCCTCGAAGGCGCCGCGGCTGGGCTTGGGGTCGTAGCCGGTCGAGCCGATGTGGAAAACGTCCGCGAACAGGTGGGAAAGACCGAGCCGCTCCAGCACCCGCTCGGCGTGGACGTCGTCGGCGTTGGTGAAGATCAGCCGCCGGCCGGGCAGCCGCTCGATGGCCGCGACGAGGTCCGGGTCGTGCGCCAGGCTCTCCAGCGACATGTCGTGGAAGATCGCGTGGAAGTCGGCCGGGTCGACGCCGTGGTTCTTCATCATGCCGATGAGCGTGAGGCCATGCTCGGCGAGGTAGCTCTTCTGGAGCTTGTAGGCCTCGTCCGGTTCCAGCCCCGTCACCTTCTGGACGAAGGCGGTCATCCGCCGCTCGATCTCGCCCATGAAGCCGGACTCGACCGGATAGAGGGTATTGTCGAGGTCGAAGAGCCATGTGGTGACGTGGGTCAGGTCCGCCGTCACGGCTTCACCATGGTGCCCGCGCCGTGCTCGGTGAACAGCTCCACCAGCATGGCGTGCGGCCGGCGGCCGTCGAGGATGACCACGGCTTCCACGCCGGCCTCCACGGCGGCGATGGCGGTCTCGAGCTTTGGGATCATGCCGCCGGTGGCGACCTTGTCGGCAATGGCCTGGCGGGCCTCGGCGACGGTCAGCTGGCGGATCAGGTTCCTGTTGGCGTCCATCACGCCCGGCACGTCGGTGAGCAGCAGCATGCGCTTGGCCTTCAATGCGCCGGCCAGGGCGCCGGCCACCGTGTCGGCGTTGATGTTGTAGGTCTTGCCGTCCTCGCCGACCCCGATCGGGGCGACGACGGGAATGTAGTCGGTGTCGGCGCGGATGAGGTCCTGGATGATCTCGGCGTCGATGTGCGTGGGCTCGCCGACGAACCCTAGGTCGACGATCTGCTCTTCCACCGAGGACGGGTCGCGGCGGGAGCGGGTCACCTTGCGGACGGTGATCAGCTTGGCGTCCTTTCCGGACAGGCCGACCCCGCGGACCGTGCCGCCGCCGGCCTGCGTGATCCAGGACGCGATCTCCTTGTTGATGGCGCCGGAGAGCACCATCTCGGCCACTTCCATGGTCGCCTGGTCGGTGACCCGCAGGCCATCGACGAAGGCGGACTTCACGCCGGCCTTCTCCAGCCAGGCGGAAATCTGCGGGCCGCCGCCGTGCACGACCGCCGGCTGCACGCCCAGCATCTTCAGGAGGACGACGTCGGCGGCGAACAGCTTGGCCACCTGCTCCTCGCCCATGGCGTGGCCGCCGTACTTGATGACGACGATCTCACGGTCGTAGGTCTGGATGTAGGGCAGCGCCTCGGCGAGCGTCCTGGCCGTCCCCCAGCCCTGGCCTTCGGTGGTGTCGTTCAAGGAGCGCTCCCGCACGTCGCGGGGTGCGCATAGCGGACGCCGCGCGCGGAGTCACGCCGCGCAGGCGGCGACGATTTCAGCGCGGAGTTCCGGGATGCCGGTTCCCTTCTCGGCGCTGGTGGCCAGCACGCGAGGGAAAGCTGCGGGGCGCTTGCTGACCTTCTTCAAGGTCTCGGCGACCACGGCCTCGACCTCGCGGGGCTTCAGCTTGTCGGCCTTGGTGAGCACGACCTGGTAGCTCACGGCGGCCAGGTCGAAGGCGTCCATAGCCTCCCGGTCGACGTCCTTCAGGCCGTGGCGCGCGTCGATCAAGAGGTAGGCGCGCTTCAGGTTTGGGCGGCCGCGCAGATAGCTGCGGCCCAGGTTCTGAAACTTCTTCGCCTCGCCGCGGGAGACCTTGGCGAAGCCGTAGCCCGGCAGGTCGACGAGCCGCAGCCTGTCGTCCGCGACGAAGAAGTTGATCTCCCGGGTGCGCCCGGGCGCGGTCGAGGCGCGCGCCAGGTGCGAGCGGCCGGTCACGGCGTTGATCAGCGAGGACTTGCCGACGTTGGAGCGCCCGGCGAAGGCCACCTCTGGCAGGTCGGGCGTCGGCAGGCCCTCGATGGAGACCGCGCCCATCAGGAAGCTGACCGGGTGGGCGAAGAAGACGCGCGCCGCCTCCAGCGCTTCGGCGTCGAAGGCGGCGGTCTCGGTCATCCGGCGGGGCCGGGCTTGCCCGTGAAGCGCCGGATCAGCTTGTCGATCGGGTTGTCGACCCCGAAGCGGCGCATGATCACGTACTGCTGCAGGCCGGTCAGCACGTTGGACCAGGTCCAGTAGATCAGCAGGCCCACGGCGAACGGCGCCATGATGAAGGTGAAGAGCACCGGCATCCACCGGAAGATCATCTGCTGGGTCGGGTCGGGCGCCGGGGGGCTCATGGCGGTGGTGAGCCACATGGTGACGCCGTAGAGCAGCACGATGACGCCCAGGTGCAGTGGGCCGTCGAGGAAGCCGCCGATCAACGGCACGGTGGCCGGGTTCCAGGGGATCAGGCCGAACAGGTTCCAGACCGTCGTGGGATCGCGCGCCGAGAGGTCCTTGATCCAGCCCATGAACGGGGCGTGGCGCATCTCGATGGTGACGGTCAGCACCTTGTAGAGGGCGAAGAACACCGGGATCTGCAGGAGCAGCGGCAGGCAGCCGGCGAGCGGGTTGACCTTCTCCCGCTGGTAGATGGCCATCATCTCCTGCTGCTGCTTGGCCGGATCGTCCTTGTGCTTCTTGCGCAGCTCCTCGATCAGCGGCTGCACCTTCTTCATCTTGGTCATCGACTCGTACTGCTTGTTCGCCAGCGGGAAGAAGATCGCGCGGACGACGACGGTGAGCAGCAGGATCGAGAAGCCGAACGAGCCGACGTTCTGCTGGATGAAGGCCAGGAACGAGAAGATCGGCCGGGTGAGGAACCAGAACATGCCCCAGTCGACCGCCTGGTCCAGGTTCTTGACGCCCAGCTTCTGCTCGTACTCCCGCAGCAGGGGCACCTGCTTGGCGCCGGCGAAGAAATGGGTGGTCTCGGTGATCTGGCGCCCCGCCGGGATGGTCCGCGGCTGCCCGGTGAAGTTGGCGTCGAGGATCTTCACCGCCGCTTGCGCCGTGGAGCGGAACTGGCCGGTGAACTGCTCCTGCTGGCCCGGGATGAGGGCCGCCAGCCAGTACTTGTCGGTGATACCGACCCAGCCGCCGACGCTGGAGTAGCTGCGCGGGTCGGCCTCCTTCTTCCACTTGTCGTACTTGAGCAGCCGCAGCTGGCCCATCCAGCCGATGGCGCCCTCGTGGACGATGGAGTTCTTGCCGAGGTCCGGCGGCAGGCCCTGGCGCTGCACCGAGCCGTAGGGGGCCACGGTGACCGGGGTCGCAGCGAGGTTGGCGACCGTATCGGTCACGGTGAACATGTACTTCTCGTCGACGGCGATCCGGCGCGTGAAGTTGAGGCCGGCGCCGTTTGTGTAGGTCAGCGTCACCGGCCGGCCGGGGGCGAGGCGGTCGCCCTGCGCGAGCGTCCAGACGCTGTTGCGGCCGGGCAGGCCGGGGATGTTGGCGCCGACCCAGCCGATGTCGACGAACCAGGGGTACTGTGCGCCCTCAGGACGGAGCAGCTCCACCGGCGGCGCGCCCTTGGCGATCGTCTGGCGATACTTGGAGAGGTAGAGGTCGTCGATGCGGCCACCGCGCAGGGACAGCGAGCCGCGCAGCTCCGGGGTCTCGATCGGTACGCGCGGGCTGGCGACGATCGCGGCCTCGCGGGTCAGCGCCTGCGGGACCTGGGCCGGCGTGACGGCCTGGGCCGCCGCCGGCGGCGCCTGGCGCTTGAGCTCGGCCTCACGCTTCTGGTTCGAGGGGCCGATGATGAACACCTGATAGACCACCAGGAGCACCGCCGCGCACACGACGAAGATGATCGTGTTGCGGGTGTCTTCGTTCTGCATGTGCGGAGGTAGGTTCCGTCGAGGGGGAAGGCGGGCCCGCTAGATGTGGGGGGCCTCGCGGTCGGCGGCGAGCCTTATCAGCGCGGTTTTCACGTCGTCAAGCAGACGGTCCCACGGGCGGGTCGTCGCCCCCCCGCGGGCGATGAACACATAGTCGCACCCCGGACGCGCGTGGTCGGGGAGCAGGAGCCGGGCTGCCTCGCGCAGGCGGCGCTTGGCGCGGTTGCGCTCGACCGCCCCGCCGATGCGGCGGGTGGCGGTGAAGCCGGCGCGCACGAGGGCCGCGTCGTCGCCGCGCGGACGGGCCTGGACGAGCACCGCGCCGCGCGCGAACGCAGGCGCCTTGGCGCAGGCCAGGAAGTCGGCGCGCTTCTTCAGGCGTTCGATTGTCAGTGTGTCATCCACCCGCGCAGCATAGCGCAGGAGGGGCCTGCTAGGCGCTCAGGCGCTTGCGGCCCTTGGCGCGGCGACGGGCCAGCACCTTCTGTCCGTTCTTGGTGGACATCCGCAGGCGGAAGCCGTGACGGCGCTTGCGCACGAGACGCGAGGGCTGAAAGGTCCGCTTCACTGGGGTGGCTCCGGTCGAAAATCGAGCGGCGGTGGATAGTTGAACGGGTTCACGGTGTCAACCGGGCGGCTCTAGAGATCCGGCCGGATGATGGTCTTGCCGACCACCTTGCGGTGTTCGAGCGTTTCGAAGGCCGCGCGCCAGTCGGAAAGCGCGTACTCGGCGTCGACGCGGGGGCGGACCTTGCCCTCCTCGGCCAGCTTCCAGATCGCTTCGTGGTTCTCACGGCCCTTCTCGGGGTTCTGGCGGCCGAACTCGCCGGCCCGCACGCCGTGCACCGAGAACCCCTTGATCAGGGCGATGTTGACCGGGAGCGTCGGCAGCCGCCCCGACGTGAAGCCGATGGAGAGGATGCGGCCCCCGAAGGCGATGCAGCGGATCGACTCGTCGAACACGTCGCCCCCGACCGGATCGTAGATGACGTCGGCGCCCTTGCCGCCGGTGATCTCCTTGACCCGCTCGCGGAAGCCGCCAGTGACGTTGACGACCGCGTCGGGGGCGTATTCGCGGGCGATCACCTCCAGCTTGGCGTCGGAGGCGGACGCGGCGATCACCCGAGCGCCCATCAGCTTGCCGAGGTCGACGGCGGCGAGACCCACGCCGCCGGCCGCGCCGTGCACCAGCACCCACTCGCCGGGCTGCAGGTTGGCCGCGCGCACGAAGGCCACGTAGGCGGTGAGGTAGGCGACCGGATAACCGGCGGCCTCGCTGAAGCCGAGGTTGGCGGGCTTCTTCCTGAGCGTCGCGGCCGGCAGGATGGCGTATTCGGCGAAGCCGCCGCGGCCGCCGGAGACCACGGCGTCGCCGACGCTCCAGCCCACGACCTCGGGGCCGACGGCGTCGACCTCTCCCGCGAGCTCCATGCCGCCCACGAAGGGGATCGGGGGCTTGTGCTGATGCTCGCCGCGGGTCTGCATGAGGTCGGGGAAGTTGACCGCCGCGGCGCGCACCTTGATGCGCACCTCGCCCGGGCCGGGCTCAGGCACGGGCACGTCCTTGACCACACAGCCGGCGTAGTCGGGGAGCAGCTGTTCGACGACGAGGGCGCGCATCAGGATCTCTCGTCCAGCTGGCTGCGCACCAGGCGGGCGACCTCGCGGCTGGCCGCGTCGGCGGCCGGCACGGCGCCGGTGAAGGCCACGAACCCGTGGGCCAGGCTGTCATAGCAGCGGTAGACGACCGGGACACCGGCGGCTCTGAGGGCGCGGGCGTAGTCCTCGCCCTGGTCGACCAGCGGATCGAAGCCGGCGGTGACCACAATGGCCGGGGCGAGGCCGGTCAGATCGGGGCTGCGGATCGGCGAGAGGCGCGGATCGGCCGGATCGTCGCCCGGCGCCATGTAGTGGCCCATGAACCAATCCATCATCGGCCGGGTCAGCGGAAAGGCGTCGCCGAAGGTGGTCATGGAGTCGGTCTGGGAGGCCGCGTCGACGCAGGGATAGATGAGAATCTGCAGCGCCGGTTGCGGCTCGCCCGCCCGCTTCAGCTCCTGGCAGACCACGGCGGTGAAGTTCCCGCCCATCGAGTCGCCGCCCATGATCGCCTCGCCGGGCGGACAGCCGAACTCGGCGGCATGGTCGCGGGCGTAGCGGTAGGCGGCCAGGATGTCCTCCAGACCGATCGGGAAGCGATGTTCCGGCGCGAGGCGATAGTCGATGGAGAGCACCGGCGTCCGCACGACGGCCGCCAGCACCGTGCAGAACGTGTGGGTGGTCTCCAGGGTGCCGATAACGCCGCCGCCCATGTGGGCCCATACGAGGATCGGCGCGCTCGGGTCCTGCGCCGGCGGACGGTAGAGCCGACAGGGGATCGAGCCGGACGGCCCGGTGACGGTCATCCCCTCCCAGGTGACGCCGGGCTCAGGGTCGCCGGCGACGGCGGCGAGCATGGCGGTCTCGCCGCGCCGGGCGTCCTCCGGCGACATCGTCTCCATGCCGGGCGCGCCGCGGGCCTGGGCGGCCAGGAACTGCAGTCGCGGATCCAGCGTGCGGCCGGCCTTGTGCACCACCCCGCCGCCGGCCAGCAGGCGCAGAAGCGGGGCCGGGAGCGACAGGACGGCCTTGGCGAGCAGCCGCTGGGCCGCCGGCTGGGCCATTCAGCCCCTCGCCGCGGGCAGGCCGTTCAGCCCGCTGAGGATCATCGCAGTGGCGAACTCGGCGGCGGCGGCCGTGTCGATGGGCCGGCGCTCCAGCATCTTGTCGCCGATCTCGCGGGCCACGGCGATGCTGGCGGCGGCCATGAACTCCGAATCCGACGCCGGCCCGCGGCCCTCGGCAATGGCGTTCTCCATCGCCGCCTTCACCTCGTTGAAGACGGCGACCATCTCGGGCGTCTCGCCTTGGACGTGGACGTGCGGCTCGCCGGCCGGCCGGCGCGCGAGCCAGCTGGAATGCTCGTCGGCCATGAACTCGAAGTAGGCGACGATGGCTTCGCGCACGAATTGCTCGAGGCTGCCGCCCTTGCCGCGCAGCTCTTTCAGGATCGGGGCGAAGCGGCGCGCACCGTCGTCTGCCAGCGCGGCGAACACCTCCTCCTTGGAGCGGTAGTAGTTGTAGAAGGTGCCGGCCGCGAGGCCCGTGCGGCGGATGATGTCGCGGACGGTGGCGGTCTCGTAGCCGAGCTCGCCGAACACCTCGCGCGCCGCATCCAGGATCGCCTGGCGATTGGCGACCTTGGTCAGTTCCCGCTTGCCGACCTGAAGGGAGGCGTCGTCTGCCATTCCAAACCCGAGCTACAAAGTTGACGCGCGTCATTCATTGCGCCCGGAATCGGGGCGGCGCAAGGGTTGTGACGGCGACTGTTACGGCTTGTAGACGCTTCCTTCCTTCATCACGAAGGTGACGCGCTGAAGTTCGGTGACATCCTTGGTGGGGTCGCCCTTCACGGCGATCACGTCGGCCGCGTGGCCCGGCGTGAGCGCGCCGGCGATGGCGCTGATCTGCAGGTGGTCGGCGGCGTGGATGGTGGCGGTCTGGATCGCTTCCATCGGCGTCAGGCCCGCCTTCACCAGCAGGGTGAATTCGTAGGCGTTGTCGCCGTGCTTGGAGACGCCGGTGTCGGTGCCGAAGGCGATCTTCACCCCGCCCTCGTGGGCGCGGCGGCCCATGTCGATCATCTTCGGGCCAGCCTCCAGGGCTTTGGCGGTCTGGGCCGGGGTCAGGAAATTGTTCGGGCCCGCGGCGATCCGGGCCACGTAGTCGCCGGCCATCAGGGTCGGCACCAGGTACGCGCCGGTCTTCTTGAAGAGCGCGACGCCCTCCTTGTCGAGGTAGGTGCCGTGCTCGATCGAGTCGCCGCCCGCCTCCAGGAAGGCGTTGATCCCGTCCGCGCCGTGGGCGTGGGCGGTGACCCGGCGGCCCATGCGGTGGGCGGCCTCGACGATGGCGGCGAGCTCGGCCTTGGTGAACTGTTGGGCCAGGCCCGCAGCGGTGTTGGAGAGCACCCCGCCGGTGGCGGTGATCTTGATGACGTCGGCGCCCTTCCAGACCTGCTCGCGCACCGCACGGCTGCAGTCGTCGGCCCCGGAGCAGACCGAGCCCGGCCGCAGGACGTGCATGACGTCCTCGCGGTAGCCGTTGACGTCGCCGTGGCCGCCGTGGACCGAGATCGCCGAGCCGGCGGCGATGATACGCGGGCCGATGACGTCGCCGTTGGCGGTGGCCTTGCGCAGGGCGAAGACCGCGTCGTTGTCGCCGCCCAGGTCCGCAACCGTGGTGAAGCCGGCCATCAGGGTGCGCCGGGCGTAGCGGGCGCCGACCATCGCCTGCTCGGCGGAGGACTGGGTCACCTCCTCCAGGCGGGCATTGGGGTTCTGCTCGCTGGTGATGTGGACGTGGCTGTCGATCAGGCCGGGCAGGACGAAGCTGTCCTTCAGGTCGATGACGCGCGCGCCGGCCGGCGCCTGGTAGCCGTCGACGATGCGGATGACCTTGCCGCCCTGGATCACCAGCGTCTTGGCGCTCTCGACACGACCGGTGGCCGGGTCCGACAGCAACCGCCCCGCCTGCACATAGGTGATCGGCTGCGCCGGCTGCGCCTGCGCCACCACGAAGGCGGCGGCCGCGGCCACCGCGCCGAATACGAGACGTTTCACGCGAAGCTCCCCCGAAACTCAGGCGGGACCTTAGGCGGCGCGCGGCGCGCCGCAAACCCCGCCGCTAGATCTGCCGCGCGCGGCCTTCCCAGTAGGGGGCGCGGACCTTGTTGCGCTGGACCTTGCCGGCTTCGGAGCGGGGGAGGTCGGTCACGAAGTCCAGACTGCGGGGCACCTTGAAGCTGGGGAGGGCTCTTCGGGCGAAGTCGAGGATCTCCTGGGCCAGCGCATCGGAGGGCTGATGGCCGGGCTTCAGCAGGATCACCGCCTTCACCTGCTCGCCCCACTCGTCATGCGGGACGCCGACGGTGGCGCTGTCGGCCACGGCGTCGTGCTTGATCAGCTCGTTGTCCACCTCCTGCGGGTAGATGTTGACTCCGCCGGAGATGATCGTCTCGGCGCTGCGGCCGGTCAGGAACAGGTACCCGTCGTCGTCGAAGTAGCCCATGTCGCCCATGGTGAAGTGGTCGCCGACGCGGGACGCCTGGGTCTTCTTCTCGTCCTTGTAGTAGGTGAAGCCCCCGCCGGGCGGCAGCTGATGGTAGATCGTACCCGCGACGTTCGGCGGGCACTCGTTGCCGGCCTCGTCGAGGATCTTCGAGCCCAGCAGCTCCGGCTTCTTGCCGACGGAGCCCGGCTTCCTGAGCCACTCGTGACTGTCGATGATGAAGCCCGCGCCGCCCTCGGAGCCGGCGTAGTACTCGGTGAGCACGGGGCCGAACCAGTCGATCATCGCGTGCTTCACCTCGGGCGGGCAGGGGGCCGCGCCGTGAATGATGTAGGTGACCGAGGAGATGTCGTGCCGCGCCTTCACCTCCGGCGGCAGGGCCAACAGGCGCTGGAACATGATCGGCACCAGGTGCATGTGCGTCACCCGTCGCTCGGCGATGGTCGCCAGCACGCGCTCGGAATCCCATTTGTCCATGAAGACCAGGGGGGCGCCGGCGCCCATGGCCGCACGCACGTCGAGCGCCAGCGGTGCGGCGTGATAGGCCGGCCCTGCGCAGAGCTGCACTGAGCGCTCGTTGTAACCGCGGCTGGTGAAGAACAGCTGCGGCGTCACCACCGGAACCGCGCGGTAGACGCCCTTCGGCCGCCCGGTGGTGCCCGAGGTGTAGAGCATGGAATTGCCGAGCGTGGGATCCGGGATGTCCGTCCCGTCGATATCCGCCAGCGCCTCGTCGTAGTTGAGGAAGCCCTCGATATCGCCGCCGATGGCCACCTTGAGCCTGAGGCCAGCCGCGTGCGCCGCCGCCGGCCCGGCGGCGGCGATGCGCGCCTCGGCGAACACCGCCTTGGCTTCGCAGTCGTTCAGGATGTAGCCGATCTCGTCGGCCGTCAGGTGCCAGTTGGCGGGCGTCAGCCGGAACCCGCCGCGCAGGGAGGCGGCCAGCACCTCGACGAACTCGGCGCGGTTCGAGCAGACCAGCGCCACCGCGTCGCCAGCCTGCAGGCCCGCCTGGCGCAGCAGGCGCACGATGCGGTTTGCGTTGGCGTTGACCTTGGCGAAGCTGTGCGGCGTCCCGTCGGGATCGTAGACGGCGACCTTGTCCGGCTGCATTGAGGCCCACAGCGCCGTGGTCATGCCGCTCGCGGCGGCCGCTTCCAGCCGCTCCGTCAGGGTGTCCCGCTCCACCACCGTCATGCGCATCTCCGTCGCTTGGCTCTCACCATACAGCCGGGGATGCGGGCGACAATCAGGCGGACTGGGGCGTCAGCTTCCGCAGGACCCAGGCGCCCACGGTGGCGCCGAGGGCGGTGATGAAGGTTCCCCAGACGATGTCGGCGGCGGTGATGGCGGTGGACCAGACCTTCAGAGTCGCCTGGTTGGTCAGGTCGTAGGTGGCGTAGGCCATGGCGCCCAGCACGGCGCCCGAGACGGCGGTGTCGCGGATCGAGCGGTCGCGGTTGGGCCACACGGCGATCGCCAGAATGCCCGCGATGTAGGCCAGGTAGAAGACGATGGCGGCCGGCAGGTTGAGCGGATCCTCGGGCGGTCGGAGCACGGCGTCGAGGGTGGGCCGATAGACGCCCGGGCCCACCTGCGTCAGCCAGACGGCGTCGACGATGGCGAACGCGATCCCCATGGCGAGGTAGGTCGCGGCGATCCTGATCATGTTTCCGTCCCCCGATGGTCCGCGCGCTACGCGGGTTTCAAGCGATAGTGGCTGACGCCCCATTCGTGGCCGCCGCGATGACCGAAGAGGCCTGCGGTGGCGAGATAGAAGAGCCGCCAGCGGCGATGCCAGAGCGTGGCGTCCTTGCCGTAGGTGGCCTCGAGGACGGGCCGGACTTCGGCCGCGCGGCGGTCATAGCCGGCCAGCCAGTCGAGCGCGGTGCGCTGGTAGTGCGTCCCGTTCCAGCGCCAGTCGGCCTCGAGTTCGAAGAGATCGGGAAACTGCTTGATCAGCCCATGGCTCGGCATGACGCCGCCGGTGAAGAAGTACTTGCCGATCCAGTCGGCCTCGTCGTCGGCCGAGAAGCGGTAGGGCGTTGTCTTGTGTGTGAAGACGTGGATGAAGAGCCGGCCGTCCGGCTTCAGCCAGCCCTTCACGCGGGTGAGCAGGGCGCGCCAGTTGGCCATGTGCTCGAACATCTCGACGGACACCACGCGGTCGTACTCGCCCGGCGCCTCGTAGTCGTTCATGTCGCAGGTGATGATCTCGAGGTTCGACAGGCCGCGCTCCTGGGCGCGCGCCAGGATGAAGGCGCGCTGGCTCGCCGAGTTGGAGACGCCGGTGATGCGGGCGTTGGGGTAGGTCTTCGCCATCCAGAGGCTGAGCGAGCCCCAGCCGCAACCAAGTTCCAGGATGCGCTGGCCGTCGGCGAGGTCGGCATGTGCGGCCGTCTCCGCGAGCGCATACTCTTCGGCCTCGGCGAGCGTCGTGTCAGCGTGCGGGTAGAGGCAGGAGGAGTACTTCATCTGCGGGCCCAGGCAGGCCTCGAAGAAGGCCGCGGGGACCTCGTAATGCTGGTCGTTGGCTGCGGCCGTGTGCTCGGCGATCGGCCGGGCCTCCATCGCCCGGGCGAAGACGGCGTCAGCCTCAGGGCCCGCCGCGGAGAGGCCGCGCCGCGCGTTGGCGACCAGCAGCTCGATAGCGGTCTTGCGGACCACGTCGGGCAGCGGCGCGCCCTCGAAGGTGTCGATGGTGGCGGCGATGAGACTCATGCGGACGGGACTCTCTTGGGTGGGAGCGGAAAGAAAACGCTGACGCGCTCCTGATATGTACGGAACTTCTGGCCGCGGGATTTGAGCATGGCCTCCTCAAGCAGCGGAACGCCCGAGACATACCGCAGCAGGACGTACATGACCGCCGCCGCGGTGAAGCTGAGCCAGGTCATCGCCCGTCCCGGATCGAGGGCGATCGCCGGGTACGCCAGCCAGCCCAGCCATTGGAAGAAGTAGTTCGGGTGCCGCGACCAGCCCCAGAGACCACGATCCATCACCCGGCCCTTGTTGGCCGGATCGTCGCGGAAGCGCTTCATCTGACCGTCGGCGAGGCCTTCGCCGAGGATCGCAAGGACGAAGATGGCCAGGGCGGCCGCGTCTCGCGCGCCGGGCGGCCCGGGGGTCTGCGCCGCCAGCGCCACGGAGACGGAGAGCGCCGCTGTGGCGGGCGCCTGGGGCAGGGTCACCCACAGCATGCGCAGCGGGTAATTGCCGCCGCCTCTGCGAAACGCGGCGTAGCGGGGATCCTCCGGATGGCTGGCGACGCGCTGGGCGAGATAGAGGCCCAGGCGCAGAGCCCAGACGGCGGCCATGGCCGCCACCAGCCACTGCCGCGCCGTGGGCGGCCCATCGAGCGGCCAGAGCGCCGCTGCGGACAGCGTCGCGCCGGAGCCGAACGTCCAGAAGACGTCGGTCCAGCCGCCGTTCTTCACGGCCAGGCCATAGGCCCAGGCCGCGAGCATGATTGCGGTCATGGCCGCGAGCACGGCCAGCACGATGTAGACCAGCATCCCCTCTCCCGACTCTGCGGCGGGATACTGACCATATCCCGCGCTGCGACGCATCCACCCCTGTGACGACCTCGTAGCCTTTGCTAACAGTGGGCGCAGTGGGGCGCCGCAGCGTGGCGTAAAAGGGGTCGAACAGGGTGGATGACGTCTCCGATCGGCGCTTGAGAGTCGCCGTGATCGGCTCCGGCATTGCGGGCCTGTCCTCGGCGTGGCTGCTGTCCGGACGGCATGACGTTGTGCTCTTCGAGGCCGACGGGCGGCTGGGCGGCCACGCCAACACGGTCGAGGCCCCCGGCCACCACGACCCGGTCCCGGTGGACACCGGCTTCATCGTCTACAACGAATCCAACTACCCAAACTTCACCGCGCTGCTGGCGCATCTGGGCGTGCCCCACGTGGACGCAGACATGTCGCTCAGCGTCAGCCTCGACGACGGCGACTTCGAGTACTCCAGCTACGGCGCGCTCGGCGTGTTCGCCCAGAAGCGGAACCTGTTCTCGGCTCGGTTCTGGGCCATGCTGCGCGACATCACCCGCTTCTACCGTGAAGGCCCGAAGGACCTGGCGGCGCTGAAGACGCCCGAAGTCAGCCTCGAGGCCTATCTGGAAGAGAACGGCTACTGCCAGGCGTTCCGCGACGATCACCTTCTGCCGCAGGCCGCGGCCATATGGTCGACGCCGCTGAAGGAGATCGGCCAGTACCCGGCCGCCTCGCTCATCCGCTTCTTCCTGAACCACGGAATGATGAGCGTCTTCGGGCGCGGCCTGTGGCGGACCGTGCGGGGCGGCAGCCGCGCGTATGTCGAGAAGCTCGCCGCCGCCTTCCGCGGCGAGGTCCGCAAGGGCCAGCGCGTAGCCGGGGTGCGGCGAGACGCCAACGGGGCCGAGGTGCGGCTCGCCGGCGGCGCGCGCGAACGCTTCGACCAGGTCGTCATCGCCACCCACGGCGACACGGCGCTCGCCCTGCTGGAGGACGCGACGCCCGAGGAGCAGCGCCTGCTGGGCGCGTTCCGCTACACCCGCAACATGATCGCCCTGCACACCGATACGGTGCTGATGCCCAAGCGCCGCCGCGCCTGGTGCAGCTGGAACCACATCGGGAGCCGGGCCGCTCCCGGGGAAGGCGCGGTCACCTACTGGATGAACCGCCTGCAGAGCCTGAAGGACGCCCCGCCCCTGTTCGTGACGCTGAACCCCAACAAGGAGATCGCGGCGGACAAGCTGATCCGCACCGAAATCTACGACCACCCGCTGTTCGATGGCGGCGCGGTGGCCGCGCAGCAGGAACTGTGGAGCCTGCAGGGCGTGCGGCGGACCTGGTTCTGCGGCTCCTACTTCGGGCACGGCTTCCACGAGGACGGGCTGCAGTCCGGCCTGGCGGTGGCCGAGCAGCTGGGCGGCGTGCGCCGGCCATGGACGGTGGCCGACGAGAACGGCCGCATCCACGTGCATGCGCGCGGGCCGGAAGAGGTCGCCGCCTAGTGTTCGCCTCCGGCCTCTACCGGGGCCTGGTGAGCCACGCGCGGCTGAAGCCCCGCAAGCACAGGCTCGCCTACCGCATCTTCATGCTGTTGCTGGACCTCGACGAGCTCGGGGCGCTGGACGCCCGGCTGAGGCTGTTCTCGCTGCGGCGCTGGAACCTCGTGGGGTTCGACCCGCGTCGGCACGGCGACGGCTCGGCGACGCCCCTGAAGGCGCAGGTGGAGGCGCAGCTGGCGGCCGCGGGCCTGGAGGCCGGCGGACCGGTGCGGATGCTGGCCATGCCGCGCATCCTCGGCCACGGCTTCAACCCGCTCACGGTCTACTTCTGCCATCGGGCGGATGGCGGCCTCTCCGCGATCCTCTACGAGGTCAACAACACCTTTGGGCAGCGGCATAGCTACCTGATCCCGGCCTCGGACCAGGCGATCCAGCGGCAGGCCTGTGACAAGGGCTTCTACGTCTCGCCGTTCATGGACATGGACCTCCACTACGACTTCCGCATCCGTCCGCCGGGTGAGGCGGTGCAGGTGATGGTCGACACCTCGGACGCCGAGAGCTGCATCCTGACCGCGTCCTTCGTCGGCGAGCGGGAGGAGATCACCGACAAGGCGCTGTGGCGCGCGTGGCGCCAGCACCCGTGGATGACCGTCGGCGTCCTCGCCGCGATCCACTGGGAAGCCCTGAAGATCTGGCTGAGGGGCGAGAAGATCCGCACTCGCGGCCCGGCGCCCGCGTGGCCGGTTACGGTGGTGACGCCGGCGAAGCTCGCGGCCTGACGCAAGGCTGCGCCATTGCGCGGGATCAACGCGGCGGCCAAATAGTTCCCGCACGAAGTTTCGTGGACGGGACATCCAGATGAACAAGCTCTTCGATCGCCTGACGCGTGTCGCGCTCGTCGTGGTCGCGCCGCTGGTCCTGGCGGCCTGCGGGATCAACACCATTCCCACCAAGGAGGAGAAGGCGCGCGCCCAGTGGGCCGAGGTGCAGACCCAATACCAGCGCCGCGCTGACCTGATCCCGAACCTGGTGGCGACGGTTAAGGGCTATGCGGCCCAGGAGCGGAGCGTGCTGGTCGAGGTCACCGAGGCGCGGGCGTCCGCGACCCAGGTGAAGGTAGACGCCTCCACGCTGACCGATCCGGCCAAGTTCCAGCAGTACCAGGCGGCGCAGGACAACCTGTCGGGCGCGCTGGGGCGGCTGATGCTGATCCAGGAGCGCTATCCGGAGCTGAAGTCGAACGAGAACTTCCTGGCGCTTCAGTCCCAACTGGAGGGCACCGAGAACCGGGTGGCGATCGCGCGGCGCGACTACAACGAGGCGGTCCGCGACTTCAACACGACGCTTCGCACCTTCCCGCAGATCATCTGGGCCAAGACGGCGCATTCCGGGTCGAAGCCGATGCAGCTGTTCCAGGCCAACGCCGCGGCCCAGTCGGCGCCCACGGTCGACTTCGGGACCCCCGCGGCCCCGCCGGGGGCCGCCCCGCCCGAACCGGCCCCGGCGACGAAGTAGCCCGATGCGTCGAAGCGCTCCGGCGCTCATGATCGCGCTGGCGGCGGCCGTCTGGGCCGCCATCGCCTTCGCCGCGCCGAAGTTCCCGACGCTCAGCGGGCGGGTGGTTGACGACGCGCAGCTGCTGTCGCCGGAGACGGAGCGGCGCCTCGACGGGGAGTTGGCCCAGCTGGAGGCCAAG
This sequence comes from uncultured Phenylobacterium sp., assembly GCA_964495645.1. Classification (GTDB taxonomy): domain Bacteria; phylum Pseudomonadota; class Alphaproteobacteria; order Caulobacterales; family Caulobacteraceae; genus Phenylobacterium. The sequence goes on along the minus strand of CAZBXO010000010.1, from coordinate 10,289 downwards.
ACCGGGCGGCAGCTGGTGGTGGCGACCCTGCCGGACCTGCAGGGCTACGAGATCGAGGAGTACGGCTACCAGCTGGGTCGCGCCTGGGGCATCGGCGACAAGGACAAGGACGACGGCGCCCTGCTCATCGTCGCGCCCAAGGAGCGCAAGGTCCGCATCGAGGTGGGTTATGGCCTGGAGCCGGTGCTCACCGACGCGCTGTCGAGCGTGATCATCCAGCGCCAGATCATCCCGGCCTTCAAGGCGGGGAACATGGAGGACGGCGTGGTGGCCGGCGCGGAGGCGCTGATCCGGCAGCTGAGCCTACCGGAGGACGAGGCGAAGGCGCAGGCCCAGCAGGCCAAGGTGCGGATCGCCAAGCCGCAGGGCCGCGGCGATTTCCCGATACCGGCGATCGTGCTGATCGTCATCGTGTTTTGGGTCCTGACCGGACTGCTGCGCGGCTTCGGGCGCCGGCGCCGCTACGGCGGGAGCGGGCTCTGGTGGTTGTTGCCGATGATCCTGTCGAGCTCGAGCCGCGGCGGCGGCCGGTGGAGCGGCGGGGGTTGGGGCGGTGGCGGCGGTGGCGGCGGATTCTCCGGCGGCGGCGGTTCGTTCGGCGGCGGCGGAAGCTCGGGGAGCTGGTGATGGGGCGGGACGTGATGTCGCCGGCGGACCTTGCGGCCATCGAGGCCGCGGTGCGCCAAGCCGAGGCGAAGACCACCGGCGAGCTCTACTGCATCGTCGCCGAGGAAAGCTCGGAATACGGCGAAGCGCCGCTGGCGTGGGCTGCCGGAATGGCCCTGCTCGCGCCGGCCCTGCTTCTGGCCGGCGGCGTGCAGGTCGAGGCGCCGGACGTCTTCGTGGGCTGGACCGCCGCGCAGGTGGCCGATGCGGCCGGCGAGGCGGCGCGGCGGGCGCTGATGGGCGCAGTGATGCTGCAGGCGGTGCTGTTCCTGGCGATGCTGGCGCTGGCCTCGATCCCGCCGGTCCGTCGCCTGCTGACGCCGTCCGGGCTGAAGCGCGAGCGGGTCCGGGCCCGGGCGCGCGAGCAGTTCATCGCCAAGAACCTGCACGCCACCCGCGAGCGGACCGGGGTGCTGATCTATGTCTCGCTGGCCGAGCGGATGGCCGAGCTGATCGCCGACGAAGGGATCGCCGATCATGTCGAGCCGCACGTCTGGGACCGCGCCATGGAGGTCCTGACCGAGGGCCTCAGGCGCGGCGAGCCCGCGGCCGGGTTCGCCGCCGCGATCGGCCTCTGCGGCGAGGTCCTGGCCGAGCGCTTCCCGGCCCGGCCGGGTGACAATCCTGATGAGTTGCCCGACGCTGTGGTGGTGTTGCCGAGGGCCTGAGGGGCGACAACCCGACATATATGCTGCGGCGAATCGCCTAGGCGCCCACTAACCATAGAGATTCTAGGTTGTAGCAGGCGTCCCGGGCCCCGATATTGCCCGCCGCTGCGGAAGGCGGCTGTTGGGGTGATGGACAAGTGGGCCGACTTGGCGGGTGAGGAACCCAGCTTCCGCGTGCTCGCGGACGCCCTGGGGCTCGGCATGCCGTTCCAGATCCTCGTGCCGCCCGACGGCCAGGGCCGCACCTTCGTCTCTGTCGGCGAGAGCTGCCGCGAGATGACCGGCGTCGAGCCCGCCGAGGCGATGGCGGACGCGACAAGGCTCTACGGCCGCATCCTACCTGAAGACCTGGAGGCGTTGGCGGCCGCAGAGGCCCAGGCGCTGGCGCAGAGTAAGACCTTCGACATGGAGGTTCGCATGCTGGGGGCGAACGGCGACGTGCGCTGGCGGCGGATCCTCTCGACGCCGCGGCGGCGGACGGACGGCTCGACGCTCTGGGACGGCCTCTTGAGCGACGTCACCGAGCAGCGCCACGCCGAGGCCGAGCTGCAGGAGCAGCGCCGGCGGCTTCAGTCAGCTGTGGACGCCACGGGCCTTGGGCTCTGGGAGTGGGATCCGCGCGGCGGCAGCCTGAACTGGACCGACCGCAACCGCGAGCTGTTCGGCCTGGAATCCGGCGAGCCGGTCTCCATCCAGCGCTACATGGATGAGCTCGTCCATCCGGACGATCGCGACGCGATCGCCGCGAGCTACCAGGCGGCGGCCGACAAGCCCGAGGGCGGGCACTTCCTCATCGAGCATCGCACGCGGGTCGAGCCGGACGGAAAGCCGCGCTGGCTGCAGGCCCGCGGCCGGGTGGTCAAGGACGCCGAGGGCGTGCGGCTGGTGGTCGGCGCCACGCTGGACATCTCGGAACGCAAGGCGGCCGAAGAGCGGCGAGCGCTGCTGATGGGCGAGCTCGCGCACCGCGCCAAGAACGGCATCCTGGTGATGATGGCGATCGTCGCGCAGACCGCCCGCGGCGTGCAGACGGTGGAGGACTTCGAGACGGTGCTGACCGCGCGTCTGAAGGCCATGGCCGACAGCCAGGACCTTGTGACCGCCTCGGGCGGACGGCCGGTGCAGCTGGCCGATGTGGTGGCGACGACCCTGACCCCGTTCGACGCCAGCCGCTTCGACGTCGACGAGGGCCTGGCGGAGGTGACCGTGGCCGGCGAGGTGGCCGTGGCGCTCGGCCTGCTGCTGCACGAACTGTCCACCAACGCGGTGAAGTACGGGGCGCTCTCGAAGCCGTCGGGCCGCGTGGTGATCCGGCGCGACGGCGGCGACGCCGGCGAGACGGTGCTGAAGTGGACTGAGCGCGGCGGGCCGGAGGTCACGATCGGCAAGCGCAAGGGCTTCGGCTCGCGGCTGCTGGACGTGGCGCTGCGGCCCCAGGGGGGCAAGGTTGAAGCGGCCTTCGATCCAAAAGGCTTCCGCGCCGACATCGCCTTTCCGAACGCGCCGGTCGCCCAGCAGGCGCCGAAGCCGTAGCGCCTCCGGTTTGCAGCGGGGAAATCTGTGGCGCGCCGGTCGCCAGCGCCGTACCATGGCTCCGAAGCGGGAGACGCCCCAAATGGCCATCAAACTCAACGTCAACGGCAAGGCGCTGAGCGCCGACGTCGATCCGGACACGCCGCTCCTCTGGGTGCTGCGCGACAGCCTCGACATCAAGGGCCCGAAATTCGGCTGCGGCGTGGGGGCCTGCGGGGCCTGCACGGTGTTCGTCGACGGGAAGCCCCTGCGCTCCTGCCAGATTCCGGCGGCGGCGCTCGGCGCGGCCAAGATCACCACCATCGAAGGCGTCGGGGCCGACCCTGTCGGCAAGAAGGTGCAGGCCGCGTGGACGGAACTGGACGTGGCCCAGTGCGGCTACTGCCAGCCTGGCCAGATCATGAGCGCAACGGCGCTTCTGAAGGAAAAGCCGAAGCCGACCGACGCCGACATCGATGCGGCGATGAGCGGCAACATCTGCCGTTGCGCGACCTACACGCGGATCCGCGCGGCCATCAAGCGGGCCTCCGGTCAGAAGGCCGAGGCATAAGATCATGACCCACGAAATGACCGGCGCCTCGCGGCGCACCGTGATGAAGACCGCCACGGCGGCGGGCTTCGCGCTCTCGTTCTCCGTGGCTCCCAAGGCCGAGGCCCAGGCGGCCGGCGTCAAGCCGTTGAACGCCTACGTGCACGTGGCTCCGGACGGCATGGTCACCATCATCGCCAAGAACCCCGAGATCGGGCAGGGCGTGAAGACCAGCCTGCCGATGATGATCGCCGAGGAGCTGGACGTCGACTGGAGCAAGGTCCGCATCGAGCAGGCGGACTCCAACTCCAAGATGTTCGGACGCCAGTTCGCGGGCGGCTCGATGGCCACCCCGACGCACTGGGAAGAGCTGCGCCGCGTGGGCGCCGTGGCCCGCCTGATGCTCATCCAGGCCGCCGCGACGGCGTGGAACTGCGCGCCGGGCGAATGCTCGACGACGCCGGGCATGGTGATCCGCGCCTCGACCGGCCAGAAGTCGACCTACGGCTCGCTCGCCCAGGCCTGCGCCACGATCGAGCCGCCGGACCCGAAGACGGTCAAGCTGAAGGATCCCAAGGCCTACCGGATCATCGGCAAGCCGATGGCCCAGTACGACACGCCGAAGATCGTCACCGGCGCGCCGCTGTTCGGCATCGACGTGACCCGTCCGGGGATGCTGTACGCGACCTACGCCAAGGCCCCGGTGTTCGGCGCCAAGGTGGCGAGCGCGGACCTCGAGGCCGCCAAGGCCGTCAAGGGCGTGAAGAAGGCCTTCGTCGTCGAGGGCACGTCGAACCTCACCGGGCTCAACCCCGGTGTGGCGGTCGTGGCCGACACCTGGTGGGCGGCCAAGAAGGGCCGCGACAAGCTGAAGATCGCCTGGGCCGACCACCCGACCTCCAAGCAGTCGTCCAAGGCCTTCGCGGCCAAGGCGAAGGAAGTCGGCTGGAGCAAGGGCGCCCAGACCTTGAAGAACGACGGCGACGTCGATGCGGCGTTGAAGGGCGCGGCCAAGACGGTCGAGGCGGCCTACAGCTATCCCTTCCTCAGCCACTCCCCGCTCGAGCCGATGAACTGCACGGCCGAGTTCAAGGACGGCAAGCTGGAGATCTGGGCCCCGACCCAGAACCCCGAGCAGGGCCGCGGCATGTGCGCGGCGGCCGTGGGCATCAAGCCCGAGGACATCACCATCCACATGATCCGCTGCGGCGGCGGCTTCGGCCGGCGTCTGGCCAACGACTACATGGTCGAGGCTGCGGTGATCGCCAAGGAGGCCGGCGCGCCGGTCAAGCTGGTGTGGACGCGTGAGGACGACACCCAGCACGGCATCTATCGGCCGGGCGGCTTCCACTTCTTCAAGGGCGGCGTGGACGCCAACGGCAAGCTGGTGGCCCTGCACGACCACTTCGTCACCTACGGCGAAGGCGCGCGGGTGGCGGGCAGCGCCGGCATGAGCCAGAACGAGTTCCCGGCCCGCTTCGTGCCGAACCTGCGCTACGAGCAGACGACGATGCCCCTCGGCGTGCCCACCGGCCCGCTGCGGGCGCCGGGCTCCAACGCCCTGTCGTTCGCCTTCCAGTCGTTCCTGGACGAGATGGCGCACGCGGCCGGCAAGGACCCGCTCGCCTTCCAGCTGGCGCTGCTCGGCGACCAGCCGAAGGTCGGCGAGGGCGCCCAGGCCTACAACGCCGCGCGCATGAAGGGCGTGCTGACGGAAGTCGGCAAGATGTCCGGCTGGGCCAACCGCGCCAAGCTCCCGAAGGGCGAAGGCATGGGCGTGGCGGCCTACTACAGCCACCTGGGCTTCTTCGCCGAGGTGGCGCACGTCGCGGTCTCGCCGGCCGGCGACCTGAAGATCAAGAAGGTCTGGGTGGTCGCCGACGTGGGCAACCAGATCGTCAACCCGTCGGGCGCGATCAACCAGGTGCAGGGCGGCGTCCTCGACGGCTTCGGCCAGGCGCTGCACCAGGAGATCACCATCGTCGACGGCAAGGTCGCCCAGGGCAACTTCACCGACTACGGGATGCTGCGCATGCGCGAGGCCGCCCCGGTCGAGGTGAAGTTCCTGAAGACCGACTACCCGCCGACCGGCCTGGGCGAGCCCTCGCTTCCCCCGGCGCTCCCGGCGCTCACGAATGCGATCTTCGCCGCCACCGGCAAGCGCATCCGCGACCTGCCGATAAAGAAGGACATGCTGAAGGCCTGACCGCCGACAGCTGACGGAAACATTAGCCCCCGCCGCACGGCGGGGGCTTTCACTTGCGGCGCGTGAGATACCGCTCACTCAAAAATCGCACTTGGCGGACCCCGTCCCGTTTGCTTGATGCGGTGGCGTACGGCGCGGAAGATCGCCGGCGCATGAAGGGGACGGACCGAAGTGAAGAAGCTGCTCATCGCCAATCGCGGCGAGATCGCCGTGCGGATCGCGCGGACGGCCGCGGAGATGGGCGTCGAGAGCGTGGCAGTCTTTTCCGAGGACGACGCGGCCTCGCTGCATGTGAAGGCGGCGGACGGGGCGGTGGCGCTGAATGGGCAGGGGCCGGCGGCCTACCTGGACATCGAGGGCGTCGTGGCGGCGGCGACGGACGCCGGCGCCGACGCGGTGCACCCCGGCTACGGGTTCCTCTCGGAGAACGCGGCGTTCGCGCGGGCCTGCGCCGCGGCCGGGCTGACCTTCGTGGGGCCGACGCCGGAGAGCCTGGAGCTGTTCGGCGACAAGGGCCGGGCGAGGGCGTTGGCGCAGTCCTGCGGCGTGCCGGTCCTGAAAGGCACCGACGGTCCGACGACCCTGGAGGCGGCGCAGGCCTTCTTCGCTGCCAACGGACCCGTCATGGTCAAAGCGGTGGCCGGCGGCGGCGGGCGCGGCATGCGCCCGGCGACGAGCGCAGACGAGCTGGCGGCGGCGTTCGAGCGCTGCGCGTCGGAGGCGAAGGCCGCGTTCGGCAACGGCGAGCTCTACGTCGAGCGCTTCCTGCCCCATGCGCGCCACATCGAGGTCCAGGTGGTGGGCGACGGGGCCAACGTCAGCCACCTCTACGACCGCGAATGCTCGTTGCAGCGCCAGCGCCAGAAGGTGGTTGAGATCGCCCCGGCCGACATGCTGCCGGCGGCGGTGCGCGAACGCCTGTGGGGCCATGCGGTCGCGCTCGGCGAGGCCGCCGGCTACCGCAGCCTCGGCACCATGGAATTCCTCGTCGACGGCGACGACCTGGTCTTCATCGAGGGCAACGCGCGTCTGCAGGTGGAGCACACGGTCACCGAGGAGGTGACGGGCCTGGACCTGGTGCGCCTGCAGTTGCAGATCGCCGCCGGCAACACTCTGGCCGACCTGGCGCTCAGCCAGGACCGGGTGCCCGCGCCTCGCGGCCATGCGGTGCAGGCGCGAGTGAACCTGGAGACCATGGCGGCGGACGGCTCGGCGCGGCCGGCCGGCGGGACGCTCTCGGTCTATGAGCCGCCGTCCGGGCCCGGCGTGCGAGTCGACGGCTTCGGCTACGCCGGCTATCGCACCTCGGCGCGGTTCGACAGCCTGCTGGCCAAGGTGATCGTGCACGCAGGCGCGGGCGGCCTCAGCCGCGCCGTCGCCAAGGCCTACCGCGCGCTCTCGGAGTTTCGCATCGAGGGCTCGGCCTCCAACATCGCCTTCCTGCAGAACCTGCTGGCCCATCCTGCCGTGGCCGCCGGCGAGGTGCACACGCGGTTCATCGAGGCGCAGATGGGCGAGTTGTCCGGCGAGCCCCAGGCGCACCCGAAGCTCTACTTCGACGCCGCCGCGCGCGGGACGGCCGCACCAAAACGGGCCGGCTACCTGGTCGACACGGTCGACCCCCTGGCCATCCTCGACCTCGGGCGGCAACAGGCCGAGACGGCCGAGGAAGAGGCCGTGCCGGAAGGTCCCGAGGGGACCCAGGCCCTGCGCGCGCCGCTCCAGGGCACGGTGATCGGCGTCTCGGCCGGGGTCGGCGACACGGTGCGCGCGGGCCAGGCGCTGATGATCATGGAATCCATGAAGATGGAGCACGTGATCGCCGCCGAGGTCTCGGGCGTCGTCCGCGAGATCGCCGTGGCGGTCGGCGACACGGTCTACGAAGGCCATCCGCTGGCTTTCATCGAGGAGGCCGAGATTTCCGGCGGCGCCGGCGAGGCGGCCGAGGTGGTCGACCTCGACGCGATCCGCCCTGACCTGCAGGAGGTCCTCGACCGCCATGCCGTGACCCTGGACGCCGGCCGGCCCGAGGCGGTCGCCCGGCGGCGTAAGACGAAGCAGCGGACCGCGCGCGAGAACGTCGACGACCTGCTCGATCCCGGCAGCTTCGTGGAATACGGCCCGCTGGTGGTGGCGGCGCGCCGGCGGCGCAACACCCTGGAAGAGCTGATCGCCACCACGCCGGCCGACGGCATGATCATGGGCTTGGGATCTGTGAACGGCGGCCTCTTCCCCGAGGAGAAGGCTCGGGTCGCGGTGATGGCCTACGACTACACGGTGCTGGCCGGGACCCAGGGGAGCAACAACCACTGGAAGCTCGACCGGATGAGCGAGCTGGCGGAGAAGTGGCGTCTGCCGGTGGTGTTCTTTACGGAGGGCGGCGGCGGGCGTCCCGGCGACACCGAAGGCGGCGGCTTCACGCGCGGCTTCGAGTTCTGGGGCCGGCTGTCAGGATCCGTGCCGCTGGTGGGCGTCAACTCCGGCCGCTGCTTCGCCGGCAACGCCGCCATCCTCGGCTGCTGCGACGTGATCATCGCCACCAAGGACTCGGCGCTCGGCATGGGCGGTCCGGCGATGGTGGAAGGCGGCGGCCTCGGGGTCTTCCGGCCGGAGGAGATCGGGCCGATCAAGGTCATGCAGGCCAACGGCACCATCGACATCCTCGTCGAGGACGAAGCCGAGGCGGTGGCGACGGCCAAGAAGTACCTCAGTTACTTCCAGGGTCCGGTCGCCGACTGGTCCTGCGCAGACCAGCGGCTGCTGCGCCGTTCGATCCCCGAGAACCGCCTGCGGGTCTACGACATCCGCAAGGTCATCGAGCTGATCGCCGACGACGGCTCGGTGCTGGAGCTGCG
>CAZBXO010000010.1:0-1732 GCA_964495645.1 uncultured Phenylobacterium sp. | reverse complement strand
TGCTCGCGGCTGTTCGTGATCGGCGCGAACCTGACCGTGCCGATCTTCTCGGTGATCCTGCGCAAGAGCTACGGCCTGGGCGCCATCGCCATGACGGGCGGCAGCTACCAGGGCGCGATGTTCGTGGTCTCCTGGCCAACCGGCGAGTTCGGCGGCATGGGACTCGAGGGCTCGGTGAAGCTTGGCTACCGAAACGAGCTCGCCGCCATCGAGGATCCGGTGGCCCGCAAGGCTAGGTTCGACGAGATGGTCGCCGCCGCCTACGCGCGCGGCAAGGCGATGAGCCAGGCCACCAGCCCCGCCCTCGACGACGTCATCGACCCGGCCGACACACGCAAGTGGATCGTCGCGGGACTGAAGAGCCTTCCGCCCCTGCCGGTGCGCACGGAGAAGAAGCTCCGCTGGATCGACAGCTGGTAGGCGCCGGAAGGTGCTCCCCCTCTGGGGGAGCTCCAGCGTCGCGAAGCGCCGATGGAGAGGGGGCTTGCAAGGCCTCGCTCGGGGCCCCCTCTCGCTTCGCGAGTTCCCCTAGAGGAGGAGCATCCTTCACTTGATCCGATCGTCCGAATGGCGCGGTATCCCGCCGGGACGGGGAGGGCGGATCATGGACTTCACAAGACGCAGTGCGATCGGGGCTGCGGCGGCGGCCGGAATGGCGGGCTGCATTCCCAAGCCGAGCGTCCCGCCGGAGGGGCGGGTGGCCGTGCCGGGCGGGACGGTCTGGTACAAGATCTTCGGCGCCGACAGGCCGGGAACGCCGCTGCTCACGCTGCACGGCGGGCCGGGAGCCGGGCACAACTACCTGCTGCCCCTGGCGACGTTGGCCGACGAACGGCCGGTGGTGTTCTACGACCAGCTGGGGACCGGGAAAGCCGACAATCCCACGGACGACAAGGTCTATACGATCCAGCGCTCCGTCGATGAGGTCGACGCGGTCCGCAAGGCGCTGGGGCTGTCGAAGATGCACCTGTTCGGCAACTCCTGGGGCTCGATGCTGGCCATCGAGTATCTGTGCCAGGGCCGCGGCGCGGGCGTGGAGAGGCTGATCCTCTCTGGCGCCCTCGCCAGCACGCCCCAGGCCAGCGCCGGGATGCAGCGGCTGATTGCCGACCTGCCGGATGGAAAGGGCAAGCGGCTGCACGAGCTGGAGGCGGCCGGTCAGCAGGGGAGTCCTGAATACGTCGAGATCACCGACCTGTTCTACGCCCGCCACCTCTGCCGGGCCGACCCGATGCCGCCGGAGGTGCAGCAGACGGTCCAGAACCTGAGCACGTCCAACGCCTACCGGGTCATGAACGGCCCGAACGAGTTCACCATCACAGGGGTCATCAAGGACTGGGACCGCCGCGCCGACCTCGGCCGGATCAAGACTCCCACGCTGATCACAACCGGCGAGTACGACGAGGTGACGCTGGATTGCCACGAGACCATCAAGAGGGGCATCCCCGGCTCCCAGCTCGTCGTGATGAAGGATTGCTCGCACCTGACCATGAACGAGAAGCCCGCCGAGTATGCCGCGCTGTTGCGGCGGTTCCTGGCTTGAGGCGGCGACCCCCGTGACGTGGCGTCACGGTTGCCACCCCGACCCAAGGGTCTAGCGTCCTATCCAACGACAAGATCATGGGAGGACGGAGGTGGCGGTAGCCGATGCGGCGTCTGGCGTCCGCGCTTCGTCCGATCCCCTGGCGTCGAGCAAGCCGCCGACCCACGTCAAGCTGGCCTACTGCTTCGG
>CAZBXO010000009.1:0-45255 GCA_964495645.1 uncultured Phenylobacterium sp. | reverse complement strand
AGCAAGGTCGTCGACGACCCGCGCAAGGCCGAGCGGCTGCTGTTCCGAAGCGCCTAGGCCTTCCAGAGGGGCGAGGAGACCTTCATCCAGCGGGTCATGTGGCGCATCTCGGCGATCAGCCGGCCATCGGCGTCGGTGAGTTCGCTGTCGAACCAGGCGTACTCGGTCTTGGGGCTGTCGCAGACGGCGACCACACGGCCGGTCTTGCGGTAGGGCGTGTCGGCGCGGATCGGGCCGTTCACCAGCCGGATCTCGGTGCCGCCGTAGAAGCCCACGGCGCCCTTCACGTCCACCTCCGGCGGGAACACCTGCAGAGCCCGGAACATGTAATGCGGCTCGCGCACCACGCCGTCCTCGTCGGCCTCCTCCGCCTTGACCCGGAAGTCGTCCTTGGCCGGCACGTCGCGGCCGACGACCATGTCGGCGAGGATTCGGTTGGCGCCGGGCGGGGCGCTCTCCAACGGCAGGCCGCGGATGTAGGGGACGGCGTCGGCGTCGCCCACCGAGACGGTGCCCTTGCAGACGGTCTTGCCGTCCGGCGTCTCGACCCAGGCCTCCAACTGGACGTCGGTCGCCCCGTCGGCCGGAGCCTTGACCACCGCGCGGACGTCTTCGCCGTCCAGGGTGGCGAAGGTGTAGTACTGGCTGATCGAGCCGCGGCTGAGCCAGCGTTCCCCGAACAGTTGCGTCAGGATCGGGCGGAAATGGCCCAGGTGGACCACGCCCGGGATGGTGCCGCCGCGCATGCCGATCGACTTGGCGACCGCGTCGGTGTGGATCGAGCCCGGCGCCCCCTGCCACCTGTTCCTAGGCTGCCGCCAGTCGCCGAGGATCTGTTCGCCGGCCTGCGGCGCGAGCACGGTTTGCACCATCGCTGAGCTCCTGTTGATCGGGCTTTGCCCGAACAGAAGCACGTATTTCTCCGCGCGGACAGAACCGGACTCCGCGGTCGCCGTTTGAGAGGACTCCTCGTCTCAGCGGACATTGCATGACCACCGCCTATCCGGGCCAACCCATAGCTCCCGAGGTCCGGCCCGAAGAGGCGCAGGACACGCGGCCGTGGTGGGCCAGGCGCCGCGTGCAGGTGACGGCCGCAATTGTGGCCTTCCTCGTGCTGGCCTTCCTGTGGCTCACATGGGCGCTCCCGCTCGGTCGCTCGCTGCAGCCGTTCGCGGCCCCGACGCTGGTGCTGATCACCGCCGACGGCAAGCCGTTCTCGCGGCGCGGGGCCTACAAGGAGGCGCCGGTCGACGCCGCGAGGCTGCCGAAGCACGTGAGCCGGGCCTTCGTCGCCATCGAGGATCGGCGCTTCTACTACCACCCCGGCATCGACCCGATCTCGGTCGGCCGCGCGATGGGCGCGAACGTGAGGCGCGGGCGGGTCACGCAGGGTGGTTCGACGATCACGCAGCAGCTCGCCAAGAACGCCTTCCTGAGCAGCGACCGCACCCTGCGGCGCAAGGCGCAGGAGGCGGTGATCGCGCTCTACATGGAGCTGCGACTGTCGAAGAACGACATCCTCTCGCGCTACCTCTCGTCCGTCTACTTCGGCGACGGGGTGTTCGGGCTCAGGGCCGCCGCGCGGCATTACTTCGACAAGACGCCCGAGGCGCTGTCGATCGGCGAGGCGGCGATGCTGGCCGGCATCGTCAAGGCGCCGACCCGTCTCGCGCCCACAGAGGACTTCAAGGCGGCGCAGAAGCGGATGCGCGTGGTGCTGGCGGCCATGACGGATCAGGACCTCATCACGCCGGCCCAGGCGACCGCGGCCGCACGTCAGGTTCGGGTACACGAAGGCCGCGCGGCTCTGCCGGTAGGCTCCTACTTCGCCGACTGGATCGCCCCGCAGGTCCGCGCCGCCTTCAACCGCGCCTATGGCGAGGTGGCGGTCTGGACGACGCTGGATTCCGAGCTGCAGCTGAAGGCTCAGCAGGCGGTCGCGCGGGCCATGGCCGGGGCCGGCGCTCTGAACGTGAGCCAGGTGGCGCTGGTCGCGATGCATACAGATGGGCGGGTGGTGGCCATGGTGGGCGGCAAGGACTATCGCGCCAGCCCATTCAATCGCGCGACCCAGGGCGTCCGCCAAACCGGCTCTGCGTTCAAGCCCTTCGTCTACCTGGCGGCGTTCCGGGCCGGCATGACGCCGGTCAGCCTGGTGGTCGACGCCCCGGTCAAGATTGGAGGTTGGGCGCCGCAGAACCACGAGGGCCACTACGCCGGCGGGCCAGTGCCGTTGTGGGACGCGTTCGCACGGTCGTCGAACGTCGCGGCGGCGCGTCTCGTGCAGGCCGTCGGCGTGCGGCCCGTTCAGACCGCTGCGCGGGACCTGGGCGTCACCTCGGAGCTGCCCAACGACGCCACCATCGCGCTCGGCACGGGTTCGATGAGCCTTATGGAGCTGACCGCCGCCTACGCCGGCATCGCCAAGGGCGCGGCCCCCGTCGCGCCACGCGGCCTTCTGAGCCAGCGCGAACCGCCCCCCACCACCAGCCTGTCCAAGCGCGAGCGCGACAGCCTGCTCATGGTGATGCGACAGGCGGTGGAGCGCGGCACCGGGGCTGCCGCCAACGTCAGCCCGGCGGTGTTCGGGAAGACCGGCACCAGCCAGGACTACCACGACGCCTATTTCGTGGGCTTCGCCGGCGACCTCGTGGTCGGTGTCTGGGTCGGCAACGACGACAACGCCCCGATGAAGAAGGTGACGGGCGGCAGCCTGCCGGCGCGCATCTGGGCCGACTTCATGCGCTTCGCCATGACCCGCGCCGATTTCAAGGCGCCCAAGGAGACTTACGACGAGGCCTTCTTCGACTTCGGCGGCGAGACGACGCTGTTGGACGAGGGTGAGCTGGTCCCGCCGCCGGGGTTCGAGGACGACGCGCCCCCGCCACCCGATGTGGGCTTCGTGGCGCCGCTGGAGGCGCCCCCGCCGACCCGCGCGCCAAATGTTCGGCCGGAGCGGTTGGACGCGCCGCCGCCACCTGCGCGCACGCCGGATGTCGGGCCCGATCGACTCGCGGTCCCGCCGGTGGCCGACGAGGAGGATGAGCTGGCCGAGGAACCCACCGGTCAGGGAGCCCCGAACCAGAGCTGGTTGCCGTCCGGGTCCTCCAGGACGCTGATGGGCTTGCCCCAGAAGCCATCGCCGACGGCTGCGCCCCGCGCGGCGAACTCGGCGAACACGGCGGCGTGGTGGTCCGCGTCCAGGCCCGAGTAGAGGACGCCGGTTCCGACCCTGTCCGGCCACTGGCTGGTGAGCAGCAGGGCGCAGCCCGGGCCCCGGCTGACGCCGGCGACCCGCGCCACACCGTCCTCCTCATAGCGCATGTTCAGCGCGAACCCGAGGCGTTCGAGGTAGAAGCCGACGGCGCGGTCCACGTCGCGGACGAAGAAGAGCGTGCTGCAGGTCCAGTCGGGCGCAGCGGCCCTCATACCGCGAAGCGCCAGACGTCGCCGTCGGCGACGACCTTGCCGGCGGTGGGGGCGGCGAAGTGGGTGCCGATGACGAGCGTGGCGTCGTCGGCGAGGCAGGTGAACATGCGCTGGCGGGTCGCTTTCGCGACCTCGGGGTCGTAGTCGGCCGCGGAAGCCCATTCGGGGTGCGCCAGCTGGCAGGGGTGGTGCAGGAAGTCGCCGGTGATCAGCGCCTCCTGGCCTTTTGAGCGGATGCGCACGCTGACGTGGCCCGGCGTGTGGCCGAGCGTCGGCTCGAAGCTCACCTCGTCGCAGACGCGGTGATCGGTCTCCACCAGGTCCACCAGGCCCGCGTCGAATACCGGCTTGACGCTGTCGTGGAACGGGGAGCGGCTCAGGTCCTCCTCGCCCTCGTCCTCGGCGCGCCAGTAGTCGAACTCCGTCCGGCCGATCAGGTATCGCGCTTTGGGGAAGGTGGGCTTCCAGGCGCCGTCCACCAGCATGGTGTTCCAGCCCACGTGGTCGACGTGCAGGTGGGTGCAGAGCACCACGTCGATGCTCTCCCGCGGGAAGCCGGCGGCCGCAAGATCGGCCAGGAAGCTGGTCTGCAGGTTCGACCAGGTGGGGATGTCGCGCTGCTTGTCGTTGCCGATGCAGGTGTCGACGATGATCCGCTTGCCCGGCGTCTCGACCACGAGCGCGTGAACGCTCATTTTCAGGCGGCCGTTGTCGTCGGCGAAGTGGGGCGCGAGCCAGCCGATGCCGCGGCACAATTCCGGCGTCGCCTGGGGCAGGATGAAGCGGGAGCCGCCGGTCGCCTCCAGCTCCAGGATGCGGGTGACGGTGACGTCGCCGATCTGCCACTTCAGCATGGGGTCTCTCCCTATCGTTCCGAGCGCTTCAGCAGCGCGGCGAGCTCGTCCTTCCACAGCACGGCCCAGGTGTGGCTGCCGTGGCCCTTGGTGTCCTTCGAGGTCGGGATCAGCACGAAGCGGCCGCGCTTGATGCGCTTGGCCGCCGGCTCGGCCAGGCCCAGCTCCGGCGGGTTGATGAAGTCGTCGGCCGAGTTCACCCAGGTCATCGGCGCGGTGATCTTCTCCAGGTCGCGGGAGGGATCGTAGGTGCGGCTGGCCTGGATCGCGTAGACGAGGTCGTTGGCGTCGATCGGCGCTACGCGGCGGGGCAGGTCGGCGGCGAGAAACGCCTCAATCGAGGCGCGGGTGGGATAGGCCAGCTGCATCGGCAGCGGCGAGGCGCCGACCAGGATGAGGAGCTGCTGGGCCGCCGAGATCCCCTGAACCGGCTGCGCCGCGTAGTTCCCGCCCTGGTAGGCGGGATCGCGCTCGATGGCGTCGACGGCCATCTTGCGCCAGAGGCGGTTGCGGCCGGCGATCTCGGCGGGCAGGCACGCAAGGGGCATGAAGGCCCTGGCCGAGCCCGGCCAGGTCTCGGCCCACATGAAGCCATGCATGCAGCCCATCGACGTGCCCATGAGCAGGCGCAGGCGCTTGACGCCCAGGCCCTCGGTGACGAGCCGATGCTGCGCCTCGACCATGTCGGCGTAGTCGTACTTCGGGAAACGGGTGCGCAGGCCGTCGGACGGCTTGGACGAGCCGCCATGGCCGATCCCGTCGGGCATGACGATGAAGTGCTGCGCCGGGTCCAGCAGGCCGCCTGGCGCGAACAACACGTCGGCGAACTGGGGCGCGAGGAACTGGCGGCCGGTTCCGCCCGTGCCGTGGAGGATCAGGACCGCATTGTCGATGTCGCCGGAGGCGTCCCGGTGGGGCGTTCCGAGCGTGTGGTAGCGAACCTTGAGTTCCGACAGCGTCTCGCCGGTCCGGAAGCGGAAATCCTTGATCGTGAAATCGTGCGCCGACGGCTCCGGCGCGGCGACGGCGGGGGCGGCCAGCAACAACGCCCCGATGAGGGCCAGGATCAGCTTCACGCGGAGCTCCATTTGGGGCCTAGCTTAGACGCGAGCCCGCGACGGGGAGAACCGCCATGTTCGAAGCCCACTACGAAACGATCATCTGTGACGTTCCCCGCCCCGGCGTGGCGCGCATCACCCTGAACAAGCCGGCGCAGATGAACGCCTACTCCTGGCGCATGACCCAGGAGCTGCAGGGCGCCGTAGCGGCCTACCGCGACGACGACGCCTTGCGGTGCCTGATCCTGACAGGGACCGGCGACCGCGCCTTCTGCACTGGCGGGGACATCTCGGGGTCCGATCCCGAGCACTCGAGGAAGGTGCGCGAGCAGCCGATGGGCCAGGGGCGCGAGATGCGCGACGGCATGCAGGCGGTGGTGCGCGCGCTGAAACAGCTGGACAAGCCGTCGATCGCGATGGTGCGCGGCTATGCGGTGGCCGGCGGCCTGGCGCTCGCGCTCGGCTGCGACCTCAGGCTCGCGGCGGCGTCGGCCAAGCTGGGCTGCACGGCCAACAAGGTGGCGCTGCTGCCCGACGAGGGCGGGGCCTGGCTGTTCCCGCGCGCCATGGGTCTCGACAAGGCGCTGAAGATGACCTGGCTATCCGAGATCTACGACGCCGCCACCGCCGAGCGGCTGGGTCTGGTGACCGAGGTGGTGGACGACGACGCCCTGGAGGGCCGCACGCTGCAGCTCGCCGAGGCGCTGGCGGCCAAGGCGCCGCTGGCCGTGCGGCTCACCAAGATGATGTTCGCCAAGGCCATGGAGACCGGCTTCGAGGCCTCGCTGGTCGACGCCCAGATGGCGGTGATGGTCACCAACGTCAGCGCCGACGTCCGCGAGGGCCTGGTGGCCTTCCGCGAGAAGCGCCAGCCGAAGTTCGAGGGCCGCTAGCTGAGCGCGGCCTCGGTCGCTTCCATCTCGTCCTTGATCCAGTCGTGGCCGCTGGTGACGAGGACGCCCTCGATGGCCGAGATGTGGCCGCGCAGGCGGTCGCGGATTTCCGGCGGCACGTTGCCCTGGGCGGCCACCCAGCGGGCGATCTGGTGCACGGCGAAGGCGGTGTGGAGCGCGAGCCGGTCGCGGTCTTCGTCGGAGAGCTTCATCGGCGGATCATCTCCTGGTCGGCGCCACGATAGCACCGCCCCGGCTGAACGTCGCCAGGCCCGCTTCGGCTGCGACCGGGCGAGGCTTGAGCGCGCAGGCCGCTTCTGGCAAGGCGCAGCTCGGTGATCACAGCCCCCCGCTTTCGACGAATGCTGGCCGTGGCGGCCGCCATGCTGGCGGGGCTCGTCGCCTTCCAGTTGATGTTCGGCCTCCGGCTCGTCGCGGCCGGCGACGCCTACTGGACCAGTCCGTTCGGCGACATGATGACCAACCTGGCGGGCGCGGAGGCGGTCTTCCGGGCGCCCTGGGGCTTCCCGCCGCTGGTCACCCGAACGCTGACGTGGCCCGAGCCGTTGTCGGTGGTCTACACCGACAGTCTGCCCTGGTTGACCCTCGTGATGAAGGCGACCGGCCTCTCCGGGCCGGCGAACGTCCTCGGCCTCTTCCTCCTGATCTCCTACCTTTTGCAGCCGGCGGCCATGGTTGCCCTGATGCGCGCTTGTGGGGTGACCAGCCGGGGGGCCCTGATCGCAGGCGCGCTGCTGTCGCTGCTCATGCCGATGTGGCTGGTGCGCCAGTTCGGTCACATCGCGCTCACCGCCCATTGGGTGATCCTGGCCAGTCTGGCGCTCTCGATCATGGCGGCGCGCGACGGTCTGACGTGGCGGCGCGCGACGACGTTCTGTGGCCTCGGCGCCCTGGCGGTGGGCGTCCACGTCTACCTGCTCGTCACGGTCGGCCTGACTTTCGCAGCAACGCTGGGCTCGGAGGTCGCCCAGGGGCGCCGGGGCGCCTGGATCCGTGGCCTGGCCGTGGCAGGCGGGTTCGCGGCGACGTTGGCGGCCTGCGCGATTCTGCTCGGCTACGGCGTAGGTCTGGGCGAGCACAGCGCTGCGCATCTGGGCTTCTACTCGATGAACCTGGCCTCGCCGGTGTGGCCTTATCCGTCGCGGCTGTCCGGGCAGAGCTGGCAGCAGGCCACGGGCTGGTTCGACGGCGGCTTGGACGCCACCGGCGGGCAGGCCTTCGAGGGCCTCAACTACCTGGGCGGCGGGGTGCTGCTGCTTGCAGCGGCGGCGATCGTCGCGGCGTTGTGGCGGGGCGGGTTGCGAGCGCCGTCATGGGCAAAGGTCGCGCGGTTCGGACCGCTGACCGTGGCGCTGGCGCTGATGACGCTGCTGGCGGTGGGTCCGCGGGCGTTCCTGGGACCGTGGCCGGTCTGGGACCTGCCCATCCCCGCTGGTCCGGTGACCGACGCGCTCTCGCTGTTCCGGGCGCACGGCCGGTTCTTCTGGGCCTGCGCCTATCTGATCGTGGCCCTGGCGCTGGCGGTGCTGGCGCGCCGCCTGCCGCCGCCGGTGTTCGCCGCGTTGGCGGCCGCGGCGGTGGCGATCCAGTTCTACGACGTGAGCATCATCCTCAGCTCCGTGAAGGCCCGGTTCCACGCGCCCTTCCCGCACGACTACCCGGAGGCGCTGGACAGCCCGCAGGTCGACGGACGGCCGTGGGCGATCTTCCCGACCTACTTCTGCAGCGACGACGGCAAGGAGCAGTGGATCATGAGCCAGGTCGTCCTGCTCGCCGCCCGCCATGGCGGCGTCACCAACACCAGCAACACCGCCCGCCCCGTGTTGAAGGCCTGCACCGTGCCGGCCGACCTGACCCGCACCGCGCCGGCTGGCGACCGGCGGATCACGGTGGTGCTGGACCACAAGGAGAAGCACGGACGGCTGGGCACCTTTGAGCATCGCGCCGACTGCGTGCGCTTCCGGTACGGCCTCATCTGCGGGCAGGGCGTGCCCGCCCTGCTGGCCGGCGGCTAGGTCGGCGCGAGGGCCCGCGGGGCCGGCAGGCCGAGGGCGGCGGCGACGCGGCGCTGGAACCAGGCGACGCCCGTCTCGTGCTTCGGCGAGAGCACGCCGCCCTGGTAGACGCCCGCCGAGAGGTTGCGCTGCACCGCCTCGCAGACCTGGACGTCCTGTGCGGTGACGCGGTCGGAGGCGACGAACATCTCGGCCAGCTCCGCGTCGCGGCCGGGCTCGAAGAAGTAGAAACAGTCGAGGCGCGTCTCCTCCGGCCCGAGGGCGGTCATCCGCTCCATCATGTAGCCGTGGCGGTAGACGTTGACGCCGAGGTTCGGCCACAGCCAGCCCCAGAGCCCGCCGTAGACCGAGGCGTCGCGAGCCGGCGCGAAGGCGAACACCGCTTCGCCCTCGATCTCGGTCCAGTAGTCGGCGACGACGACGTCCTCGTCGAACTCCGGATGCACCATCGGCAGGTGGTAGCCCTCGAGGTAATTCTCGACGTAAGTCTTCCAGTTGCAGGCGATGGAATGGGTGCGCCGCTCGACCAGCGGCAGGGCCGAGAGGTCGCGGGTCCAGCGCCCGGCCAGCGGGGCGACGAGGTCGGCGAGCGGCGCGGCGGCGTCGAGGTTCACGAAGACCAGGCCGCGCCAGGTTTCCACCCGCACCGGGAAAAGGCCGTAGTCACGCGGATCGAACCCCGGCAGGGAGCCGAAGTCGACGGCGTTCCTCAACCGGCCGTCGAGGGCGTAGCGCCAGCCGTGGTAGCGGCAGGTGAAGGCCTCGCCGCAGTTGCCGGTCCCGTCGGCGACGAGCGCCCCGGCCCGGTGGCGGCAGACGTTGTGGAAGGCCGCCAAAGCGCCATCGGCCTTGCGCACCACGACCACCGGCGCGCCGCCCACCACCTCGGCGAGATAGTCGCCCGCGGCGGGCAGCATGGTCTCGTGGCCCATGAACTGCCAGCTGCGGCGCAGAATGGCCCCGCGCTCCGCACGGAGCGCGGCGTCGCCGCTGTAGAGGTCGACCGGCAGCATGGCCGCCAGCCTATCAGGCGAGGTGGCGGCCGAACCAGTCCAGCGTCGCGGACATCGCCTGCTCGAAGCCCCGGCCCTCGTAAACGGCGAAGTGGCCGCCCTCGATCATCAGCTTCTTCTTCGGCTCGCCCGCCCGCTCGAAGGCCTCCAGCGCGTGTTCCGTCGGTGTCACGGTGTCCTGCGTGGCGATCAGCATGAGGAGCGGTCGCGGCGCGATCTGGGCGATGTACCAGCCGGGCTCGAAGCTGCGGGCGAGCTCGAAGGCGGACAAGGTGACCTCGTTCTTCCAGGTCGGACCCCCCGTGCCGGTGAACCAGTCCCAGCCGTCCCGGCCGGGCAATGCGCAGGGGTCTTCCTCGCGTTCGGCCACGGCTGGAATAAGGGTCGGCGGGTTGCCGGCGGCCCGGCTCTCGCGCTCGGCGTAGAGGGCGGCCATGAACTCGTCGTAGTCGGGCCGAAGCCGCAGCAACTGAGAGCCGGAAACGAACGGCGCCTGCGAAACGACGCAGGCGACGCGCGGGTCGACGGCCGTCGCCTGGAGCACCAGGCCGCCGGAGTAGCTCGAGCCCCAGAGGCCGATGCGGTCCGCACGCACGTCCGGCAGGGTGCGCGTGACGCTGAGCGCATCGCGGTAGCCGCGCAACTGGCGCGGCGGGTCCGGCTCCTGGCGCGGGTAGCCGTCGGAAAGGCCGAAGCCGGCGTGGTCGAAGGCCAGCACCGTGAAGCCGGCGTCGGCGAGCGCGTTCGCCTGCGGCTCCAGTTGGGCGGCGACGGCGGTGAAGCCATGGGCCATGACGACGGCGGGTCGCGGCCCCGCGCCCTTGCCGCGGTAGAGACGGCCGCGCAGCGCGGTCCCCTCCGAGCCGAAGGTGATCGGTTCACTCATGCAGGGACAGGCTCCCGTCGGCGAACATAGAGGAAGAGGACGACGCCCACGGCGAGCGCCACCAGCGACCAAACCATTTCGGACGCCTTGGCGGATGCGGCGAGCGCGACGCAGGCGGCGATCGACACGGCCGCTGTCAGCCGGGCGAGCCCCCGGCGGCCGGGCGTAAGCGCCCCGGCGAGGCGCAGCAGCGATCCAGCGGCGAGCACATAGGCATAGAGCAGCAGGAGCACGGACACGTTCGCGAGCGCCGAGAATTGATCGCCGAGGTTCGGCGAGGCGGTGGCGAGCGCCACGACGCTCATGAGGCCCCCGAAGGTGATGAGGTTGACCGGCGAGGCGTGCTCGCCGGGTCGGGTGCGGAACGCGCGCGGAAAGGCCCCTGCGTCCGCCGCCGTGCGCGTGGTCTCCGGTCCCGTCAGGACAGAGGTCACGAAGCATCCCCAGGTCCGCAGCGCCGCGAACGCCGCGACGGTGGCGGCGAGGCCGGCGCCCAGGACCACGGTCGCGGCATCGGCAAAGGGCGCTGTCGACCTCGCGAGGCTGTCGGTGGACAGGACGCCCAGCAGAACGGTGCAGGCGGAGACGTAGATCGCGGCGGTCAGGGCCACGCCCGCGAGGGTGGCGCGCGGCACGTTGCGGCCGGGGTCGCGGACCACGCCGGCGGCGGCGGCGGCGCACTCCAGGCCGGAGAAGGCGAAGATGGCGCTGAGCGCCGAGGCTCCGATCGCGGGGACCAGGGCCTGTCCGCCGGGGTTCCAGGATCGGGCGAACAGCCCCGGGTCGAACCAAAACCAGCCTGCGGTGGCGGCCAGGAGCACCGGAACGAGACCGAAGACCAGGGTCAGCCCCTCGACGCGCGCGACCGCCCGCGGCCCGACCCAGCCGATCAGGACACTCAGCCAGATGACCGCCAACGTGGTCGCCAACCGCACCGG
This sequence comes from uncultured Phenylobacterium sp., assembly GCA_964495645.1. GTDB lineage: Bacteria > Pseudomonadota > Alphaproteobacteria > Caulobacterales > Caulobacteraceae > Phenylobacterium. Next base: position 34,148 of record CAZBXO010000009.1, on the reverse strand, counting down.
CGCTGGGGCCAGGGCCGGGATCAGGAAGGCCAGATAGCCCGCCACCGCCACGGCGACCGCCGCCGAGCCCACCCAGGTGCAGGTCCAGTAGAGGTAGGCCACCTGGACGCCACAGAACCGGCCGAGGCCGGCATCGACGTACTCGGCCAGCCCGCGGGCCTGGGGTGCGACATGGGCCAGCCAGGCGAACACGCCGGCCAGCGCCAGGGCCACGACCGTCGCGGCCACCCATCCCAGGATGGATATCGAGCCCATCGCCCCCATCGTCGCGGGCAGCAGGAAGACGCCGGAACCGATCATCCCGCCGGCCACGAGTGCGGTCGCCCCAATGAGGCCGACGCGCGGATGCTGGTCCGCGACGTGAATGTCCGTGGCCATCGCCGTCCCCCGTCCCGCGCGGAGCCTAGACTCAGTACCGCCGGGGGGTCCATTCGGATGCGCGTTGCCGAGCGTGGCCGTTGCGGGTGAAGTGGCGGCCATGAGCAGCCTCTTCCTGATCGCCGCCGCCCTCGTCATCGGGGCCTCCATCCCGCTGCAGGTGGCTCTGAACTCGCAGCTTTCGGGCGTGACCCAGAACCCGGTCACCTCCAGCCTCATCGCGTTCACGATCGGCTCGGTGGCGCTGCTCGCCGTTTGGCTGGTGGTGCGCCCGACCGTCCCGTCGCTATCCACCCTGTCCCAGGCGCCGAAGAGCGCCTGGCTGGGCGGCCTGCTGGCGGCCGGCTACCTGGTTTCCGTGGTCAGCGTCGCGCCCCGGCTGGGCGTCGGCCTGACCACCGCGCTGATCCTGATCGGCCAGCTGGTCACGGCGCTCACCATCGACCACTTCGGCGCCTTCGGGAGCCCGCAGCAGGCGTTCAACTGGTGGCGGCTGGGCGGCCTGGCGCTGATGGCGGCCGGTGTCGCGGTCGTGAAGACTCATTGAGCTTGACGCCGGAAACTACAGGCGTAACGTCCACCCAGAGGTTACGGGTGTAAGATGAGCAGGATCTCCGCGGCAGAGAGCCAGATCATGGAGGCCCTGTGGACCGAGGGTCCGCAGACGGCCGAGGACATCGTCCAGCGGGTCGGACCCGCCCAGCAGTGGGGCGAGGCGACGGTCAAGACGCTGATCAACCGCCTGCTGAAGAAGAAGGCCATGCAGTCCGAGCGGGTCGGCGGGCGGGCGCTCTACCGGCCGATCCTGACGCGCGAGGAATACCTCACCGGCGAGAGCCAGGGCCTGCTCGACCGCCTGTTCGGCGGCGAGCTCGCGCCGCTCGTCGCGCACTACGCGCGGCATCGCGCGTTGTCACCGGAAGAAGTTGCGCGTCTGAAGACGCTGATCGCGGAGATCGAGGCCGAGGATGAGTGAGATTCTTGCCCCGATCGTCGGGACGCTGCCGGCCATCACGATCGGCGGGGCGTTCCTCGTCGCCAATGCGGCTGGAGCCGCCGCGATCGCCGTGGTCGCTTTCGCCCGGCCGCTGATGCGCCGGCTTCTGGGGCCCGAGGCGGCCTACGCTCTCTGGTCGGCGCCGCCGCTGGCCGCTCTGCTGGGCTTCATCGTCGGCTACTACCGCTTCCACCCGCGGCTGCACGACATCCAGCCGTGGGGTCCGACCCCGACCCTGTGGATCCTGTGGGGGGTCGGCGCCATGGCCGTGGCCGCGGTGTTCGCGATCTCCCAGGCGCGCTTTGCGGTGAAGGTGCGCGCAGGCAGGGCGGGGCCGGCGGTGGTGGGCCTGATCTCGCCGCACGTGGTGATGCCGCGCGACGACGGCGCCTTCACGGCCGAGGAGCGGGAGCTGATCCGGGCGCACGAGCGCGAGCACGTCGCCCGCAAGGACCCGCGCGCCGCGGCCGGCGCGGCGCTGGCGCAGTGCGTCTGCTGGTTCAACCCCTTCGTGCATCTGGCGGCCAGCCTGATCCGCCTGGATCAGGAGCTGGTCTGCGACGCCGCAGTGGTGCTGGCCCGGCCGAAGTCGCGCGGCCTCTATGCGCGCACGCTGCTCAAGACCCAGCTCGCCGCCACGCCCCTGCCCTTCGGCTGTTACTGGGCGCCGCGTCGCCAGCACCCGCTGGAGCTGCGAGTCGAGATGCTGCGGCGGCGGCCGCGGTGGTCCGGCCATACGCCGGGCGTGGCGATGGTTCTGCCATCCCGCGACGCGATCCGACCCTGACGTCTCGAGGTTTCCCGATGCCGATCACCGCGCTCAGCGCGCGAACCCTCGCGCCTGTCCTCCTGCTTGCCCTCGCGGCCTGCGACCGGCCCACGGGCTCGGCGGTGCTCGAACAGCGGCTGATCGCGGACGATCCACCGGAGCTGTGGCTGGCCGAAGCGCTGGACGATGCGGGCAAGGCGGCGGGCGCGATTCAGGTCTGCACGAACCGCAACCTCCGCGCGGGGCTCGTCCGCGCCAACGCCGAGGTGAACGGCGCGGCCTGCGCGCCGCGTCGGGACGCGGTCGAGAAGCCGGGGCTCTACGCGGTGCGATGCCAGATCGGCGGCAAGTCGTTCGGCCTGACCGTGAACACCACGGGCGACCTCGACCGGGACTTCGCGGTGCGGACCAGCTTCACCAGCCTCTATGGCCGCGACGAGATCAGGGCCGTTCAGACCCGCCACTACGCCAGGCTCGGCCCTTGCCCGGCCGGCTGGAAGGTCGGCGACCAGGGCCCGCGGGGCGGCGCGCGCACCGGCAACGCGCTGGACGACGTGAGCTGAACGGCTAGCTTGGCGCCCTGCCAGCACCGGAGGGACGCCGTGGCCGAAGAGATCCTCGACCCCGATCTGCCGATCGTCGACCCGCACCACCACCTGTGGGACCGGCGAAACTACGCCACGCCGGCGGCGCCCGAGCATCCGTTCATGACCGCGATCGCCGACGCACGGCGCTACCTGCTGGACGAACTGATGGCCGACACCGGCTCCGGCCACAACGTGGTCGCCACGGTCTTCGTGGAGTGCGGCGCCTTCTACAAGGCCGACGGTCCGATGGAGCTGCGGGTCGTCGGCGAGACCGAGTTCGTGAACGGCGTGGCGGCCATGGGCGCCAGCGGCCTCTACGGCGACTTCCGGCCCTGCGCCGGCATCGTCAGCCGCGCGGACCTGTTGCTCGGCGACGGCGTGGTCCCGGTGCTGGAGGCGCACGTGCGCGCCGGCGGCGGGCGTTTCCGCGGCATCCGCAACTCGGCCTCGTGGGACGCCGACAAGGACGTCCTGGGGCCGTTGAACCGTCTCGACCAGGGCTTCTACCTGCGCCCCGACTTCCGGGCCGGGTTCAAGCATCTCGCGCCGATGGGCCTCACCTTCGACGCCTGGCTGCTGGAGCCGCAACTCCCGGAGCTGATCGACCTTGCGCGCGCCTTCCCCGACCAGACCATCATCCTCGACCACGTGGGCACGCCGCTGGGTCGCGCGAGCTACACCGGCAAGCTCGCCGAACGCTTCCCGACATGGCGCGAAAACATCCGCGAGCTCGCCAGGTCGCCGAAGGTGGTGGTGAAGCTCGGCGGCCTGGCCATGGCCTTCTGCAACTTCCCCTCGTTCCTGTCCGAGCCGCGGGCGGCCTCACAGCAGTTGGCCGAGGAGTGGCGGCCTTACGTCGAGACCTGCATCGAGGCGTTCGGGGCCGACCGCTGCATGTTCGAGAGCAACTTCCCGGTCGACATGGGCGCCTGCGACTACCGCACCCTCTGGAACGCCTTCAAGCGGCTGGCCTCGGGCGCGAGCGCCGCGGAGAAGGCCGACCTCTTCGCCGGGACGGCCAGGCGGGTCTACTCGCTGGAGGTCTAGTAGCGCTGCTCGACCGCCGCGACGCCCCATTTGGGCGGCGGGGGGACATAGTCGCGAAAGCGCTGGATCGCGGCGGCCGTGTCGCGCTCGAAGATCAGCATGTCGACATACTGCTGGCCGATGAAGCCGTGGTCGGCCATGTGCTGCACCAGGTCGTGCATCTTCTCGTAGTAGCCGTTCACGCTGACGAAGCCGCAGGGCTTGGCGTGGAAGCCCAGGAGAGCCCAGGTCCACTGCTCGAAGATCTCCTCGAAGGTGCCGGGACCGCCGGGGAGGCAGAGGAAGGCGTCGCCGAGCTCGGCCATCGCCCACTTCCGCTCATGCATCGAGTTCACGACCTTGAGGTCGGTGAGGCCCGTGTGGGCGATCTCCTGGGCCACCAGATCGGCCGGCATCACGCCCACGACCTTGCCGCCGGCGGCCAGGGCCGCGTCCGCCACCGTGCCCATCAGGCCCACCCGGCCGCCGCCGTAGACCAGCGTCAGCCCCGCTTCGGCGACCAACGCGCCCGCACGTACCGCCTCTTCCAAGAAGGCCGGATCGGTCCCCGGCGAGGAGCCGCAATAGACGCAGATGCTCTTCACGAGCGGCAGACCTCCGGCAGGGCGGTGAGAGGGCGCTCCCCATAGGCCGATTGCGAACGTGAGTCACGCCGCTGGCCTTGGCGGATTTCCCTGCTACAACGCTGGCGCGGCCCGTCGTGTGGATCGGCCGAGCGTCGGCCTATGGCGGGACGGCGGGACTTTCTATCTGGTTGGGTTACGACGAATGGCGAGCGGCACGGTCAAGTGGTTCAATACGGCTAAGGGTTTCGGTTTCATTCAACCTGACGACGGCGGCGCGGACGTCTTCGTCCACATCTCGGCGCTGACTTCGGCGGGTCTCGACAGCCTCAACGAGGGCGACAAGGTCGAGTACGAGCTCGAGCAGGATCGGCGCTCCGGCAAGCTAGCAGCGACCGGCCTGGTCGTGACCGAGCACGGCGCCCCCGCGCCGCGGCGTTCGGGCGGCGGTTTCGGCGGCGGCGACCGCGGCGGCTACGGCGGCGGCGGTGGTGGCGGCTACGGCGGCGGCGGTGGCGGCTATGGCCGCGATCGTGGCGGCGGCGGCGGCTTCGGCGGTGGCGAACGCCCGCGCGGCGCGGTGATGGGCTCCGGCTCGGGCCAGGTGAAGTGGTTCAACCCCACCAAGGGCTTCGGCTTCATCAAGCCCGACGGCGGCGGCCAGGACATCTTCGTCCACATTTCCGCGGTCGAGCAGGCCGGCCTCTCGGGCCTCAACGAGGGCCAGACGGTGGCCTTCGACCTCGAACAAGACCGCCGCAGCGGCAAGACCTCGGCCACGAACCTGAAGGTCCAGGGCTAGGCGATCTCTTTCAGACGGCGCAGCCCAGAGGCTGCGCCGTTCTGAACTCCTGACGTTTCAAGGCGTTGAGAACGCTCATCCGAGGAAGTCCTCGCGGAGCGAACCATGCGCCGAACGGCTATCGCCATCCTGTGTGGGGCCCTGAGCGCGCCCGCAGCCGGTTGGACCCAGCCTGCGCCCACATCCCTGCCCACCGAGGTGGGCCAGCCGCAGGCCGCCCCGCCCGCAGCGCCGGAGTCGGTCGCCAGCCCGGCTGTCTCCGAGACGACGGTCGCGCCCGTCACCGTCGAGCCCAAGGAAAAGAAATCGCTGATCACCAAGAAGGCGGTGGGCGCCACGGCCGGCGGTCTGATCGGCGGCGTCGCCGGGGCCGCGCTTCTGGGGCCGGTCGGCAAGATCGTCGGCGGCTTCCTCGGCAAGGCGGTGACCAAGCAGGTCATGGACAAGGACGAGGAGGCGGACACGGACGCGCCGCAGACCGAGGTGGCGACCTCCGCCCCGGAGCTCTCCACGCCCGCCGCCGCGTTCATGCCGATCCCGCCGACGCCGCCAGCCACGCGCGCACCGCCCAAGGACGGTCCGGACGCCGCCCCGGCCTCGCCGGCTCCGTCGGCTTCGACCCTCGACGAGCCTAGCGTCCCGGCGCCCCCGAGCTGATCGTCGACTGGCCAGCGACCGGGTTGCGCCGCGCCACGACGCCGCCCGGCACGGCGGCCGTGTAGGGCCCGAACCGGGCGTCGGGCTTCATATAGTCGGTCGAGACATACTGGGCGCCCGACGCCCAGGCGGCCTCCTGACGCGTGCGGTCGTTGTTGCGCGCCTCCCAGGTGTCGGCGTCGGCGCGGGTGCGCACGATCAGACCGGCCTTCACCGCCCGCCGGATGCGGTCGGACTGGGCCTTGGGATCGTTCAACGTGATGTAGGCCGCGGCCGGCGAGGCCTCGTCTATGTTGACGAAGCAGACCCGGCCCTCGAGCACCCGGCGGCCGGCGCGATAACGGGCGACCTGGTCGGGCGGCGCATCGAGCGCGAACATCACCTTGCCCCGAGCCTGCCCCAGCCGCGGCCAGCCGCCGGACGCCACCGCCTCCCGCAGGGTGGGGAAGCGGCCCTGCACCAGCCTCGGTGTGATCAGCTCGCTCTCGCGGAAGACCGAGCGGATCTCGCGGTCGATCTGGTCCATGCCGGCGGCGTCGAACATCGGCGGCTTGACCGAGCCCGGCGTCGGCGCGCCGTCCTCCTTCAGGTTCATGATCACGAGGATCGGGGCGTGGTCCGGATGGGTCCGCGACCACGACCGGATGTCCTTCAGACAGTCCGCAAAGAGGCGGCAGACCGAGCGGTAGTCCAGGTCGGGCACGTGGATCACCTTCAGGCCCGGCTTCCTCATCGGCCCGAAGTCGTAGGGCTCGGCCTTGTCGCCGACGGCCTTGTAGCCCAGCGGTTCGGCGAAGAGGCCGGGCTTGGGGTCGTAGACGAAGTCGATCTCGAGTTGCCGTGCGCCGGCGTCCAGCTGCTGCTTGAGAGGCGGGTGGCTGTAGTCGAGCGTGTCGGCGCCGCGGGCGTTGCGGGCGTGGATCGCTTCCCACTCGTTGCGGGGGATAGCCTGCTTGTAGCTGTTGTGAGTGCCGATCGCCTGGATAGCGTTCATCGGCAGGTTGTCGATCATGGCGCGCACGCAGCCCGGCGCGCCGGACGGGCGCTCGAGGTCGCAGGCGGTGGTAACGGCGGCGGCGGCGAGCAAGGCGAGGATCATGGCGGCGTCCTAGCGGGGCCCCTCGACAGTACGGCGAAGCTCAGAGCCAGGGAATGGGGACCGGCTCGGCGGCGATCCGGCCCGCGAAGACGTCCGGAAGCAACTGGGCCAGGCCCGGCGGGAAGACCGCTTCGCGCGTGGTGATCAGCTCGGCCAGCGTCCACCAGCGGATGTCCTCGATCAGCTCGTGCTCGAGCGCCTGCCAGCCCTCGCGGCTGGGCTCGGCGGCGTCGCAGCGAGCCAGGACGTACTGCTCGACCATGAGCGTGGGCGCCGGCAGCTCCAGAACGCCCTGCCGCACCCACAGGACCGGCCCGATCTCGAAGACGCCGATGCCGCTCTCCTCACGGATCTCGCGGGCCGCCGCCTCCACGTAGGTTTCGCCGGGCTCGACACCGCCACCGATGGTGAACCAGGCCGCCGCGTACTTCCCGCCGGGAAGCCGGCCTTTCATCAGGAGGATGCGGTCGTCGCGGTCCAGCAGGACCACCCGCGCCGTGGGCCGCTCGACAGGGTCAACAGACATTTTTTTCCAATGGTATCGAACCCTTAAGCACGGGGAGCGCCTAGTTGGACCCCAGGAGGCCCACCTTGCCCTCGCCCACAGAAGTCCGCACCAGCAAACGCGATCTCGTCGCGCGGGTGGCGACACTGGAACTGCTCGTCGCAGACCTTGTCCACATCCTCTGGCGACTGGACCCCAAGGCGATGGACAAGCTGGCCGGCGAGGCGGCGCACGACCTCGACATCCAGCACACCCGCATTGCGCTGCCGGTCGGCGAGCACCAGCGCGAGCGGCTCTACAGCGTGCTCGAGACCCGCCGCCGGGTGCTGAAGCCGCGGCACACGGACTTCGCGGCGCACCACGGCGGCCTGGGCGGCTAACGTCAGGCGGCGGCGAACAGGTCCTCGAAGTTGCGGCGGTAGAAGCGGTCCTTCACGTCCTCGTCGAAGCCCTCGAAGGTGCTCTCGAAGCGCTCGATCGGGTTCTTCGTGCCTTCCGGGTGCGGGTAGTCGGACGAGAACATGAAGAGGTCCGTCCCGCCCTCGCGGATGATGGCCCCGGCGTCTTCGGTGGCGAACGGCGTGAAGCGCATGGCGCGGCGCACCAGCTCGGACGGCGGCGCTGACAGCGCGCCCACCACCGGATCGGTCTTGCGCCAGCCCTTCCAGGCCTGGTCCAGGCGGCGCAGCATGTCCGGGGCCCAGCCGGCGCCGAGCTCGATCACGCCGCCGCGCAGGTCCGGGAAGCGGTCGAAGGCCCCATCCAGCGCCAGGGCGGAGATGAAGTTCTGCGGCGCGAAGGCGAGCGCGAAATAGTCCTTGGCCCGCAGGTTCTCGCCGCCGCCCAGCCAGTCCTTCGGCCGCGGGTGGCCGTTGTTGTGGTAGGCGCTGGGAAGGTGGGGCGAGCCGGCGCCGACGTGCAGCATGAACGGCACGCCCGCCTCCGAGAGCGCACGCCACACGCGATCGAGGTCGGGATGGCCCGGCGAGCGCTCGCCGGCCGGCGCGGCGGGGACCCAGATCGCGCCGCAGCCGCCCTTGATCGCGGCCTTGATCTCCGCGACCGCCTGCGCCGGGTCATCCAACGGGACCACGCCCACCGCGATGAGGCGCTTGTCGGCCCGGCACCAGTCGCCAATGGCGCGGTTCAGCGCCCGGGCGCCGCCGTACTTCACCTCGAGGTCGGGCGAGGGCATGAACTGCGAGCCGGCGAAGGTGGTGAACACCAGCTGGCGGGCGAAGCCCAGGTCGTCCAGGGCCTTGGCGCGCTCTCCGGGATCCATGGCGCCGTAGGCCGCCCAGCCCTTGGGGCCGGTCACCACGTTCGAGGCGATTTCGGCGGTCGCCGCGGCGTCCTGCTGCCGCTCGAGCGCACGGGCGATGGCCTTGGCCGCGCCGGAGCCGCCGGCCTCCAGGCGCATGCTGATCAGGCGGTCGCGGATCGCCGGGTCGGCGTAGGACGGCAACCAGTCGAGGCTCTCCATGATGTGGCTGTCGGCGTCGCAGATCACCCGTCCGGCGGCGTACGGCATTTTCGAACCTCCCGTATGGTCGGGCCAATATGGCGCCGATATCCCGCAGGCGACAACGCCGCTCACGAATCAGTGCGCTGGTCAGTTGGAAATTCCGGGCGTAGCGTTTCCGTCATAGGGCGGCGACAATCGACCCTTAGCCGGTCGACGACCGCCCATAACCTGCGCTTTGGAGCGCTCCACTCCCTTGGTCGGGGCGCTCAGGGCGCCCTAGGTGATGGGAGAACGCATCTTGGCAATCCAGGAAAAGGGGTCGGTTCGAGCGCTTGCGCTCGTCGGCCCCACAAGCTCCGGCAAGACGGCCCTGATGGAGGCCCTGCTGGAAGCGGCGACGGGGGTCGCCGTGCGTCCCGGTGAGGTGGGGGACTCCAGCCCCGAGGCCAGGGCCCGCGGCCACTCGGTCGAGCTGAACCTCGCCGGCTTCGACTTCATGGGCGACCGCTATGTCGTCGTCGACACCCCCGGATCCCTGGAATTCTGCGCCGAGCTCGACCCCGCCCTGCCCGCGGTGGACCTGGCGCTGGTGGTCGCCGAGCCTGACCCGGGCAAGGCCGCGCTGATCCAGCCGACGCTGCGCGAGCTGGAGCGCATGGGCGTGCCCCACGCCCTCTTCATCAACAAGATGGACCAGGCCCGCGGCTCGCTGCAGGAGTTGCTGGAGGCGCTGGCGCCCGGCTCCTCTGCGCCGCTGGTGGCGCGGCAGATCCCGGTGTGGACCGGCGAGAAGGTCACCGGCTTCATCGACCTGGCGCTCGAGCGCTGCTTCGTCTACCGGCCGGGCAAGCCGTCCGAGCAGGTGGATATCCCGGCCGATCTGCAGCAGGAGGAGGCGGACGCGCGCTTCCACATGCTGGAGCAGATCGCCGACTTCGACGACGAGCTGCTCGAGCAGCTGCTCTCGGACGTGACGCCCAGCCGCGATGCGGTCTTCGCCGACCTGGTCAAGGAGATGAACGACGGGCTGATCGTGCCGGTGTTCTTCGGCTCGGCGCAGAACGGGTTCGGCGTGCGGCGCCTGCTGAAGGCGCTGCGCCACGAGACCCCGCCAGCGTCGAAGGCGGCCGAGCGGATCGGCGTCTCCAAGGGCGCCTACGTGCTCAAGGCCGCCTACGCCGGCCAGTCCGGCAAGATGGCCTATGCGCGGGTGTTCGGCGAGAAGCTGTCGGACGGCGCCGAGCTCCTGCTGGGCGAAGGCGCGCGGGCCCGGGTCGGCGGCCTGTTCTCGGTGCAGGGCGCGGCGCTGAAGAAGATCGCCGAGGCTCCTGTCGGCGACATCATCGCGATCGGCAAGGTCGAGGAGGCCGCCGCCGGCGACATCCTCTCCACGAGCGGCAAGCCGCAGCCCGCCAAGGCCTCGGCCAGCACGCGGCGGCCCCTCTACGCCACCGCCCTGGTCGCCAAGAACCGCAACGACGACGTGCGGCTCTCCTCGGCCCTCGGCAAGCTGATGGAAGAGGACCGCGGCCTGTCGCTGACGCACGATCCGGAAGCGCACCAGGTCATCCTGTCGGGCCAGGGCGAGGGGCACCTCCGCCTGGCGCTGGAGCGGCTGAAGCGGCGCTATGGCGTCGAGATCGATACGGAACAGCCCCGCACGCCGTACCGCGAGACGATCACCCGCAGCTGCACCCAGCGGTCGCGGCACAAGAAGCAGTCGGGCGGCCATGGCCAGTTCGCCGACGTGACCTGCGAGATCCGCCCGCTGCCGCGCGGCTCGGGCTTCCAGTTCGTCTCGAAAATCGTCGGCGGCGCGGTGCCGAAGCAGTGGATCCCGGCGGTCGAGCAGGGCTGCCGCGACGGCCTGGCCAAGGGCCCGATGGGCTTCCCGGTCACCGACCTGGAGGTCACCCTGGTCGACGGGCAGACCCACGCGGTCGACTCCTCGGAAATGGCCTTCCGCACGGTCGGGCGGCTGATCATCGAGGAGGCCCTGGCGCAGGTGGGCACCATCCTCCTCGAGCCGGTGGAGAAGCTGACGGTCTACTCGCCCTCGCCAAGCGCCTCGAACGTCACCTCGGCGCTCACCGCCCGGCGGGGCCAGATCCTGGGCCTGGCGCCGCGGGAAGACTGGCGCGGCTGGGAGAAGATCGAGGCCTATCTGCCCCAGAGCGAGCGCCTCGGCCTGATCGCCGAGCTGCGGGGGCTGACTCAGGGGCTCGGCGCGTTCGAGGCCGACTTCGACCACATGAGCGAACTCCACGGCCGCCTGGCCGAGGAAGCCGCCCAGGCGTCGAAGGCCCAGTCGGCGCACTAGACCGGCGGATGGTGATGGGCGAGGCGTAGGGCGTGACCCAGCGCCTCGCCCTCACCGCCTTGCTCGTGGCCGACTACGACGAGGCGATCGGGTTCTACGTCGGGAAGGTCGGCTTTGAACTGGTCGAGGACACCGACCAGGGCGGCGGAAAGCGGTGGGTTGTTGTGCGGCCGAGGGGCTCGGACGCCGGCGTTCTGCTGGCGCGGGCCGTTGGCGAGCAGGCCGCGCGCATCGGCGACCAGGCCGGCGGGCGGGTGTTCCTGTTCCTGGAGACGGACGACTTCGCCCGCGACCACGCGGGGATGCGGGCCGCGGGCGTTCGCTTCCTGGAGGCCCCGCGCCACGAGCCCTACGGGACCGTGGCGGTGTTCGAAGACCTCTACGGAAACCGGTGGGACCTCATTCAGCCGGAACAGGCTCGGCCGGTTGCGCCTGGGCGATGAGGGCGTCGTCGATCTCGGCGGCGCGGATCAGCGCCGGGCGCTCGCGCAGGCGGCCGTAGTAGCGCTCGAACACCGGCCGCGCGTCGATGGTGCCGAACTGCATGCCCCAGCCGAGGTGCGAGCCGACGTAGAGGTCGGCCGCGGTGAAGCTGTCGCCGACGAGATAGTCGCGGCCCTTCAGCGCGCCTTCGAGGGTGTTCAGCACGTCGTCCAGGCAACCGTATCCCAGCATGGCGCGCCGGTCCTCCGGCGCTTCCCAGCCCATCGCCTTGGCCCCGGCGGAGGCCTCGATCGGACCCGCGGCGAAGAACAGCCAGCGATAGTACGGGCCGCGCAGCTTCGAGGTCACCGGCGGCGCCAGGCCTGCCTGTGGGAAGGCGTCAGCCAGATAGGCGCAGATCGCGGCGGCTTCGGTGACCACGGTGTCGCCGTGGACGATGGTCGGCACCTTGCCCATCGGGTTGATTTTGAGGAACTCTGGGCTCTTGTTGGCGCCCCAGGCCAGGATCTCGGTCCGGTAGGGCTGGCCCACCTCCTCCAGCAGCCAGCGGATGATCCGGCCGCGGGACATGGGGTTGGTGTAGAAGACGAGGTCGTCAGCCATGGGGGCCTCCTGTCGTTGTGGAGGCGACCCTAGGCCGGCCCTGCTGACACCGGCGTGTCAGCAGTGAGTCATTCTGCGGGCGCCAGCCTCACCGCGCGCCGGCGGAGGTAGAGCTCGGCGAGCATCAGGTTCGGGACCCAGGCCAGCCAGGCGATCACGCGGTAGCCCTCGACGAAGGAGAAGCCCATCATCGGCGGGAACGGCAGATAGAGCCGCAGCGTCACCGCCGCGAAGGTCAGGGCGAACGAGCGGATCATCCAGCGCCGATGCTCGTCGAAGCGCCGCTCGCGGGCGAACCGCCAGGCCTGGGTGGTCGTGTAGAGCCAGGCGACCGCGAGCAGGCCGAAACCGCTGGCGGCGATGGGCCCCGCCGTGCTGCCGAGGGCGAGCGGCAGGCCCGAGACACCGCCCACGAGGCAGTCGACCGCGTAGGTGCGGCCGAGCCAGCGATGCACGCCGCGCCGGCGCCGGAGCGCCGGAAGGAACTGGAAGCCGCCCACCAGGAGCGCGGTGGCGGCTCCCGCCGCGTGGAGCACAAGCCACGGATTGACGAAGAGGTTACCCAACACCTCCGGCGACCGGCCGGGACCGCCCCAGACATAGCGGTAGCTCACCACCGCCACGCCGACGCTCAGGAAGGCGGTGAGGCCCCAGCCGATCTTCGCCCGCATTGTCATCATGAATCTGCTTTCCCCTGCGTTGGTCCGGGGGGAAGCTGGCGCGTTCGCCGCGGGCCGCCAGGGGCGCTTTCGCGAACGGCGCCGTTGCCGCGCGAACGGCGCAGCCATTCCGCGGCCCGTGCAAAACGGCCGCGAGTCGCGCAACCTGCCCACCGATGAGCCCGCGCCTCGCCTCGCTGATGCGCCGCCTGGCCGCCGAAGCCGCCCTGCTCACCGCGGGCGGTGTGATTATGGGATTCCTGGGTCCCTTCGGCTCGTCGGAGCGCACGCTCTATGAGCGGCAGGTCTACTGGCTGATCCTGATCATCGGCGGTGGCCTCATCGGCGTCGCCATCGACGAGGCGATCAAGGGGCGGCTGCCAGGCTTCTGGCCGCGGCTCATGGCGTCCAGCCTCGGGATGACGCCCGGCGTGACCGCGCTGGTGATCCTGGTGAACTGGTGGATGGTCGGCGGGACGATGCCGATCCGCGAGGTGCCGCAGCTGGCCTTCCAGGTGTGGATCGTCAGCTTCGTGATCATGGCGCTGCGCCAGCTGGCGCTGACCCGGCCGCCGCCGCCCGCCCCCGCGGAACCGCAGGCCGACCCGACCGAGGCGTTCCGCAAGCGCCTCTCCGCCCGCCGCCGGACCGCGCGGCTGATCGCGGTCGAGGCCGAGGACCACTACCTGCGCGTCCACACCGACGCCGGCGACGAGCTGATCACCGCCCGCTTCGCCGACGCGCTGGCGGAACTAGCCGCCGCGCCGGGCTTCCAGACCCACCGATCGTGGTGGATCGCGGCCGACGCCATCGAGGCGGCGAGCTTCCGCCGCGGCTCCGGCGAGGTGCGCCTGGCCGGCGGCCTCACCGCCCCGCTCAGCCGCAGCCACGCGCCGCGCCTGCGGGAGGCCGGCTGGCTCTCGTCTAGAGCCGCGAGGTGGTGATCGTCGTGTCGGCGCGGCGCCAGGCGTCTGCGAAGCTGGTGTCGGCTTCCGCAGTGGCCTTGCCCTGAGCCTTCAGCGCCTGGGCGAGGCCCATTAGAGCCCAGCCGTCGCGGCGGTAGCGGGTGAGGCTGTCGCGGTAGACGGCTTCGGCCTCGGCCGGCCGCTTGGCCTCCAGCAGCGCGGCGCCGAGCAGGTGGGAGACGGGGCGATGCCAGTAGGCGGGCTCGGTATAGGGCAGCGCATGTTCCAGGGTCTGCGCCTTCCTGAAGGCCGCGATGGCCCCGGGCAGGTCGCCGGACTTGCGGGCGATCTCCCCGTCGACCGAGGCCAGGGCGACCGCCATCATCCCGGCCGCCGGGACGCCGAAGGCGTCGTAGCGGTCCATCTTCGCCTTCTGCAGCTGGGCGATCTGCGCCCGCTCGGCGCGCGCTCCGCGGAGGTCGCCGGTGTTGGCGAGCGCGAAGGCCCGGGCGTAGCGCCACATGGCCGTATCGAGGGTGAAGTCCTTGTCCGGCGCGGGCTCGGCCAGCACCGCCTGCCACTTGCCGAACCGCAGCATGGTGACCACCGGGGTCAGGCCGTAGAGCTCGGCGATCGACATCTGCTTGGCGAGGTTCGGAACGTCGACCGCTTTCACCAGGCGGCGCGCGGCGCCGAGCGCCGCGTCGTAGCGCCCCTCCATCTCGGCCGACGTCCACAGGAAGTGGATGTTGTGGCCGTAGTAGCCGGCCGGATAGAAGCCCTGCGCCTTGCAGGCGGCGATGTACTGCTCGTCGACCAGGGCGGCCGCCTCGTTGGAGGCCCAGGCGACGGCGTAGCGGCCGACGCGGAAGTAGATGTGGCTGGGCATGTGCACCACGTGGCCGGCGCCGGGCATCAGCTTCAGCAGCCGATCGGCCGGCGCCTCGGCCCGCTCGGGCGTGGTCGAGGCCTCGACAGCGTGGATGTAGAGATGCAGCGCGCCGGGGTGGTTGGGGTTGCGCCGCATCACGTCTTCGAGTGTGGCGACGATCCGGGCGGCATGGCCCTTGGGCGTCATTGCGTCGGCCTGCCAGTAGTCCCAGGGCTGGGTGTCCATCATGGCTTCGGCCCAGAAGGTCGCCGCGTCCAGGTCGTCCGGATACTGCTTGGCCAGCGCGCCCATGGCCTCGGCAAAGGCCTCGTTCAGCAGGCCCCGGTTGGCCTTGGCGTCGAGGGCGTAGCGGGTTGCGAGCGCCGCGATCCAGGCCTGCTCGCGAGCGCTCACCTTGGGGGCCAGCGCCCTCGCCTTCTGCAGGGCCTGCCAGGCCGGGGCGATGGCGTCGTCCGGCATCGGCAGGTTGATGTTGGAGCCGAGCGCGAAGGCCACGCCCCACCAGCACATGGCGCAGTCCGGATCGAGCCGAGCGGCCTCCTTGAACGATCGGATCGCCTCGGCGTGATTGAAGCCGAAGACCAGGTTGACGCCCTGGTCGAAGAACTTCTGCGCCTCGGGCTTCGCCGTGATCGGCATCTTGTGGACGCCCAGGCCCTCGAACACCGGCGCGCCGGGCTTGTCGGCCTGGCCGCCGTAGATGGCCGGCATCGGGGCCATCATCTTGGACATGTCGTGCGGCTGCTGGGCCGTGGCCGGCGAAGCGAGAAGCGCCGCGGCGGCGGCGAACGAAAGCGCGCGAAGCATCGGTGACGCCCTCCTCTGGCAGAGGGGCCATCATAGCACCGCTTGCGTCGGGAATCAGACGGAGAGGGCGACGCTGGAGCCGGGGCGGTACTCGGAGCCCTGCGCGCGCTCGGCGCCGGCCGTCGGCTCGACCGCCTGAGCGGCCTGGATGGCCTGCAGCTGACCGCCGAACGTCACGGCCGGGCCGCGCTCGGCCGGCTTCGACTCCTCGGCCTTCTCGGCCTTCTGAGCCTGCTCGGCTTCCTTGGGGCGTGCAGGGTCGATGCCCTTCTTCGCGAACTCGACGTCCGTGCAGTTCTTGCAGGGATAGCCGTTGACGATTTCCATAGCCATGACCGCCGTTTGCCACGACCAGCGTTAAAAAATCGCCCTGTGCGCCCCGTCACAGGCGCTCGTGCCTACGCGGCCTTCAATCCCGCAAGGAAGCCGGTCAGAGCGGCGTTGAACGCCGCCGGCTGGTCGATGTTGGCGGCATGCCCGGCGCCAGGGATCACCACCTTCTGACAGCCCGGGATCTTGGCGGCCATGTAATCCGAGGCGGCGAGGAACGGCGTGTCCTCGGCGCCGACGATGACGATCGCGGGGACCTTCACGTCCGGCAGCGAGGAGATCACCGCCGCATCGCGCTGGGTGAGCATGCCGCGGGCGGCGTTGGCGAGGCCCTGAGCGCTCCTGTGCTGGGCCTGGCGAACCTCGGGGCTGCCGCCGAGCGCAGCCAGGCCCTCGGCCTCCAATTTGTCGGCGCGGCGGAGGGAGGTGGCGTTCCAGCCGGCGCGGGCCTCGTCGTTCTTGTAGCCGGGGCCGGTGTCGATGATCAGCAGCGCCCTCGTCCGCTCCGGGTGCGCCCGGTGGAAGGCCAGGCTCATGTAGCCGCCGAGGGAGAGGCCGCCGATCACCGCATCCTTCGCGCCGACCGTGTCCAGCAGCGCGGCCATGTCGGCGACGGTGGCGGGCTCGGAATAGAGTGACAGGTCGTCGGGGCTGTCGCTGCGGCCATGGCCGCGCATGTCCCAGGTGACGAGCGTGTGGTCGCTGGCGAGGGCCTGGACCTGACCGGTCCACATCTGCGACGTCGCCGAGTAGCCGTGGGTCAGCAGGATCACCGGGCCGGACCCGTGGACCTCGTAGTAGAGGCTGACGCCGTCGTCGCGCTTCAGGGTCGCCATCACGCCGCCTCCGCCTTGGCGCGGGAGACCGCCCGCATGATGCCGTCCGCCAGCTGGCCGAACAGGGCCGCGGGCACGTCGTGGCCCATGCCGGGGATCACGATCAGCTCGGCGCCGGGGATGTTCTCGGCGGTGTCCTTGCCGCCGGCCAGCGGCACCAGCGGATCGTCGGCGCCGTGGATGACCACCGTCGGGGCCTTGATGGTGGCGAGCTTCGGGCGGCGGTCGGGACAGGCCATGGCCGCGGCATACTGGCGGGCGAAGCCGGCCGGCGACCAGCAGCGGCGGAAATCGCCGAGGATGCGGGCCCGGAGCGCCTCGAGGTCGGTCGGGAAGCCGGGCGATCCCACCACCTGCTGGCCCTTCACGGCGTGGGCGAGGTAACCCTCCAGGTCCTGGTTCGGGTCCGGCCCGCGGTCGTTGAGCACCGCGATCGCCTCCGGCGACGGCGGCGGCAGCGCGCGATTGCCGGTGTTGGACATGATCGAGGTCAGCGAGAGCGTGCGGCCCGGATGCTCGGCGGCCACCAGCTGGGCCACCATGCCGCCCAGGGAGGCGCCGACGATGTGGGCGCGGGCGATGCCCAGCGCATCCAGCAGGCCCACCGCGTCGTTCGCCATATCGGAGAGCGTGTAGGCCACCGGCGGCGGACGGCCCTCGCCGAGGGCCTTCAGGATCTCCGGGATGTTCGGGAGGCCCGCTGCATCCATCTTCGAGGTCAGGCCGACGTCGCGGTTGTCGAAGCGGATCACCCGGCAGCCGCGCTGGACCAGTTCGGCGACGAAGCCCTCCGGCCAGCGGGTCAGCTGGCCACCCAGACCCATGATCAGCAGCACCGGCTCGCCGCTCTCGCGGCCGTGGATGTCGTACTCGATGGTAAGGCCGTTGGCCTGGGCTTGCGGCATGGGCGTCTCCTGGGACCGTGAAGCCATCCAAGGCCTCAACGCCGGCGTTGTCGAGCCTTGCCGCGACGTCCGGGGCCGCGCACGATGCACTCGGCAAGTGGGGGACGCCGATGCCGACGCTGGAGCGCGCGCCGACGCGCAAATACCTGACGCCGCTGATGGACAGCCAGCGCTGGGACGGCTTCCGCCCGCGGGCCGGCGACGTCGTCATCCCCACCTATCCGAAGTGCGGCACGACCTGGACGCAGCGGATCGTCGACCTGTTGATCCACCAGTCGACGGATGCGCGGCCGATCCTGGAGAACAGCCCCTGGCTCGACGCCAAGTTCTTCGCGCCGATCGAGGACAACCTGGCGACGCTGGAGGCCCAGACCGGTCGCCGGTTCATCAAGTCGCACCTGCCGTTCGACAGCCTGCCGATCTACGCGGACGTGAAGTACGTGCACACGGCTCGCGACGGCCGCGACGCCTGCTTCTCGATGCACAACCACCAGCTGGGCATGACGCAGCTGGCCGCGCAGGCGCTGGCGGCGGCCAACGGCTGGCCCGCCGACACACCGCGGCCGCAAATCCCCGAAGACTCCTACGCCTGGTTCCAGTGGTGGATCGGCGAGGCCGAGCGCGGCGGCGACGGCGTGACCGGCGATGTGCCCTACTTCGAGTACGAGATGACCTACTGGGCCGAGCGGCGGCGGCCGAACCTGCTGCTCGTCCACTACAACGACCTGAAGGCCGACCTGGCCGGCGAGATGCGGCGCATCTCGGACTTTCTGGAGATCGAGACGCCGGCGAGCCGCCTCGAGGAACTGGCGGCTGCCGCGCGGTTCGAGGCGATGCGCGATCAGGGTGCGGCGCTGCTGAGCAAGGTGGGCGACTTCTTCGACCGCGGCCACGAGCGGTTCCTCTACAAGGGCGCCAACGGCCGCTGGAAGGACGTGCTCGGGTCGGACGACCTGGCGCGTTACGCATCGCTGGCGAAGGCGCGGCTGACACCCTCGGCAGAGGCCTGGCTGCACGGCGGCCGGCTGGTCGCCGGCGATCCGAGAGAGGCGGCGGACTGACGCCGCCAGCAGATCATTCGTAGTTGGCGAGGCATCGATCGCCCAGCGGCCGGAAGCCCGCGTAGCACTCCGTCCGCAACTGCACCGTCACTGGATGAACAGGCCCGCAGTACCTGGGCGCCTTGGCGATGCTGTAGGGCGTGTCGCCCCACACGTTGCGCAGGTCCAGGCGGGCGCCGCCGTCGAGCAGGGTCTTCACCATCAGCTGCAGCCGCGCGCGGTCATGCCCGGGGTTCCACTCGCAGACGCCCAGCAGGATGTTCAGCGCCCCGTTACCCTCGTTGTCGAAGGGCGTGTTGGGGTTCCAGCCCGCCCGCAGCAGTTCCTCGATCCTGACGACGTCCAACTTGCGGATCGCGTTCTTGGCGTCCTCCTGGGTATAGGCGGTCGCCCGGGCAGGCTGGCGCAGGACCAGGGTGGCGAGCGTCGCGCCGAGGGCGAACGTCAGCGCGAAGCCTACTGCCGTGACCAGCCATCGCGCCGGCCGCGCCGGCGCCGGACTTTCCCGCTTCACCGGCGCGCCCGAGGTCGACGCCGCGATTTCCATGGCGACCGGGGCCGCCAGGCGGTAGCCGAGCCGTTGGGCGGTTTCGATGATCTGTGGGCCGTCCTCGCCGTCGTCCTTCAGGGCGCGCCGCAGCTTCAGGACCGCCGTCGGCAGCGAGGCTTCCACCACCTCCACGTCCGGCCAGACAGCATCCAGCAGCTCGTCCTTGGTGACCACCTCGCCGGCGCGGAGCAGGAGCTCATGCAGAAGCTCCAGGGGCTTGCCCTCGATCGAGGCGACCCGTCCATCGACGGTGAGGGTCCAGGTCCGTTCGTCGAACTCGGCCGTCGCGAATCGCCACAGCCGGCCCTGGCGACGGTCGGCCGTCGTGCGCGCCTGGTTTTTCCCCATGCCCCGGTCTTCAGAAATCCTTCAGCGGCGCTTTATGACATTGGGCGAACGCCGTGATCAAACCCTCCGCGCGCCCCGCGACCCAAGGCCGGTCACGGGCACGGCAAGAGTCGTTGGGGGGATTTTCATATGACGAGGATCAAGACATTGGGGCTTGCCGGTGCGGCGGCCTTGGCGCTGGCGGGCGATGCGTCGGCGGCGGTGGTGACGTTCGACACCACGTTCCGGTCGTTCAGCACGATCGCGGCCTACGGCTCGCACTACCAGGAGAACGGACTGGCGTTCGATGTCTTCTCCGAGAGCAACGTGCCCGAGCAGATCGGCTCGTTCGGCTACGGCCCCGCGTCGGTGGCCGCCAACACCGACCCGGATGGCGCGGCGATCTTCGTCAACGCATCGAGCGCGAAGATCATCCTGAGCAAGGTCGGGGGCGGAACCTTCACGCTCAACACGATCGATCTGGCGGATGCGTACAACGCGACGGTCGCCCGGCAGAGCTACGACCTGAACTACAGCTATGTCGACGGCTCCAACGTCTCGCACAGCGGGGTCATCAACCTGGACAGCATCCCGGGGCTGCAGACCTTCAGCTTCGATCTGACGGTGCTGTCCTTCACAATGTTCACCGGTAACACCAACGCCAATACCGGGCCCGGCGTGCAACTCGACAATGTGGTGTTCGATCAGGTCAACCAGCCGCCCGGCGTCGTGCCCGAACCCACCACCTGGGCGCTGATGATCGGCGGCCTCGGCCTGGCCGGCGCAACCCTGCGACGCCGCCGGGCCGTTCTCGGCTAGGCCTGGGTCGTCGCCCATTCCCGCACATGCCGCTCCAGCACGGTGAGCGGCATGTTGCCGGAGAGCAGGGTGGCGTCGTGGAAGGCCTTGAGGTCGAACTTGCCGCCCAGCTTCTTCTTCGCGTCCTCGCGGATCTTCACCCAGACCGTGTGGCCGACCTTGTAGCTGCAGGCCTGGCCCGGTGAGACGAAGTAGCGCTCGATCTCGCGCTGCGAGCGGGCGGGCGTCTGGCCGATGGTGTCGACGAAGTAGCGAGTGGCCTGTTCGCGGGTCCAGCGCTTGGCGTGGATGCCGGTGTCGGTGACCAGCCGCGCGGCGCGGAACAGAAGGCTCTGCAGGAAGCCCACCTTGCCGTAGCTGTCGTCGCCGTAGACGCCCATCTCGTCGGCCAGTTGCTCGGCATAGAGCCCCCAGCCCTCGGAGAAGGCTGACGAGCCGTAGCCGGTGCGGCGCACGATCGGAATCTTCGTGCTCTCCTGGGCCAGCGCGATCTGCAGGTGATGGCCGGGCACCGTCTCGTGGTAGGCGAGCGTCGCCAGGTTGTAGCGCGGCCAGTCCGCCGTGCTCTTCAGGTTGATGTAGAAGGCGCCCGGCCGCGATCCGTCGAGGGCGCCGGACTGGTAGTAGCCGTTGGACGCGCCATCCTGGATGAACACCGGCACGCGACGGGCCTCCACCTTGGCCTTCGGTAGGGTGCGGAAGGCGCGGGGCAGGAAGGCGTAGCAGGTCTCGATCTGGGCGTTCAGCAGCGCCATGATCTCCTCGCGGCCCGCATCGGTCTCGGGAAACTTCTGGCGCGGATCATTGTTGAGGGCGGTCAGGCGCTGGGCGACCGTGCCCTCGGCGCGGCCAGCGGCGGAAAGCAGTTTGTCGATCTGGGCGGTGATCTCGGCGACCTGGGCGCGCCCCAGCTGGTGGACCTGCTCGGGCGTGTAGTCGGTGGTCGTCGAATTCCTGACCGCGTCGGCGTAGTAGGCCGCCCCGTCCGGCAGCGACCAGGCGCCGACATTGGACTTCGCCT
Source organism: uncultured Phenylobacterium sp. (assembly GCA_964495645.1). Classification (GTDB taxonomy): domain Bacteria; phylum Pseudomonadota; class Alphaproteobacteria; order Caulobacterales; family Caulobacteraceae; genus Phenylobacterium. The sequence continues at coordinate 12,800 of CAZBXO010000009.1, read as the reverse complement.
TCGGACGGACCGCCGCGAGCGCCGCCAGCTGGCGATCCAGGGCGGGGTAGACCTGCTTCTCGACGATCGCGGCGGCACGGCCCTCCCAGTCGCCGGCGAGACCCGCCTTGCGCGCCTTCTCGGCCAGGGATGTGACCAGGATGGTGCGCGCCGCAGGCCGGTCGCGCAGGGCCTTCAGCTGGCCGACCGTGAGGTCGATGGTGAAGTCGGCGGGGATGACGCCCAGTCCGGTGTCGTGCCGGAAACGCTCGAGGTCCTGGTCCAGCTGGGTTCCGAAGGCTGCGATGCGCGACAGCAGCGCTTCGGCGTCGGCCGCGGTCTCCACCTTGTGCTGGCTGTCCAGGAAGTCCGGCACGTCCTGGTAGCTGCCGTCCTGCTGGCTGATCACGAAGGGGCTGTAGTTCCGCCCGACGCTGCCGAACTTGTACCTGTCGCCGGAGTAGACCGCCCGGCCCTCGTGGTAGGCGACAACGTCCAGGTCGACCCTGGACGAAGGCGAGAGCTTGGCGCGGTCGATGGCCTTGAGCTCGGCGAGCCAGCGGCGCGAGCGCTCGAGGCGGCGCGCCTTGCCGGCCAGGGAGTCGTCGTCGAGCTTGGCCTTCAGGCCGGCCCGCGCGCCCTTGTCGAGACCGAGGGAGGTGGCCCGCTGCGGACTGTCGTCGACGCTCTCCTCGAAGATGCGATCGAGCAACGCGCGAAGCTTCGCGTCCTCCGACCCCTGCGCGAAGGCGGGCGCTGCGACGGCGGCGGCGGTCGTGGCGAGGAAGGCGCGGCGGTCGAGCTGCTTCATGGGTCTTTCCTAGGCGCGGCGGGCCCCGGCGATGTGGTCGTCGACCACCCGCTCCAGCACCGTGAGCGGCATGCCGCCGGAGAGCAGGACGGCGTCGTGGAACTTGCGGATGTCGAAGCGTGGGCCCAGGGCGGCCTTCGCCTTGTCGCGCAGGCGGATGATGGTGCGCTTGCCCACCATGTAGCTGCAGGCCTGGCCCGGCCAGACCGAGTAGCGTTCGATCTCCTGGGTCGAGAGGCTGATCGGGTCGCCGTCGATGCGGGAGAGCTCGGCGATCGCCTTCTCGCGGCTCCAGCGCAGATCGTGCAGGCCCGTGTCGGTCACCAGGCGGCCGGAGCGGAGCAGGGCGTCATGGATGTAGCCCAGTTCCCAAAGCGGGTTGCCCTCGTAGAAGCCCATCTCCTGCGCCAGCTGCTCGGAGTAGAGCGCCCAGCCCTCGGAGTAGGCGGCGAAGCCCTGGATCTTGCGGATCAGCGGCAGCTCCGCCTCGCGCTGCAGCGTCAGCTGCAGATGGTGGCCCGGGACGCCCTCGTGGAACGTCGTGGTGGGCATCCACCAGAACGGGCTCTCGGCGGTGTCGCGCAGGTTGATCCAGTAGATGCCGGGCCGCGAGCCGTCGAGGCTGCCTTCGGAGTAGTGGGTGGAGGCGCCCTGCTCCGTCTCCTTGGGGATACGGCGGATCTCCAGCGGGGTCTTCGGGAGGGTCCCGAACGCCTGTGGCAGGCGCTTCTCCATCGCCTGGACAAGCTTGTTCAGCTCGGCCACCAGGCGGGCCTTCGCCTCGTCGGTGTCGGGGTAGACTTCGGTCTTGGCCTTGTAGAGTCCGTCGTAGCGGGCTCCCACCGACCCCTTCGTCATGCCGAGCTTCTTGAACAGCACGTCGGCGCGGGCGTGCAGTTCGGCGGTGACCTCCACGCCCAGCTTGTGCACTTCGGCCGGCGTCATCCTGGTGGTCGTCTGCTCGGCCAGTCGGTTCGCGTAGTAGGCCGCTCCGTCGGGCAGCCGCCAGCAGCCGGCGTCGTGCGTCGCCTTGGACTGCAGCTCGGTCAGCAGCGCCATCTGCGCCCGGAGCGCCGGGCGCACCTTGCCGGCGTAGGCGGCTGCGGCCGCCGCCTGCCAGTCGCCGGCGACGCCCTGCTCCTTCGCGCGGTTGGCGAGCGACTTCACCAGGCTGGACTCGCCCGGCTCCACGTCCATGGACTTCATCGAGCTCAGCGCGCCCTTGATCGCGAAGTCCGGCGGGATGACGCCCAAGCCCAGGTCACGGCGCACCCGCTCGCGCTCCTGGTCCATGACCACGGCGAGCGCCTCGAGGCGGGCCACATAGGCCTCGCAATCGGCGCGGGTCCCGATGGTGTGCTGGCTGTCCAGGAAGTCCGGCGCCTCCTGATAGACGCCGGTGATCTGCGACAGGATGTAGGGCCCGCCGCCGTCGCCGTACGTGAAGCGCGACGCCCGCGCCTCGTAGGCCTCCATGTCGAACAGCAGGCTGTCGTAGTTGACCGCCGCGGCGCCGGAGAGGGCCTTGCGATCGACGGCTTTCAGCCGCCGCATCTGGTCGAGGTTGCGCGCCCGGTCGCGGTCCTGGCTGGCGATCGAGCGATCCGACAGCTTGCCCTTGGCGGCGGCGCGCGCGCCCTTGTCGAGGCCAAGTGAAGTCACGAGCTCGGGCGACTCGTCCAGCGTCTCCTCGAAGAACCGGTCGAACAGGACGGAGAGCTGTTGTTGCGGCCCCGCCGCGGGTTGGGCGCCGGCGCGGGACGATAGGGCTGCGGCGCCGGTGGAGAGGAGGAGGAGACGGCGGCTCAGCACCTTGGGGACGCTCCGGCGTTACGCATGTGACGCCGAAGGCTTAGGCGCGCTGCCGTGGCGCCGGCAACCCGCGGCCCCTTAATTCGCCGTAATGCGCAAGGCCGTGCCCCGCACTCTTCCGCGCCGAGGCCGGATCGGCTTAGCTTCCGCGCCTTCGAGGGGATGAAGCCGATGAAACCTGTCGTGCGGCCGGCGCTCGCCGTCCTGGCCAGCCTGGCGCTGACGGGCGCGGCCATTTCCGCCCCGAAGCCGAAGCCTCCCCCCTCCCCCGCCCAGACGATCGCTGCGATCCGCGCCAGCGCCGAATTCAAGGCCGCGCAGGCGAAGCTGGACGCCGACCACGACCGGATCGTCGAGGACACGGTCCGCCTGACCGAGATCCCGGCGCCGCCGTTCAAGGAGAAGGCCCGCGGCGAGGCCTATGCGGCGCTGCTGCGCGAACATGGCCTCACCGACGTGGAGATCGACGCCGAGGGCAACGCCATGGGCCTGCGCCGCGGAACGGGACCCGCCGGCGGGCCGGTGGTGGTGCTGGCGGCGCACCTGGACACCGTCTTTCCGGAGACGACCCGCATCAAGGTGCGCCGCGACGGGACCAGGCTCTACGCGCCGGGCATCGGCGACGACACCCACGCGCTGGCGGTGCTGCTGGGCTACGTCCGCGCGCTCGACGCCGGGAGGATCCGGACGAAGAAGGACATCCTCTTCGTCGGCGACGTGGGCGAAGAAGGCGCGGGCGACCTGCGCGGGGTGCGCCACCTCTTCACCAAGGGCAAGTACAAGGACCGCATCGCCGCTTTCTTCTCGATGGACGGCACCTCGGCCGAGCGGGTGACCTACGGCGCGGTCGGTTCCCGGCGCTACCGGGTGACGTTCCGCGGTCCGGGCGGGCACAGTTACGGCGCGTTCGGCATCGTCAATCCGATGGCGGCGGCCGGCACGGCGATCGTCGAGCTCAACAAGCTGCGCATGCCCGAGGCGCCCAAGACCACCTACGCAACCAGCATGATCGGCGGCGGCACTTCGGTGAACGCTATCCCCGACAGCGTGTGGCTCGAGGTCGACATGCGCTCCGAGAACGCCGAGCAGCTGGCCCAGCTGGACCGCCGCTTCCTGCAGATCGTGCGCGAGTCCGTTGGCATGGAGAACGCCGCCCGGTCCACGCGCGTCGGCCGGATCACCGCGAACCTTCGCCTGATCGGCGAGCGGCCGACCGGAGAGACCAGCCCGGATGCCGAGATCGTCAAGGTCACGACCGAGGCCGTGAAGGCGGCCGGTTACAAGCCCGTGCTGGGCGCCGGCTCCACCGACAGCAACATCCCGATCAGCCTGGGCATCCCGGCGGTCACCATCGGCTCGGGCGGCGACGGCGGGCGCGCCCACTCGGTCGACGAGTGGATCGACGTCGCCAAGCCGGAGAGCCTGCGCGGCATGGCGGTGGGCCTATCGGCGGTGATCGCCATGGCCGGCATGGCGAAATAGCCCGCAGAACGCCGGTCAGCTTCGGTTCATCTCCGCCCGCCCAAGCTTGGCTATGAAAGCTCGGCGATGAAGTCTGGGGAGGTTGCGGGGCATGCTGGGGCGACGCGAGGCGATGCTGGGGTTGGCTGCGGGCGGCCTATGCGCGGCCGCGCGGCCCCTGGAAGACCAGCCGATCCTGCCAGGTCCCCTGGAGCGCTACCGCGACGTGGGCCTGAGGGATTTCGATGGGCGGCCGACCACGCTGGGCCGGCTGATCGGGCCGCCGCGGCCCACGGTCGTCAGCTTCTGGGCGACCTGGTGTGCGCCCTGCGCCATCGAGGGCCGCAAGCTGGCGGAGCTGCGCGGCCGCCTGCCGGACTCGACGCTCGCCATCGTCGGCGTGAACGTCGACACCAAGGCCGACGAGGCGCGGCTGAACGCCTTCCGCCAGAAGGCGCGGATGACCTACACGCAGGGGCTCGACGGACGCGGCCTCTACCTGGCGATGACCGGGCAGGCCAAGCTGGCGCTGCCCCGCACGTTCGTGTTCGACCGAAACGGCCGGGCGACGGCCGCCTTCGGCCGCTTCTTCGGCGGGCGAACGCTGAGCGCTATCGAGGCGGCGGTGGTCGCAGTGGTCTAGGCAGCCCGCTCGCGAGCGTCCGCAGCCGGCCACGGATCGACGGTGACGCGGCGCATGTGGCGGCGCTGGCCGGGATAGTCGTTGAGCGCGAAGTGCCAGACGGAGCGGTTGTCCCAGAAGGCGACCGAGCCCTTCTGCCAGCGGAACCGGCAGGTGAAGCCCTCATAGCCGCAGTGTTCGAACAGGTAGCCGAGCAGCGCCTTGGACTCGCTGGTCTTCCAGCCGTCGATCTTCAGCGTGAAGGCCGGGTTCACGTAGAGCGCCTTGCGGCCGCTCTCCGGGTGGACGAGCACGATCGGGTGGACGTACTCGCCGACGTAGCCGTCGGCCTCGGCCACCTGCATCGACTCCCGCTTCTGCGCCGAGTGGCCCTGCGACGAGTACTCCTTGGACGCGGAGTGGACGGCGTTCAGGCCCTCCAGCGTGCGCTTGAGCCCGTCCGAAAGCGCGTCGTAGGCGGCCGCCTGGCTGGCGAACAGGGTGTCGCCGCCGAACTCGGGCACCTCCACGGCGTAGAGGATCGAGCCGATCGCCGGCCGCTCGAGAAAGCTCATGTCGGAGTGCCAGCCGCCACCGAAGTTGATCCGGTCGGCGGGCTCCTTGACGATCTCCATCACCTCCGGCTGGCCGGCCATCCCGGCGACATAGGGGTGGATGTTCAGCGGCCCGAAGCGCGCGCCGAAGGCCGTCTGCTGGGCGGGCGTCAGGTCCTGGTCGCGGAAGAAGATCACCTGGTGCTCGACCAGCGCCGCGCGGATCGCTGCGATCGTGGCGTCGGAGAGCGGCTTCGAGAGGTCCACGCCCTGGATCTCGGCGCCCAGGGCGCCCGCCACGCGGCGGATGGCAAGTTCGGTCATCAGTCTTCCCCAACGTCGTTCGGCGGGCATGATACACTAGCGCGACGCAAGGCAAGCCAAATGGACCGCCCGCAGACGTTCGATGTCGACGCCCACGAGGCCGCCATGCGCGCCCAGGGCTACACCGTGATCGAGGGGTTCCTGACGGCGGCGCAGATCGCTGCCTTCCGCGCGGACCTCTCGCCCTACAAGGGCACGCACAGCGGCCGCAACGACTTCGAGGGCTTCAAGACCGAGCGGACCTACACGCTGGTGGCGCGCGGGAAGATCTTCGAGGACATCGCGGCGGATGAGCGGCTGATGACGCTGATCGGGCGCTTCCTGCAGCCCAACTTCCTGCTCTCCGCCAGCCACGCGATCGACCTGGGACCCGGCGAGACGCCGCAGAACATCCATTCGGACGACGGCTTCTATCGCCAGCCGCGGCCCCGGCCGCCGATCGGCATCAGCGTGATCGGCGCCATCGACGATTTCACCAAGGCCAACGGCGCGACGGAGATCATCCCCGGGAGCCACCTCTGGGGCGGCAAGGACGAGGATCCGCTCTACGGCGACCTGGGCGCCTCGTTGGAAGCGAAGCTCGTGGCCATGGAGATGCCCGCCGGTTCGGCGCTGGTGTTCATGGGCACGCTCCTGCACCGCGGCGGCGCCAACGTCACCGACAGGCCGCGGCTGGCCTTCACCAACCAATACTGCGAACCCTGGGCCCGGCCGCAGGAGAACTTCTGGCTCTCGGTGCCGCGCGAGCAGGTGCGCGAGATGAGCCCGCGCGCGCAGGCGCTCCTGGGCTACGAGATCGCCCCGCCGTTCCTCGGCATGGTCACCGCCTCGCACCCCTCCAAGAGCCTCGAGCCCGGCTGGGTCCCGCCAGTGGTCGCGCAGCGCCCGGACTAGCGCTCCTGTACGGGCGGGCCGCCGGGCGCGCCCGGCGCCGGCTTGGCGAACGGCACCAACACCAGCGCCGCCAGGAACACGAACGACATCAGCCGGAAGGTGTCGGCGAACGCCAGCGTCAGCGCCTCGCGGCCGACGACACGGGCCATGACGCCCCTCGCCATCGCGACCGCCCGCTCCGGGTCCGGCGTCCACGCGGCCGCCAGCTGCGCCAGCCCGGCCATCGCCTCGCGCGCGCCCTGCGGACTCTCGCCCATGGCGGCGCTCAGGCTGGCCGCGTGCTCGCGCCCGAAGTCGCCGAGCCAGGTGGTGACCACGGCGATCCCCACTGCGCCACCGAGGTTGCGCATCAGGTTGAAGAGGCCGGACGCGTAGCGCAGCTCGGCCGGCGCCCAGCCGTTCAGCGCCATCCCCACGGTGGGGACGATGCAGAGCGAGATGGCGAGCCCTCGCAACACCTGCGGCGCGAGCAGTTCGCGGAAGCCCCAGTCGTCGGAAATCAGCGAGAACGCCCACAGGGCCGCGGCGAACAACAGGAAGCCGACGGTCACCGTGTAGCGCCCGTCCACTCGCGTCGAGAGCCGCGCCGAGATTGGCGTCGTGATGACCATGGCCAAGCCCGTGACGAACACCGTGGCGCCGATGTCGAGGCTGGAGAAGTCGCGCACCCGGCCCAGGTAGACCGGCGTCAGGTAGGTCGCCGCATAGAGGCCGAACCCGATCACAACGTTCAGCACGCAGGCCATCACGAAGGTGGGGCGTCGGAACACCGTCAGCTTCACGACCGGGGCCGACGAGAAGAACGAGCGCTCGAAGAAGACGATCGCGGCCACCAGCGAGATCCAGGCCGCCGTGGCCACCTTCGGATCGTTCAGCCACTCGTGCCGCGGTCCCTCCTCCAGGACGAATTGCAGCCCGCCGAGGAACACCGCCAGCGAGGCCACGTGCAGCCAGTCGATCCTTCGCAGCATGGCGGGGGTGGCGTGGTCCACCTTCCCGAGGAACGGGAAGACCGCCGTCACGATCAGCCCGGGCCCCAGGTTCATGAAGAACAGCCACCGCCAGTCGGCCACGTCGGTGATCCACCCGCCGACACTGGGCCCGATGGTGGGAGCCAAGGTCGAGACCATGCCCAGGATCGCGGGGATCATGGCCCGCTTCGGCCCCTCGAACATCTGGAAGCCCGTGGCGAACACCAGCGGCACCATCGCCCCGCCGGTGAAGCCCTGCAGGGCGCGAAAGGCGATCATCGACTCGATGTTCCAGGCCAGCCCGCACAGCAGGCTGGAGAGCGTGAAGAGTCCCGCCGAGAGCGTGAACAGCCAACGCGTCGAAAGCGCCTGCGAGAGGAACGCCGCCAGCGGGATCATCACGATCTCGGCCATCAGGTAGGCGGTCTGCACCCAGGCGATCTCGTCGGGCCCGGCCGACAGCCCCGCCTGGATCGAGTTCAGCGACGCCGCCACGATCTGGATGTCGAGCAGCGCCATGAACTGGCCGAAGGCCATGATCGCGAAAATGGCCAGCTTGCGCCGATCCGGCAGGGCGGCCGGGCTGGGCGGGACGGGGAGCGCGGCGGCTTCGGCGAGGGTCATCCAGGGCTCGGGTCTTGCGGTGGGGCGGGCGCGCGCTTAGTATGATAGTCATCATATAAAGGCGGTCGCTGCGATGCGCTACTCCCAGGGTCACAAGGATGCGACACGGGCCAAGGTGCTCCAGATCGCCGCCGCGCAGGTGCGCGCGAAGGGCCCTGACGGCGTCGGCGTGGCGGAGATCATGGCCGAGGCTGGCCTGACCCACGGCGGCTTCTACGCTCACTTCCCGTCCAAGCAGGCGCTGGTCGCGGCGGCGGTGGAGGAGGCCTTCGCCCAGAGCCGGCGGCGCTACGCCCGCATGACCGAGGGGCTCGCAGCCCGGGAGGCGCTGGCCGCGGTGGTGGACTCGTATGTCAGCCGCGAGCACCGCGACAACCGTCGGAGCGGCTGTCCGATCGTGGCGCTGGAGAGCGACCTGCCGCGCCAGCCGCAGCCGGTTCGCGACGCCTTCGACGCCGGCGTGAAAGCCCTGATCGGCCGCGTCGCGGCCTGGCTGCCCTCTGGGGTCGCCACCGGCGAGACGCGGCGGGAGAGCCTGGCCGCATCGCTGGTGGCCGAGATGGCCGGCACGGTGGCGCTCGCCCGCGCCGTATCGGACGAGGCGCTCTCCGATCGGCTGCTCGACGAAGGCCGCACCCGGATCAAGGCCCGCATGGGCCTCTTGGAGCCGTGACCATGAAGATGGAAACCATCGACGAGACCAGCGCGGCTCCCGTGCAGAAGCCCCGCAGGCCGCGTCTCTCGCGGCCGCTCGTCGTCCTCGCCGCGGCGCTGGTGGCGGCAGGCGGGGGGTACGCCTGGATCCACGCGGCCGGGCGCTCGGCGGCCACCGACAACGCCTACGTGCGAGCCGACGAGACCATCGTCGCGCCGCGCCTGAAGGGCCATGTGGTCGAAGTGCTCGTCGCGGACAATCAGCCGGTGAGGGCCGGCCAGGTGCTGGTGCGCCTGGACTCCGAGGAATACGCCGCGCGCCTCGCGGCCGCCGAAGGCGACGTCGCCCTGGCCGATGCGGGACTTCAAGCCGCCCGCGCCGCCCTCGCCCGCCACGGCGCCGAGGAGGCCGTGGCCGCCTCCGCCGTACAGGAAGCCGAAACCGCCATCGCCGCCGCCGACGCCGAGGCCGTGCGCGCCAAGGCCGATTGGGGTCGCTACGCCGAATTGGTGAAGGCCGGCTGGGCGCCCCGCCGCGACGCGGATCGTGTCCAGACCATCGCCGTCGCCGCCGACGCGGCCGCCCGGCGCACTCGCGCGACGCTGGCCATGAGCCGTTCAAGCGCCGACGCCGTCCGCGGCCGCCGCGGCGAACTCGCCGCCGCCGTGGCCCAGGCAGAGGCCCAGCGCGAGCGCGCCGTCGCCGCCCTCGCCCTCGCCCGTCAGGACGAGGCCCACGTCCAGGTCCGGGCGCCCATCGATGGGGTGGTCGGCGATCGTCAGGCGAACGTGGGCGACTACGTCCAGCCCGGCTCACGCCTTCTGGTCATCGAGCCCGTCCACCGGCTCTACGTCACCGCCAACTTCAAAGAGACCCAGACGGCGCGGATGCTGGCTGGCCAGGCCGCGCGGGTCACCGTCGACGCCCTGCCCGGCGTGAAGCTCAGGGCCCACGTAGAGAGCTTCGCGCCCGGGTCCGCGTCGCAGTTTGCGATGCTGCCGTTCGAGCCGGGTGTGGGCAACTTCACCAAGATCGTCCAGCGCGTGCCGGTCCGCCTCCGCTTCGAGCCCAACCAGCCTGACGTTGCGCGGCTGCGTCCCGGTCTCTCGGCCAAGGTGACCGTCGCCCTCGAAGGCGGTCGCTCGTGACGGGCTCGGTCCTGATCGTCGGCGTCGGCTCGTCCTACGGTCTGGGCGCGGCGATCGCACGCCGTTTCGCCCGCGAGGGTCATCCGGTGCTGATCGCCGGCCGCAACGCCGAGAAGCTGGAGGCGACGCGGGCCGACCTCGCCCGTTCCGGCGCCACGATCGCCGCGGAGGTCGGCGATGGCTCCGTCGCCGCCGACGCCCAGCGTTTCGCCGCCGCGGCGGAGGCGCTGGCGCCGCTCGCCGTGGTGGTCCACAACGCCGGATCCAACCGTCCTGCGCCCTTCCTGCAGGTCAGCGAGGAGCGTTTCGAGGGGCACTGGCGCGAACACGCCCTCGGCGGCTTCCAGACCGCCCAGGCGGCGATCCCGCGGCTGCTCGCAAACGGCGGCGGCACGCTGATCTTCACCGGCGCCAGCGGCTCGCTGCGCGGCAAGGCCAACTTCGCCCCGTTCGCCGCCGCCAAGGCGGCGCTGCGCGGCCTCGCCCAGAGCCTGGCGCGCGAGTTCGGCCCGCAGGGCATCCATGTCGGCCACGTGGTGGTGGACGGCGGCATAGAGGGCGAACGCCTGCTCACCTTGCGGCCGCAACTGAAGGAAGAGCGCGGCCCCGACGGCATGCTCAATATCGACGCGATCGCCGACAGCTACTGGTATCTCCACCGGCAGCACCGCAGCGCCTGGACCCTGGAACTCGACCTGCGGCCGTGGGCCGAGCCGTTCTGAGCCGGCCTTCCCCCACGCCGCCGAACGGCTAAGCTCGGGTCACGCCGGGGGGCCAGCATGGACCAGTTCGAGATCGCAGCGACGCTGATGTCGTTCATCTATGCGATCGCCATCACCCACGTCCTTCAGTCGTGCGCGGAGCTCTGGATCGCCCGGGCGCGGGTGACGTTCTCGGCCTCACACGCGATCTGGATGCTGGCCGTCCTGTTCAACGCCATCCTGGCCTGGATGTCGCTCAGCGCCTACCTGGGCCTGAACATCACCGGCGCCCGGTTCGGAGGCCAGATGGCCTATGCCGTCGGCGTCTATTTCAGCTGTGCGCTGGTCTCGCCGCGTGTGCCCGAGGAGGGCCAGCTGGACCTCCTCGCGTACGAGGATCGCCATGGACTCGGCTGGAAGGCGGTGATGATCGCCCTCATGCTGTTCGTCGCCCTGCCGCTCGACTACGAGCTGTGGCGCCGCACCAACCCGAGCGGGGACGCCCTGTCGTTCGCGGCAAGCCAGTGGCTGCTCGCCGCGGTCGTGCTCGGGACCTCGGTCACGCTCTTGCGGCCACGCTGGCTCCGCATCGGGGGCGCGGCCGTCGTGCTGGCCGTGGCGGCGCGCGTCCTTATCTTCAACGTCAGCTAGATCAGCCCCAGCGCGCCCCACATCGCCATGCAGAGTCCCAGGCCGCGCATGTCCCCGGTGGTGGTGCCCTGCATCAGGTTCATGACGTAAGCCAGCGTAGTCCGGGCATCCATGTCGATGATGATCAGCGAGCCGCCGTAGCCGCCCCAGAACATCGAGCTCGGGCTGGGGAGCGGCATGGTCGCGCCGCCGAGGCCGAAGCCCAGGCCAAAGCGCGCCGGCCCGAGGATCAGGTCGTTCCCCTCGATCTGCAGCTCCAGCGCCTTCCTGCAGCCGGCCTCGGACATGAAGCGCTTGCCCTTGGCCACGCCTCCGTTGGCCAGGATGGTGTGGATCTCCGCCACCGAGCGGGCGTTGCCCGTGCCGCCGGCCGCGCCGATCTCCGCGCCGCGCCAGCCGCGGGTCTTGGTGGCCGAGACGTCGATCCCGGGGTTCGACGACATGTTGCGCTGGATCTCGGTCTCGTTGCGTTGGTCGCCGACGGCCGCGCCCGGCGGCGGCGGGATCAGCTCGGCGACGCGGTCGTCCTCGGACGCCGGCAGGCCGATCCAGAAGTCGGCGCCCAGCGGCTCGGCGATCTCCTTGCGGAAGAAGGTCCCCAGCGACTGGCCGGTCACCCGGCGGATCACCTCGCCCACCAGGTAGCCCTGGGTGATGGCGTGGTAACCGGACGCCGTGCCCGGCTCCCAGAAGGGCGCCTGGGCGGCGAGCAGCGAGGTCATCTTCTCCCAGTCGTAGAGGTCCTCGGTGGTGATCTTCTGCTTCCAGCCGGACAGGCCGGACGAATGGCTCATGAGGTGACCGACGGTGACGCGCTCCTTCCCGTTTTGCGCGAACTCCGGCCAGTAGCGGGCCACGGGGGCTGCGAAGTCGATCAGGCCGCGGTCGGCGACCATGAGGGCCGAGAGCGCCGTCATTGTCTTGGTGGTCGAGTAGACGTTGACGATGGTGTCGCGTTCCCAGGGCTTCGTCTTGGCGACGTCCGCCCAGCCGCCCCAGATATCGACCACCGTCTCGCCCTCGACCGTGGCGCAGAAGCAGGCGCCGAGCTCCAGGCCCTTGTCGAAGTTCTCGTCGAACTGCGTGCGAACCGCCGCGAAGCGATCCACCACCAGGCCCTGCGCGAAGCCATCCGCCATGTCGCTCACCCCAGGTTCCGTTTGAACAGAGCGAACAGCCGCTCCCAGTGCCGCTCCGCCGACGGCTTGTCGTAGACCGCCCGCTGCGGGAAGGCGAAGCCGTGCTCGACGCCGGGATAGAGCTCGACCTCGGCGTTGAGGCCCGCCGACTTCAGCGAAGCGTCGAGCGCCTCCACCATCTCCAGCGGCGCCCAGCGGTCGGTCTCGGCGCAGGCGAAGTAGAGCTCGGCGCTGGTCTTCTGGGCGGCGAGGTGCGGGCTGTCCGGCGCGTCGGTGACCAGCTGCACGCCGTAGATCGAGGCCGCGCAGGCGATGCGTTCCGGGTGCCGGGCCGCGGCGTTGATCGCGTACTGGCCGCTCATGCAGTAGCCGATCGCGCCCGCCGCCCCGCGGCTCGCCGCCGGATCGCGGTCGGCGTAGTCCAGCAGCGCGTCGGCGTCGTCCATCACCAACG
>CAZBXO010000008.1:0-46127 GCA_964495645.1 uncultured Phenylobacterium sp. | reverse complement strand
GTGCTGTGCGCGATGGGCGGGCGCGCCGTCGATTCTCCCGAGCCCGGACTCTGGGTCCGGACCGCGCTCCTTGCGGGCGCGCCCGTGGTGGCGGAGTCGCATCCGGCTCTCGACGGTCTGGCGGACCTCTGCGTCATGGACGACTGGGATCGCGGGCTCTCCCTGTTGGCGTGCGACGCGAGCTTCGGTCCGCTGAGCGGCGCGCGGGCCCAGCGCGAGCTGTCCCGCAGGCTCGCTCCCGAGGCTGTTGCGCAGGCCTGGGAGTCCCTGCTGGAGCAAGACGGGCGATCACGCCACGCCGCCGGGTCGGCGCCACGGGGGCGTCCGGTGCTGCTGATAGGCCTCGACCTCATCCAGGAGATCGACGTCGTCCTGCCGCTGCTGACCGCCCTGATGGCTCGGGGGGCATTGGCCCTGCAGGTTACCGTCACCGACTGGCTGGCGCGGGAATCGCCGCGGACCCTGCGCCTGCTGCAGGCCCATGGCATCACGCCGCAGATCGAACCGCGGGCCGCAGTGCGCCGCGGCGAGGCGCCGTCCCTGGACGGCGTCGACGGCGTGCTGTGCGCCTGTGACGCGAGCGTCGGTCCGCACCGCGCCGGCCGCCGCACGATCGAGCGGGCGAAGGCGGCCGGACTGGCGACCTTCTCGTTGCAGCATGGCTTCGAGAATATCGGGTTGAACTACCGCGACGCCGAGCATGGGGCGGACATCGACTTCGCGGCCGAGACGGTGTTCGTCTGGGGCCAGGCTGAGGCCCTCCCCGACTGGGTCGCCGCCGAGACGCGGACCAAGGTGCTGGCGCTGGGGTGTCCCAAGGCGGCGCCGGCGGCCGCTGCGCCCGCGTCCCTGAGCCTTGGCGAGTGGCGCCGCCGGATCGGCATCTTCGAGAACCTGCACTGGGAACGCTACGACGAGACCTACAGGGCGCAGCTGTTGGCGGACCTTTCGGCTGTGGCGACGGCGAGCCCGGACGTGCTGTTCCTGGTCAAGCCGCACCATGCCGGGCGCTGGCTCGTCAAGAACGCGGACCGGCTGCCGGCGCTGCCCAACGTCCTGCTCCTGGACCCGACCGATTCCACATGGGAGCCGTTCACCGCGCCGGCGATCATCGCCGCCGCCGACGCAGTGCTGACGACGCCCTCGACCGTCGCCTTGGATGCGGTCCGCGCGGGCCGCAGCGTGGCCGTGTTCGGGTACGGGCTGGACTTGTCGGCCTATGCGCCGCTGCCGGCGATCGATGGACGGACCGACCTGGAGGTCTTCCTCGCGGAGGCGCCCGGACGTCACCTCGCCCGCAACGAGGCTTTCCTGGCGCGGGCGATGCTGCCGGGCTGCGCCGACCACCGCATCGCCGCCGCCATCGAGGCCAGACTGCTGGCGCGCGGGCGGTGAGGCGGATCAGCCTTCGAAGGGATGCGCCCGGTACCAGGCCAGCGTTCGGGCGATCCCCGTCGCCAAGTCCGTCGTCGCCGTAAACCCGAGCCGCTCGCGGGCGAGTGCGTTGCTGAGCCGGCGGACGGGCACGGTCGACGGCATCGTCGGGTCGAGAACGACATTGGCGTTGTCGAAGCCGTCGGCCGCGATCGCCGTCTCGAGGATGTCCAGGACGGTCACCCCCTCGCCCGAGCAGACGTTGACCGCGAGGAAGTCGTCGTCGGCGTGGAACGCCGCCAGGAGGCCGTCCATGAAGTCGTCGATATAGATGAGGTCCCGCACGTCCTGGCCACTGCCCCACACCTTGAAGGGGTCCTGGCGTTCGACGACCCGACGGATCAGCGCCGCGGTCACGTGCGAGACGGCGAAATCGAACTTGTCTCCGGGGCCGTAGACGTTCGAAGGCCGCACGACGATGCACGACATCGGGTTGGGGATCTTGGTGGCGTAGGTCCTGCACAGGATCTCGGCGTAGCGCTTCATCCAGGCGACCGCGAAGTAGACGTCCACTGGATCGGCGGCGAACATCTCGTGCTCTTCGGCGGGACGGTGGCCGGTGTCCGGATAGGCCGCGCCGGAGCTGAGGAAGAGGTAGCGCTTCACGCCAGCCTTGTGCGCCTCGTCGATGAGGAAGGTGTTCATCGGGACGTTGGGCGTGACGTGCGCGAGCGGCTGCTGGCGGATCACCGCCGCGCCCTGCGTGTTGGCCGCGCACATGAAGACGTAGTCCATCCCGGCGACCGCGCCGGCGCACGCCTCGGCCGTCCGCAGGTCCGCCTGGATCCACTCGGCGGCGTCCGGGTCGCGGGGCGGCTTGACGTGGTAGGTGGCGCGGACCTGCGCGCCCGCGGCGGCGAGCCGGCGGACCAGGTGGGAGCCGATGAAGCCCGCGCCTCCAGCGACGAGGCAGCGCGCTCCAGCAAGATCGATACGAGACATGGGGTCCTGGATACTGGCGATAAGGATCAGGCGAGGCCGGCGTCGCGACGGCTGACCACCGGGTCTGCGATGGGCCACCAGAGGCCGAGCTCGGGGTCGTTCCAGAGCAGCGTGAACTGCCCGGCGCGGTCGTAGTAGGTGTCCTGCTTGTAGTGGAACATTGCGGTCTCGCTGAGGACCAGGTGTCCGTTCCCGAAGCGCGGCGGCACGAGGACCTGGCGGCGGTTGCGGTCGGAGAGGGTGAAGGCCTCCCATTTGCGGTACTGCGCCGAGGACGGGTCGTTGTTGACGACCATCAGGTAGAAGCTGCCGTGGAGGCACGAGATGAGCTTGGTCGTCGTCGCGTCGCCGTGCAGGCCGCGCAGGACGTGGCGGCTCGACACCGAAATGTCGTCTTGCACGAAATCGGCCGTCACGCCGGCGGCGTGGTAGAGTTCGCGATTGTAGGTCTCGACGTACTCGCCCCGGAAATCCTCGAACCGGGTGGGAGGCTCGATCATCAGGACGCCGTCCAGCGTCGTGCGCGTCACCTTGAGATCCACGATCTGTCCCTAGCTGGCGTCTTCGGCGAAATAGTTCTTGCGCATCAGGTACTCGGATCGGTTGGCGAGGTACCAGCGCCACGTCGCCTCGAGACCATCCCGCAAGCTGGTCGACGGCGCGTAGCCGATCCAGTCGCGAGCCCGCGAGATGTCCATCACACGGCGGGGAAATCCCGCCGGCTTGCTCGCGTCGAACTCGTAGTCGAAGTCGATGAACTCGGCCATCGTCTCCACCAGCGTTCGTATCGTCACGCCCTCACCGGAACCCAGGTTCACGAAGTCGCCCCGGGTCCCGTAGTAGAGCGCCTGGACGACGCCCTCCGCGCAATCGGCGGCAAAGGCGAAGTCCCGCACCGCCGATCCGTCGCCCCAGATCCGCAGCGGACGCTCGCCGCCGGCGACGCGGGCCATCAGCGACGGGATGACCATGGCGTTGGCGGGATCGAAGTTGTCGCCCGGCCCGTAGACGTTGCACGGGCGCACCACCGCGAAGTTCGTCGCGGCGTACTGCAGGGCGTAAGCGCGGACCTGCATCTCCGCCATCCGCTTCGCCCAGCCCGGGAACATGTCCATGGGCGGCTGGGCGTCGTCGTGGTCGGTCTCGACGAACACCTCCGCGCTCGAATAGGCGCCGATGGAACTGGTGTAGACGACCTTCTCGCAGCGGTTCAGCCGCGCCGCCTCCAGGATGTTGGTGTTCATCATCAGGAGGGGCACGAAGAAGCTCGCGGGCTTCGACTTGGTGACCTCGATGGACCCCTTGATCCCGGCCACGTGGCACACCCAGTCCACGCCCTGCGTCACCTGGCGGCAAAACCCGAGGTCGGTCAGGTCGCCGTAGACCTGCTCGACGCGTGGATGTGTCGCTTCGAGGCGGTCGAGGGAGACGCTGAGGACGCGCGCGCCGGCATCCGCCAGGATCCGCGCGACCTCCCGGCCGATCATCCCGGTGCCGCCGGTCACGACGGCGGTCTTCCCGCGTGCGGCGGACCGCACCTCCTCCTGGATCACGCTGAACTTACTCCCTCGAAACGACCTAGCGCGCCCCGTGCACCGGCACGATGGCCCCGCTCACATAGCTTGCCTGATCGGAAACCAGCCAGGCCACGACCTTGGCCACCTCGTCGGGCTCGCAGAATCGCCCGAGGGGCAGCTCGGCCTGCATCTCATCGCGGCGGGCCTCGGGCAACGTCAGGATGGCGTCGGTAAGGACCGGGCCGGGGCTGACGGCGTTGATCCTGACCTTGAGGGGCGCCGCCTCGCGCGCCAGCGCCACCGTGAGGCCGTTCAGGGCCGCCTTGCTGGCAGAATACACCGCCAGGCCGCGGCCGCCGAAGGAGGCGGCCTGAGCGCTGATGTTGACGATCGAGCCGCCGCCGCGGGCCTCGAGCAGTGGCAGAGCGGCGCGGCACATGAGCAGGGCGCCGCGGAGGTTGGCGTCGAGCACGGCGTCGATCATCTCGAGCCGGGCATCTGCGAGTGGCGTCCGCTCTCCGGCATTGGCAGCGTTGTTGACGAGGACGGCGAAGCGGGTCCGGTCCGATCCCAGGCCCCGGACGGCCGCGTCGATCCCGGCCGCATCGGCGAGGTCGAACGTCACGGTGCGGCCGGCGGCGCCTCTCGCCGTGGCGAGGCGGAGGGTCTCGTCGAGACCGTCGGATGGCGCGCGCGCCGAAAGGATCAAGTCGTATCCCGCATCGGCCAGCGCCAGCGCGATCGCCCGGCCGACGCCACGGCTCGCGCCCGTCACCCAGGCCAGCGGTCTTGGCGTCATTCAGCGACCTCGCGGGCTTCGGCGGGGCGTTGCTCTAGCATCGCGCCCCGGACGCCGCCAGCGCACATCGCCCGGCTTGACGGGCGTCGGTCAGGTCTGTTTCTTGCGCGGGTGGGCGTCCCTGCCGAAGCCGGCTTGCCGAAGGTGTCGAGAAGTAATGGTTGGCGAGTCTGGTGAGGAAATCTACGAATCCCTATTCCGCCAGGCGCTGCTGATCCGTCGCGTCGAAGAAAAGATCATCGAACTGTATCCGTCTGACCTGATCCAGAGCCCTGTGCATCTGTCGATCGGCCAGGAAGCTGTTTCCGTAGGACTCTGCGCCACCTTGCGGCCCGGGGACCTCGTGTTCGGCTCGTATCGCAGTCACGCGCTCTACATCGGAGTGGGCGGGGACCTCACCCAGATGTTCGCCGAACTGATGGGCCGGATCGGCGGCGTGTCCAAGGGCAAGGCGGGGTCGATGCACCTGACCTACCCCGATCGCGGCTTCATGGGTTCGTCGGCCGTGGTCGCCAGCCACCTGCCCCACGCGGTCGGCGCCGCGGTGGCAGCGCAGCACCGCAAGACCGACCAAGTCATCGCCTGCGTGTTCGGAGACGGCTCCCTAGAGGAAGGGGTCGCCCACGAGAGCTTCAACTACGCCGCCCTCTCCAAAGCGCCGGTGCTGTTCCTGTGCGAGAACAACAAGCTGGCGGTGCACTCCCACCTCGACAGCCGCCATGCCTTCCGGATCGAAGACATGGCCCGGCTCTACGGCTTCCCTTACACGCGGGTGGACGCGGGCTGGGACGTTCTGGCGGTGCGCGCGGCCTGCGAGGCGGCCGCTTCGGCGATCCGGGCCGGATCCGGTCCGCAGTTCATCGAGGCGGCGACCTTCCGGTACAAGGAACACGTGGGCACGGGCGACGACTTCCATTTCGGCTACCGGCCCAAGGAGCCGTTCGAGGCCTGGCTAGCGCGCGATCCGCTGGCGCAGGACACCGCGCGACGCGCCCGCCTGCTGCCCGGCATCGACGCTGAGATCGAGGCGGCCGTGGCCGCAGCGTCGCGCAGCCCGGCGCCGGGCCTGGAAGAACTGCTGACCGACGTGTGATCCAGACCGCAGGAACCAGTCTCCCGTGTCCATGACCCTCAAGCCGGCCGTCGCCGAGGCGCGCGAAACCCTCTCGTACGCCGACGCCCTGCGCGAGGCGATGAACGCAGCGCTGGCCGCCAACCCGGACGCCCTGGTGCTCGGCCAGGGCGCGGACGACTTCAAGGGCATTTTCGGATCCACAACAGGACTGGCGCAGGCCTACGGCGGCGACCGCGTGCGGGACATGCCGCTGATGGAAGAGGGCATGACGGGCATGGCGCTCGGCATGGCGCTGAACGGCGTCTACCCGATCCTGACGCACATCCGCTCGGACTTCGTGCTCCTGTCCGCCAACCAGATCATCAACCTGATCGCCAAGTACCGCTACATGTTCGGCGGCCTCTACGAGCTTCCTTTGATGATCCGGACCGTCGTCGGTCGCAGTTGGGGACAGGGGGCGCAGCACTCGCAGAGCCTGCAGTCTCTGTTCGCGCACATCCCGGGGCTGACCGTCGTCATGCCTTCGTCGGCGCAGACTGTGCTCGACACCTACCCCTACCTCGTGTCGCGGCACCGCGGGCCGGTCATCACCTTCGAGCACCGGATGCTCTACAACCTGGACTTCGAGGTGGAACGGTCCGAGGTCGCGCAGGTCGCCGACCCCCTGACGTCGCGCCTGGTCCGGCGGGGCGACCACCTGACGATCGTCGCCTGCTCGATCATGGTGCTGGAAGCCCGCCGCGCGGCGCGCTGGCTGCAGGAACACAGCGGGATCGAGGTCGAGATCATCGACCTGCATTGCATCAGCCATATCGACCACGCCCTGATCCTCGAGTCCGTTCGCCGGACCGGCCGGCTGCTGGTCCTGGATACGAGTTGGGCGGCCTTCGGCGTCACCGCCGAGGTCTGCCGCATCGTCGCCCAGACGGCGCCGCAGGCTCTGAAGGCGCCCGTCCGCGCCCTGACGATGGCGCCCGCGCCGTGCCCGACTGCCAAGTCCCTGGAGGACCTCTACTATCCGAACCTCGCGAACGTGGTGGACGCCGCCGCGGCGCTGGTGCGGGGACGTCCCGCCCACGGCGAGCCCTTGCCCGCGGAGACGACGATGAGCGACATCTACAAGAAGTTCCGCGGGCCCTTCTGAGGACGGAGGACGAGGTGGCGCCCGAGCCGGCGACTTTTGCGACCCGTCCAGCCGAGGCGCTGGCCGCCTACGAGCGGGATGGCTATTTCGTCGAGCCGGACGTCCTCGCGCCGGCGACCTGCGACGCTCTGGTCGCCGCGGCGGTGCGGGTCGACGCGGCGCAGGCGGGCGGCCAACTCCCGATCATGCAGATTCACCGGCTGGCGCCCGGGTTCGGCGAGCTGATGAGCCATCCGAGGATCGTGGCGATGATGGACCGCGTCTGCGGCGGCCCCGTCGTCGGGATCCAGACCCAGTTCTACTTCACGCCCCCGAACCGCAACGGCCTGGCGCAGCATCAGGACAACTACTTCGTCGAGGCGCCCGGCGACGCCTTCGCCTCGGCGTGGGTGGCCTTGGTCGACACCGGCCCCGGCAACGGGGGGCTCTACGCCTTCCCGGGCACGCATGCCGCGGGGAAGCTGCCCGTCCGCGCCGCGGAAGCCAGGGGCGGGGATCGTCGCCAGTCCGTCGACGAGGAGACGGTTCTGCCGCCCGGGACGCCGCGCGTGGACATTGTCGCGCCCAAGGGTTCGGTCGTCCTGATCCACGGCTACGTTGTCCATGGGTCCCACCCGAACCGGTCGGCGCAGAGCCGCTACGTGATCCTCAACACCTACGTGCGCGAAGGCGCGCCCTTCCGCCCCGGGACGACGGCGCGGCGTGAGGAAGTCAAGCTTGTCCGAGCCTGAGGCGTCCGAGGTCGGGTTCTCCCGCCAACTGCTCCAGGCGATCTTGGGCGGCGAGGTTTCGGAGGCGGAGTTCCGGCTCGCCGCTGCAGACCTTCCCACCCTGCGGGCGCGGCGTGTGTCCGACGCCCGGCGCGAGGCGATCGAGCAGCACGTGGAGGACCTCATCGCCCGGCGTGCGTTTCGGGTGGTGGGGGCGGGCGAGGACCTGGCGGTCTGGCAGCGCGGCTGGAGCGAGGTCGCCGAAGGGCTTGGCGAGGCTGGGCCGGTCACCCTAGCCGCGCTCAAACCCCAGTATTTCCACGACAACGTCGAAGTCCGGATGGCGGGGGACTACTGGACGCCGGACACGCCCGAGTTCGAGTACTGGACCGGGATTGCGGTGCGCCGGTTGCTGATGCTGCGGGCGTTCGGCGACGATCCGGCGCGGATCGTGGAGCTCGGCTGCGGCACCGGCATGAACCTGATCGTCGCCGCCGGCCTGTTCCCGCGGGCCCAGCTCATGGGCGCCGACTGGGCCGAGGCGTCGCAGGACATCGTGGCTCGCATCGCGCGCGGGCTCGGGCGGCCGATCGAGTCGGCCCGCTACGACATGCTGACAGGGGAGGGCGCCGCGGCGCTCCGCATCGGTCCCGGGACGGACGTCCTCACTGTCCACGCGCTCGAACAGCTGGGCCCGGCCGCGCCGGCGACGGTGGACCACCTGGTCGCCGCCCGGCCACGCACGGTGCTCCACATCGAGCCGATCCTGGAGTTCTACGACCGGGCCTGGCCGTTCGACGACATCGCGGCCCGCTACCATCTGGCGCGTGGCTACCTGCAGGGCCTGATGGAATCGCTCGCGGCGCATGCCGCGGCGGGACGGGTGGAGATCGTCGACCAGGGGCGAGTGCGCCTGGGAAACCTCTACCACGAAGCCTATTCGTTCATCGCCTGGCGGCCGGCGTGAGCCGTCAGAGAGGGACGTCGAAGTAGTCGTTCAGCGCCCGCCGCTGATCCACGAACTTGCCCACCAGGACGTTGGCGTCGGACGGCCGCTCGCGGACGGACTCGGCGAGCCGGAGCGCTTCGGCGGCGGTGGCCTCCGGTGTCAGTCGCGCCCCCTCCATAACGAGGTCCCGCACCGGGCCGGCGGCCTCGCCGAGCGGCTCCAGGAGCTCGAGAGCGAAATCGTGATAGCCCGACAGAGCCGCGAAGACGCCGGCGACCGCCCGCTGGCGGTGCGTCGCCTCGCGCCCGATCTGTTGCGGGTCCCCGGGATCGCGGAAGAACAGCGCATCGGCCTGAAACATCCGCTCGCGACCCCATTGGCGGCGCTTGTCGAGCGTGCGCCGCGACCGCGTGAAGGTGTTGTCGAAGCCATAGAACGAGAGGCCACAGTCGCGCATCAGCAGCTCCACCTCGGCGAACAGCTTCTGCCCGACATAGAGTTCGCAGAACGACACCTCGACGCAGGCGAACACGGTGCGCTCCTGCAACGTGCGCCGCGCTCCGACCAGGATCTCGTGTTCGGTCCCCTGGGTGTCCACCTTGATCGCCTCGCCCCAGTGGGGTTCGCCGGCCCGCGCGCCGAAGAGGATGGCGTCCAGCGTCGTCGTCTGCAGCTCGGTCTGCCCGACCTCGCGCCACTTGCTCATCTCGTAGCGGTTCACGAAGACCGGATTGGTCGGGCGCAGCGAACTGTTGGTGGGCGCGACGATCTCATGGAGCACCGCCGGGCCGTCCCGGTCGGCGAGCGCGATCGGTTCCAGCTGCACGTCGGCGTAGCGGGCGCGGAGCGCCGCGTCGGCCTGCATGCGCTCGCACTCGGCGCGGTCCGGCTCGAAGCCCAGGACGGCGACCGCCTGGGCGATCGGATCGATGAGCGGGTGCAGGAAGTCGCGCGCGCCGACGTCGACGAAGCCGATAGGCTCGCCCTCGAGTAGCGCCAGTGTCTCGCAGGCTCGCACCTGTCCGTCCCCTTCCTGTCGCTCAGTCCTTGACGATGTAGCCGCCGGGATTGCTGGCCCAGTCGAACCGCTCGATCCGCACCTTGCGGCCGGCGAAGAACTCGTCGACGGCGCGGCTTTCGCCTTCCCAGGGCGGAATGGCGTACTCGTCGAATGCCACGACGCCGCCCGGGACGATGAGCGGCCAGAGGTGCTCGAGCGCGATCAGCGTCGGCCGATAGAGATCGGCGTCGAAGTGAAGGAGGCAAATCCGCATCCCGGGATTGTCCTCCACGTATTGGGGGACGGTCGCCTCGATGTCGCCCTTCACCAGGTGGATCCGGGGCTTGTACGGAATGAAGCGGTCCTCATCGAAGATGCTGATCGCGTGCCGCAGCTGGTCCTCGAATTCGGTGCTCGAGAAACCTCCTGAGGTCTTGCCGAACTTGGGATCCTCCTTGCCGTCCTTCTCGTCCAGGTCGCCGAAGCCCTTGAAATTGTCGAAGCCGACGACCTTCTTGTGCCGGTCGCCCATGTTGCGGATCTCGAGGAAGTTCGCCCAGCTCATCAGCGACGCGCCCCGGTAGACGCCGAGCTCGACGATATCGCCGGGCAGGTTCACGACCCGCTGGTAGAGCTCGTAATGGGCGAGGAACCGCTTCAGGAAGACGCGTCGGGTGTAGATTTGGAAGTTCCGCCAGATCTCCCGCTTGCTGACGGCGAAGCGTTCGAAATGCTCTTCGAGCATCGCCTCGACCTTGTCGTCCTGGCTGAAGTTGCGACGCCCATCGAAGAATGCGTCGTCCGTCTTTTCGGTGGCCATCTCGATCTCGCTGTTGAGCGCGCCTAGGTCGTCGGCGCAAGTGAGGGGTCGAGGGCCGGCGTCTGGATGAAGCGCTGGGCCTCCACGTCGAAGTAGTCGCGGCCAGGGAGCGCGTCGGCAGGCCGTATCAGCCGGAACTCCAGGGAGCGCCGGTTCGCCACCGCGCCCGGCGGAGTGAACGTGCGGTGCAACGTCAGCTCCCCGAAGATCAGCGCGTCGCCGAAGGCCAGGTCGAAGTGCCGACGTCGCTGGAAGTCGGCATCGGGGATGCCAGCCCCGAATCCGTCCATCGCGACATGCTGGCGGACCCGCTCCGGTTGCTCATCGGTGTTGTCCAGCGCGAACTCGATGGTGGTGCGCGTCGCCGGCTCGGGCTCCAGCGGCAGGAAGCAGGTGATGATAAGGCGGGGGCCCCGCTGGCCGAGCAGGTCGATGTAGCCGCGGTCCTGATGCCAGGGCACGTAGTGCTCGACCTCGGTGACATGGCGCACCTGCACCGGATAGGTGACGTAGGTGAAGGGCCGGATCCGCTCCAGCAGCCCTTCCATGGACCGCGGATGCTTCCACACGTCGTACCAGCGCTCGCGCTTGCGCACGGCGTCTGCGGATTCGCCGCGCCGAACGGCCGCCCGCTCGCGGTCGGTCAGCGAGGCCTCGCGTAGCCGAGCGCCCCGAACCCGGTCGAAGTCCTCCCGGATCCGCGAGAGCTCCTCGGGATCGAAGAGCCCGACGGCGTGCTCGACAAAGATGCGCTTCTCAGGATCGATCATGTGGCGGGGCTCCCCGGCAGCGGGGCGTCGGCGAGCGCGCGCAGCGCGCCGGCGACCTCGCTCGACAGCCGCGCGTCGTAGTAGTGGCCGGGCGCGAACAGCATGCGGCGACGGCCGGTGCCGCGGTAGGTCTGTCCCATGCGCGCCTGCTGGCTGGCGGGCAGGACGCGCAGGTCCATGCTGATGCGGGTGTGCGCCGTATCGTTGCGCTGCGTCGCATGCAGGCAACGGGGGTCGAAGATCAGGTACTGGCCGGGTCGGAGTTCCACGGGCCGCGCATGCTGGGCGCAGCGGCGAGCCATCGCATCGTCGTACTGAACCCGGGCGGCGAAATCCTCGAAATCGAAGCCCACGTCCTCGAGGATCTCCCGGCTCGGCTCCAGCGGGGCCAGGCACATGCTGTTGGCGCCGTAGACCCGGGTGAGGGGGACCCAGACGTTCAGTTCCTGCGGCGGGTGCCCGAGCATCAGGTCAGTGTGGTAGCAGACCTTCCAGTCGGCGCCCTTCTGGTTGGGGAACTGGAATCGAATCGTCGGCGTGCGCTGCCACCAGACCGGCTCGCCGCATTCCGGAGCGACGACCTCGGCCACAAACCGCTCGTAGAGCGCCTCGAACGCCTCGCCCGGCTCGTAGAATGCCCGGCTCACGAGGTTCATCTCGCCGTCGTCGACATCCATTTGCGCGGCCGTCAGGATGGTGTGGAGGTCGGCCAGGTCCGCAAGACCCTCCAGCGCTTCGCCGCTGACGATGCCCTTCTCCACGAGGGTTCGCCGAACCACCTGGTCCCAAGGGAAGCCGGCGGGGCTGAAGCTGGCCGTATGGATGGACCTACCGAAGCGGTCGGCCATGTAGCGTTGGGCGCGCGCCTCCGCGAGGAACGTGGATCGCGCCGCTTCATCCGGGAAGCTGACCACCTGTCCCATGTGGCCGCGTGGCGGTCCGGCTGGCGACTGTCTCACGACGCTCGGATCCGCCGCGTCAGGCAATCGGGCCGATGTCGGCGAGATGCGCCCTGGCTCGGGTGATGGCGTCCGCGGGCAGATGATCGGGAAATCGAACCGGCATCTCCGACAGCGAGAACGTTCGCCAGCCGTCCGCGTGCTTCTGCATTCCCCAGAACCCGCCCCACATGGACACCTCGCCCAGAACCTCGGCCACCGCGAGGGTGACGCCCGGATGATAGTTCCTACCGGTCCGCGGATCGCAGGTGAAGTCGGCGTGCCGAAACGCCTGCGCGTGCGCGGCGTCCACGTCGCGGAGCTGGAGGTTCAGGTCGTCGCCGCAGAGCAGGCCGCCCTCGCGGACGAGCGGCATCGCCAACTCGATGTCCGACTTGGCCGCGTCGTAGGTGTGGTCGCCGTCGATGTAGACTATGTCGAACGCCGCCTCGCGAAGGATCGGAAGCACCTGCCTGGACGGGCCGCGGACATGCTGGGTCTGTATTCCGGACGGCAGGGTGCGGATATTGTGCAGGAAGATGTTGTAGGCCGCTTCCGACCCCAGAGCCTCGTCCGCGGCGCGATAGACTTCATTGGCTCCGGCCGCCGCGCCCAGGTAGGGCGCCCATGGGTCGACGCAGGTCAGCACGCCCTCGCCGCCATTGTGCGCGACGAGCCCGGCTCCCCAGGAGAGCGCGGAAGCCCCGTACCAGGACCCAACCTCCAGGACCTGCATGTCGGGACGAGGTCCGCCGCGGGTCAGGCTCCAGACGGCGCCCATCATGAAGACATGACGCACCGGCGCGCTCAGCACCCCGAACTGCATGTCGAGGAGCGGCTTGTTACCGGCAACGGCCTTAAGCAGGGCGCGTGACATGACCCAATCCGTTCTGCGCGGTGTAGCGCCTGTAGTCGCGCCTCTCCTGCGCGGTGCGTGAGTAGCGCGGCGGATCATAGTGAATCAGCTGGCTGCCGCCGCGCTCGAATTCGAAAGGGACCACCAGCAGCTCCGACAAGGCGTTGAGAACCCGCCCATGATCCTCGGGACGGACGAACAAGAGCATGAATCCGCCGCCTCCCGCGCCGAGCAGCTTGCCGCCGACGGCGCCTGCCGCCCGGGCCCGCGCGTAGATCTCGTCGACGAACGGCGGCGCGATCTTCTCCGAGAGGGTTCTCTTCAGCATCCAGGATTCGTGCAGCAGGCGGCCGAACTCGACGAGGTCCCCGTCCCCCGTGAGCGCGCTGCTGGCCTCATCGACCATCGCCTGCATCTCGGTGAGTTCGCGCGTCCGGTTCGGCATCGCGTTGAGCTGGGATTGCGCCACCTCCGACGCGCTTCGGGCGACGCCGGTGTACATCAGCAGGAGGTGCGCCTCGAAGGCCCTCACCCGCGCATCCGGCAACGGCAGCGGCTGCACCTGGAAGTCCCCGCTGCGGTCGATGTCGACGCGGTTGAGGCCGCCGAAGGCGGTCAGGATCTGGTCCTGAACACCCACCGCTTCCTGCAGCATGACCTGTTCCACCTGGATTGCGCGCTTGGCCAGGAACTGTTTGGAAACGAGCTCGCCCCGGAGGGCATGCAGTGCGTGGGCGAGACCCACCGTGAACGCCGAACTCGATCCGAGGCCCGAGCGCGCCGGCAGGTCGCCCTGGTGGTGGATCTCGACACCCTGGGTCATGCCCATGTCCTCGAGCATCGCCCGAATCGCTGGGTGCTCGATCTCGCGGTGCTCGTTCACCAACTCGATCTTGGACCAGACGATCCGGCTCAGGTTCTCGAAGAACGGCGGGAAGAAGCGGCAGCTGATATAGCAATAGTGGTTGATCGACCCGGCCAGCACCGCACCGCCGTTGGCTTCAAACCACTTCGGGTAGTCGGTCCCGCCGCCGAAGAACGAGACGCGGTAGGGCGTGCGGCTGATGATCACTCAGCAGCCTCCGAAAAAGGTCTGCGCCGCCTGCAGCGACTCCGGGGTCCCGATGTCGATGAAGGGCGCCTCGAAGCGCACGGCGTACAGTCCATGCCCCACCAGAGCAGGGAAGACATCGCGTTCCAAGCTGAATGGCGTCGCGCGGGGCATGGCGGCCACCACCTCTCGCGCGAAGAGATAGACGCCGGCGTTGATCCAGCCTTGCGGCGGAGGCGACGTCGGCTTCTCGTCGAACGCCAGGACCCGGCCGTCCTCGCGGCTCTCGACCAGTCCGTAGCGTCCCACCGGCTCGACCTTCACCGTGGCGAGGGTGACACGCGCGCTGCGCCTGGCGTGGGCGTCATAGAGGCGGTCGATGTCGACGTCGGCGAAGGAGTCCCCGTTCATGACGAGCAGGGGCTCCGCTGTGGTCCGCTCGAGGGCCAGGCGCAACGCGCCCCCCGTGCCCAGCGGTTCCGCTTCGACCGAAATCTCCATCCTGGGGCCGGCGGCGGGCGCCTGGTCGATCACCGTCTGCACGTCGGCAGCCCGGTGCCCGGCGGCGAAGACGATCCGGGTCACGCCGCGCCGCGCGAGGGCCTGCGCGAGCCGCAGGGCGAAAGGCTGCCCGCCGATCTCCGCCGTGACCTTCTGGCGATCCGGAAGCACGCTTGCCAGGCGCGTCCCGAGTCCGCCGGCGAGGATCACCGCCTCGCGACCTCGCGCCGTCCCTGCCGTCATCACCGGGTGAGGAACCGGTCGCCCTCGCGGCCGACGCGGTCGCGCCAATAGTCGAGCAGGTCGCGCATCGTCGTCTCGAAGGGGATCTGCGGCGCCCAGCCGGTATGCTGGCGAAAGCGTGTGGTGTCCGGCACCTGCAGGTCGGCGTCGATCGGGCGGAGGCGCGCGGGATCGACCTCGATGCGGATCTCGGCGGCGCGCGGCGACTGGCCCACCAGCGTATCAAGCACCGCCTCGATGGTGCACGTGTGCGTGCCGCCGATGTTGTAGTAGGCGCCCGGCGTGGGATCGACCGTCACCAGCATGTAGTAGGCGCGCACCGCGTCGCGGACGTCGGCGATCGTCCGGAGAGACTTCAGGTTGCCGACCTTGATCACAGGCGGGATCAGGTCGTGCTCGATCAGCGCCACCTGCTTGGCGAAGCTGGACTCTGCGAACACGTCGCCCCGCCGGGGTCCCGTGTGCGTGAACATGCGGGTCGTCATCACCGTCATGCCGTAGGCCTCGGCATAGAACCGACCGACCAGATCGGTCCCGACCTTCGAGATCGCGTAGGGCGAGGCCGGATGGAAACCGCATTCCTCGTCGATCGGCAGCTTCTCTCGCGGCACCCGCCCGAAGACCTCGGATGAGGCGCAGACGTGCACGACCGCCCGCTCGTTGGTCTGTCGCACCGCTTCCAGCACCCGCGCGGTCCCCTGGATGTTGGTGTCATAGGTGTCGAGCGGCGACTCGAAGCTGGTGCGGGGGAAGCTCTGCGCGGCCAGGTGGAAGACGAAATCCGGCGCCGCCTTGGCGACGGCATCCTGCACCGCCAGGGTGTCGCGCAGGTCGCCGTACACGAGAGAGACGCGGTCGGCGCGGTTCACCCGGCCGACGAGACCCTCGAGGTTGTCCAGGGGGCTGCGCCACCGGATCATCCCGACGATCTCCCAATCCGTGTTGGCAAGGAGAAATTCGGCCAGGTGGGACCCGACCATGCCGCTGATGCCGGTGATGAGAGCGCGTGGACGGGCCATGATTTACCGAGACAAGGGGCCCGTCGCGAGCCTGCGGCCGCAGGCCGGGAGGTCCGGCTCCACAGCCGCCGGCTTGCGTCCGGCATGCTGATCCTGATCCTGCATTGTCACGCTCGCGGCCGGTTCGGCAAGCCCGGTGCGCCCAAGGCGGCCCCGAGCCTCGGCGGCTTCCCCACGTTCGCGAATGGGGTTGTGGAGCCGGCCGGACAACGGCTGTACTGCCCCGGGTGGGACGAACGTCCCAGCGGGAGGACGCGGTGAATTTCTACGGGTCAGACGGCAAGCCAGGATCGTTGGCCGCGTTGGCGTGGTCCAGTGGCCGCGGACGCGACTACTGATGCCTCAGACCCGCGAAGCTCTGCTTCGAGCCGTCTCCAAAGTCCTCAGGACCCGCTCGAATGATGAGAGGACGGAGGCCGTCGCGGCGGCGGTCTCCGCGCTGGAAGCCTATGCGGTTTCGCCCGACGAGGTCCTGCACGACCTGCCGGAGGTCGACCGTGTCGCCGAAGCCACGCGCCGGCAGCTCGGCGACCGGCGAGGGCCGATCGAACGGTTCACCGACGCGGAACTTCGTGACCTGAACGAGCTTCTGCCGTGGGCGGCGATGACGGTCGACCGGCAAGGCCGCATCCTGGGCGCGGCCTACAGCGCTCGGAAGCGGGCCGGCGTCCATACGTTGGCGGATCACCGGCACGTGGAGTTCGACCGCGCGTTTCCCCTGCAAGGCCGCCACGTGGCCGAGTTCGGCTGCTTCGAAGGCATCCATACCCTTAGCCTTCAGCTTCTCGGCGCGACGGTCACCGCCATCGACGGGCGCGTCGAGAACGTTCTGAAGACCATGGCGCGGCTATGGGCCTACGGGCAGACCGCCAACACATTGCTCTGGGATTTCGAGCGCGAAGCGCCTTCGGACCTCCCTGCCGCCTGGGACGTGCTGCACCACGTGGGGGTGCTGTACCATCTGTCCAATCCGGTCGAGCACCTGGCGAGCGTGCTGCCGCGGACGCGCTCAGCCGTCCTGCTCGACACTCATGTCGCGAGGGACGAGGCGGACGCCGCGTCGGTCTACAGCGTCGGCGGGCGCGCCTTTGCCTATCGGCGAAAAGAGGAGCCGAACGCCGACATTAGCCCCTTCGCCGGCCTTCGGGATCACGCCAAGTACCTGCTGGTCGACGACCTGGTGGGTTTGCTCCGTGAGGAGGGCTTCGGCGACACCCGCGTCGTCTCCGACCGCATGGAGCGCAACGGCAGGCGCGTCACGATCTGGGCGTTCCGTTGAGGCGTGCGGCTTGGCGGAGAAGCCCGCAAGAACTCGCCAGGACGTCGTCGTCGCGCGCAGGGCATAGGCGCGCTCCGGAACGTGTCTCGCGCATTCAAGGCGCCTCGTTGACACGCGCCGTCTGATCGAAAGACTAGCGCGCATGTTCGGTTCTGGTTCGGAGTTCCCAAACGGAGTTCGACGAGCGTTGCGCGTACTTGAAGCGTCCGCGCAACACGAAGTCGTTCCAGCCGGGTCGACCCGTCGCGCCGAGGAACTCCAGGCCGAGGTTCAGCGGCTGCGAGATGAGCTCGCCCAGGCGCGGGCCGAGCTGGCCGTCGTTCATGAGCAGCGCAACCTCGAGCGGAGCGCGGTCGAGGCGCAGGCGAAACGGTTGATCGACGCGCTTGGCGTCGATGTCCGTCAGGCGATCCACGACCGGGCCCTCGGCGAGCGCGAGATGTCGCGTCGGCTTGCCGAGCTCGCAGCTTCCCACGAGACGCTGCTGGCCCAGACCGAAGCGCGGTTCGAGGCCGAGGTGGCCCGCCTCGTCGCCGAGCGCGAGGCCCTGCAGACCCTGGCTGCGGCTGAACGGGCCGGCCTGCAGACCCGGCTCCAGGCCCTTGAAGCCCGCGTTGCGGACGAGGCGGATCGGGTCGGCGAGCTCGCCGCCGTCCGTCAGGCGCTGGAGACGGGCTTGGCCACCGTCGCCCAGGGATCGACGAACGCCCTGGCGGCCACGGGCGCGGAACTGGCCGAGCTTCGGCGGAGCCTGGATGCCCACCGGATGCAGGCCAAGGAGGATGTCGCGTTGGCCGTCGGTGCGGCCAGGGAGCACCTCGACCGGCTGCTCTCCGAACGGGATGCGCAGCTTTCGCTGACGCAGGCGCTGGCCGAATCCCAGGCGCGGCAGATCAAGGCCTTCGACGCCCTCGTGCGGTCGCGCGATGAGTTCGTCCGCGTCGCGCGGGCCCGACTCGCCGAGGCGGCGGCCGGGCCCTCGCCGCGAGCGCCAGAGACGGCCATCAGCTCGAAGCTCTTCCTCACCAGCACACCGAAGTCGGGCACCCACTTCATGGTCTCCATCCTCGAGCGGCTGCTGTCGGGACCGCTCGATCGGATCGACAAACTGAACGAGGGCGAGCGACTCGACGAAATCCTCCAGTCGCGTTCGTCGGATTGCGCCTACGGCCACATCCCGTGGGAGCCGGCCGCCGAGCTCGGTCGGGACTGGGACGTCGCGGTCCTGATCCGCGATCCGCGCGATCTGCTGGTGTCCGCCCGCGACTACTACGTCAATCCCCGGCAGAAGAGTGAAGCCCACCAGCGGATCGAGGACCATCTGACGGCGATAAGCCGCGACGATCAGTACCGCTTTCTGATCGATGGCTTCGAGTGGCCGGACTACATCCTGAACGGGATCGAACGGCATTGTCGGGTCTATCTGGACTGGCGGGATCACGGGGCCCGGGTGCTCCGCTACGAAGACCTGTTCACCAAGGCGGCGGGCCGATGCATGGCGACCGCCTTCCCCCGCGCCGGGTTCACCGAGGCGGCGGCGCGCGAGGCCGTGGCAGGCCAGCGAGGCGCACCGACAAAGACCCTGAACGTCGGACGGCCCGGGCGGTGGAAGGAAGAACTCTCGCCCGCCGTCCTGGCCTATTTCCAGGAGCGGACGGGCGATCTCGTCACGGACATGGGCTACGCGGTGTGAGGCTTGCTGGGCGCGGCGTGAGCGTGCACGTTCGCGCGCCGCATTCACTGTCGAGCCCGCCACTTTGACCCCCGCTTCGAGCGCCCGTCCCAGCATCGGATTGGACGGCTTCAACCTTGCCCTGGACGAGGGCACCGGGGTCGCCACGTATGCGCGCAACCTCACGCGGGCCCTCAAAGGGCGGGCCGAGGTCAACGTGCTCTACGGCCAGCCGATCGGCCGGGCGCGCGATGCGCTTGCGCGCGAGGTCGCCTTCTTCGACCCCCCGCGGCGAGGCCTTCCAAAATGGTTGCGCACGATTGACGATGGCGCGCGGGTTGCGCGTGCGGTCGCCGCCCGCGGCGTCTCGGCGGATCTGCTCGACATCAGCGGCCGGGTCGAAGCGTCGGACTTCGCACAGCGCATGCCGCATTTCGACCGGCTGTGGAACGTGGACCGCCTGTTCACCACGGCGGCGGACTATTTCGACGTCTTCAGGCGCCCGCTCACGGTCCGGATGCCCACGCCCCCGAAGGTGATGCACTGGACCTACCCGCTGCCGCTGCGGGTCGAAGGCGCCAGGAACATCTACACCTTGCACGACCTGGTCCCCCTGCGGTTGCCGCATACGACGCTGGATCGCAAGCCGAGCTATCTCCGGCTCGTCCGCTGGATCGCACGTCACGCCGACCATATCGTCACGGTTTCGGAATCCTCGCGTAGGGACATCGTCCAACTCCTCGAGGTTGACGCGGACCGCGTCACGAACACCTACCAATCGGTGGAGCTTGGCGCGGACAGGAAGGCGCTCGACCTGCGGGACCTGCCCGCGCAACTGAGCGGCGCGTTCGGGCTGAGCTACCAGGGCTACTTCCTGTTCTTCGGCGCCATCGAGCCCAAGAAAAACATCGATCGCCTTCTGCATGCCTTCCTGAGCGCCAGTGTCGAGGCGCCCCTGGTCCTTGTCGGCAAGCGCGCCTGGAAGTCCGAGCAACAGCTGCGGATGCTGTCCCTTGTCGGCGGCGGCGGCGTCTTGTCCGCCGAGGGGCGCGTACGCCGGCTCGACTACGTGCCTGCCGACATGCTCATTGCGTTGGTGCGCGGTGCGCGAGCCGTCCTGTTCCCCTCGCTCTACGAGGGGTTCGGGCTGCCGGTGGCCGAGGCCATGAGTCTCGGCGCTCCCGTCATCACATCCAATACCTCGGCGCTGCCGGAGGTCGCCGGGGATGCGGCGCTTCTGGTCGATCCGTACGATCCGGCCGACATCGTCCGCGCGATCCGCGAGATCGACGGGGACGCCAGCTTGCGCGCAGAGCTCGCCCGGCGAGGGCAGGTGCAAGCCGGACGGTTCTCGAAGGAATCGTACACAGTCCGTCTCGGCGAGCTATATGCGCGCCTGGGGGCGCCACTCGGCGAGTCGTAGATGCGTAGAGCCAAGTCCGCCCCGCTCCTGCACCGCCTGCGCGACGCCGTTCCCGACGCCATCGCCGACCTGGCGATGAGCCTCGGCGACGGGCGGATGACTGTGGACGAGGTCACTCGTTTCAACATCAAGGCGTTCGGCTACGAACTGGCGCGAAGCCTGGCCCGAGCCCTGCCGACCGACGTTCCGGCCGAGCCAGGGAACGTGGGTCTGGGCTGGCAACCCTCGACCCAGGCCGATCTGGAGAGTCCGTGGGCCGCCTACTGGTGCGCCCAGCTGAAGATCCCGGTGGTCTTCCATCGCAAGATCTGGGAGTTCGCCTACGTTCTCCAGGCGCTCAGCGAGCGAGGCGCTCTCTATCCGGGCATGCGGGGCCTCGGCTTCGGTTGCGGCCATGAGCCGCTGCCGAGCTATTTCGCA
Organism: uncultured Phenylobacterium sp.; assembly: GCA_964495645.1. Lineage (GTDB taxonomy): Bacteria > Pseudomonadota > Alphaproteobacteria > Caulobacterales > Caulobacteraceae > Phenylobacterium. The sequence continues at coordinate 25,565 of CAZBXO010000008.1, read as the reverse complement.
TCGCGCCGCCTCAAGGTGACGGTGACGGACCTGGCGCCTGACGCCGCCGCTGCGGCAGGCTGGATCGCCACAGGCCAGCACGCCTCCCGGCCAGGCGACGCGTACATGCCGCATCTCGTCGACCGCGAGACCTTCGACGCCAATGTCTCGGCGCAGTTCGTCGACATGAACCGCATTCCGGACTCCCTGAGCGGCTACGACTTCTGCTGGTCGATCTGCGCGCTCGAGCACCTGGGATCGATCGAACAGGGACTTGCTTTCGTAGAGAACGCGATGGCGACCCTGCGGGAGGGCGGTGTGGCGGTCCACACCACCGAGTTCAACTTTCTGAACGACGAGAAGACGATCGACAATTGGCCGACCGTCCTGTTCCAGCGGCGTCACTTCGAGGACCTGGCGCGGCGCCTGCAGGGCCGGGGACACACCATCGCGCCGTTGAGTTTCGATGTGGGCAACCAGGTGTTGGACCGGTTCATCGACATTCCCCCTTACCTGAACGACTGGCCTGAAGGGCTGCGCCGGCAATGGGGCGACGATGCGCCCCACCTGAAACTGCTGGTTGACGGCTACGCGTCCACCTGCTTCGGGCTGGTGGTCCACAAGGGGTAGCGCGTGCGGCGGCGTCGATGAGCGAGGCGGCGAGGTCTCCCACCCTGGCGTCGGGGCTGGTGGCTCAGGGACGCGTGATCGGCGCCCTGATCCTTCGCGAGCTGCACACCCGGTTCGGTCGGGACAATATCGGCTATCTCTGGATGATCGGCGAGCCGATGCTGCTGGCGCTGGGGGTGACCGCGATCCACCTGTTCAACGGGGTGCATTTCCCGGTCGATATCCCGATCGCGCCCTTCTACATCAGCGGCTACGTGCCCTACATGATGTTCCGCTCGAACGTGAACCGTTCGCTCGCCGTGATCGAGTCCAACCTGAGTCTGCTCTATCACCGGCACGTCACCATCCCCGATCTCGTCCTCTCCCGCACCCTGCTCGAAGGGGCGTCGCTCAGCATGGCCCTCGCGCTGCTGCTGTGCGGCGCGGCGGCGCTCGGGTTCGGCGAGATGCCGCAGCGGCCCTGGCTCGTCCTGATCGGCATGCTGCTGATGCTGTGGCACACCACGGCCCTGGCCATGCTGGTGTGTGCATGGTCCGAGTACAGCAGCCTGGCGTCACGTCTCGTGCCGCCGATCACCTACCTGACCCTTCCCGTCTCCGGGATGTTCTTCTCGATGGACTGGCTGCCGCCGAACCTGCAGGCGATCGTCAAATGGGTCCCGCTTACCCAGATCATCGAACTGATCCGGATGGGTGTGTTCGACGTCTTCACCGGAGACCTGGTCAGCGTCGGCTACATCGTGCAGACCACGGCCGTGCTGACCCTGCTCGGGCTTGTGGCGCTGCGGCACGCGCGCCGGCATGTGAAGCTCTAGCCATGCTGCGGCTCGTCGACGTGTCGAAGACCTATCCGGCCCGCGGCGGCGCGCACCATGTCCTTCGGGACCTGAACATGACCGTCGAGATCGGGCAGAGCCTCGGCATCATGGGCCGCAACGGCGCGGGCAAGACCACCCTGACCCGGATCATCACGGGCGTGGAGGCGCCGAGCAAAGGCCGCGTCGAGACGACCATGAGCGTCTCCTGGCCGCTGGGATTCTTCGGGGCGGTCCAGGCGAGCCTCACGGGCGCCGACAACACCCGCTTCATCGCCCGGGTCTACAACCGCTCGACGGACGACATGCTGTGTAAGGTCGAGGAGTTCGCCGACCTGGGGAAGTACTTCAGGATGCCGGTCAAGACCTACTCCTCCGGCATGTTCGCGCGGCTGTGTTTCGGGCTCTCGCTGGCGGTGAATTTCGACTGCTACGTGGTCGATGAGGTCACTGGCGTGGGAGATCACAGGTTTGCCGAGAGATGTCACGCCGCGCTCATGGAACGGCGTTCGCGCGGAGCTCTCATCATGATCTCGCACGACATTCATACATTGAAGGCCTATTGCGACCGGGGCGCCGTGCTACACGAGGGCCAACTACAATTCTTCGATTCACTCGACGAGACCTTCGAGGCCTACCATGCTCTCTAGAGTCGAGCGGACATGGCGGGATCGCATCGAAGGCTTGATCGCAAGCGCCGGGCCGCTGGGACGTGCGCTCGGGGAAACCACGGGCGACGGGTGGCGCTTCAAGCCCTGGGTGAGGCGCTATCGTTGGCTGATCCTGTTCGTGATCGCCCCGACCGTGGCGGTGACCCTTTATCTCTTCCTGATCGCCGCGCCGCAGTACGTCTCGGAAAGCAAGTTCCTGATCCGCACGGCCCAGCCGACCGTCAGCGCCGCCTCCCTCGGCTCGCTGCTCGGCGGCGCCGCCACGCCCGCGACGGCCGAAGAGGGCGCAAGCGTTCGGGCCTATCTGCTGTCGCACGATGCCGCGCAGGCGCTCCGGCGACAGGTCGACATCCTGACGATGTTCAAGCGTCCGCGCCTCGACTTCTATGCGAGGCTCAACGGCGATCCGACAGCGGAGGGTCTGCTCAGCTACTACAAGCGCCAGGTCAAGGTGAAGGCGGACCGATCCACAGGGGTCACGACGCTCACCGTCCGGGCCTTCGCACCCGGGGACGCGCGGGCGATTTCCGAGGCCCTGCTGGTCCAGAGCGAGCAGTTCGTGAACCGTCTCAACGACCGGGCCAACGCCGACGCCATGCAGGTTGCGCGCGCCGAGCTCGTCCGCTCCCAGGGCCAGGTCGCAGACGCCCAGGCGCGGCTCGCCGCGTTCCGGACGACGCGCGGTTCGATCGATCCCGAACGATCCGGAGTCATGGTCTCCAGCGTGATCCAGGGCATCGAATCTGAGCTCGCGCGCGCCCGATCCGAGCTGGCGGTCCAGAGCGCGTTCCTGCGGCCCGGCAATCCAAAGCTGGTGGCGCTTCAGAGCAAGGTGGCATCGCTGCAGGCGCAGGTCGCCTCGCAGAACGCACGTCTCGTCGGCTCGGCGCAGTCGCTCGCGCCGACCTTGGGGACCTACGAGCGGCTGGTCCTCGAGAAGGAGTTCGCGGACAAGGAGTACGCCGCCGCCCTGGCCGCGGTCGATGCGGCCCGCGTCGATGTCCAGAAGAAGCACCTCTATCTGGTGCGGCTCGTGCGTCCCAATCTGCCGGAAAAGGCTCTGTACCCGCAGCGGGCTTTCGCCGCGCTGACCATCTTCGTAACCCTGCTCGTGGCCTACGGGATCGCTTGGCTGATCATTGCTGGAATTCGTGAACATGCTGGCTAAGGGGTCCCCGGCCGCGCGCGTGGTGAGCGGCCTGTGCGCGTTGATGATGTTCCTGGGGGCGCCGATGGCGACCGCCCAGACGCCTTTGGAGAACCTCCTGCGCCGCCAGCCCGCGGCCGGGGATCGCAATGTGGTCCGCGAGGGCCAGAGCACGCAGGCCGAGGGAGGACCGGTCGCGGAGACGGCCGTCGGCAAGGCCGACGCGAAGCCGGCGCCCGAACCCTTCGGGGCTTCCCTGTTCGCGAACGGCGCGACCGTCTCGACGGACGCGGTCAATCCCGGCTACGTGATTCAGCCCGGAGACCGCATCAGCCTCTACATTTTCGGCGGGCTGGCTTCGCCGGAAGCCGTGGTGCAGGTCGACCCGAACGGCAACATCAACGTGCCTGAGCATGGCCCGGTTCACGTGGCCGGCGTCCGGGCGGGCGACTTGCGGACGTTTCTGCAGCAGCAGACGGCGCGCAGCTTCACCAGCAACGTGAGCCTCTACGCGGTGGTGCTGACCTCCCAGCGAGTCGGCGTCCTCGTGACCGGCTTCGTGCGCCGGCCGGGGCGGTACGGGGGATCGCCGGGGGATACGGTCTTGGACTTCCTGATCCGCGCCGGCGGGGTCGATCCCTCCCGCGGCAGCTACCGCACAATCACTGTCGTCAGGAAGGGTCGGGCCATCGCCGAGGTGGACCTCTACCGCTTCCTGCTGTCTGGCGAGCTCCCCCAGGTGAGCTTCCAGGAAGGCGACACGGTGGTCGTCGCCCCGCAGCACGCCATGGTCGTGGTCGATGGCGCGGTTCGCAACGACTACCTGTTCGAGATCGCGGACGGGGGCGCGCCGGGCGCGGATGTCCTGGGGCTCGCCTCCCCGCTTCCCTCGGCCACCAACGCGGTCATTCGCGGGACCCGGAACGGACAGCCGTTCTCTCAATATGTCACCCTCGAGCAGCTTCGCTCGGTACAGATCTTCGATCAGGACCAGATCACCTTCGTCACGGACGTGCCGGCGCCGACTGTGCGGGTGCGGATCGAAGGTAGCCGCATCGGGCCGAGCGTCCTCGTCGTCGGGCCGGACGAACGGCTGCCGGCAGTGATCGCGAAGGTGCGCGTCGATCCGGCGCTGGCGGACGTAAATTCGGCCTATGTCCTGCGCAAGAGCGTGGCGCGCCAGCAGCAGCGGGCGCTCCAGGAGGCGCTGGAGCGGCTCGAGCGGTCGCTGTTCCTGGCCCGGTCTGCGACGACAGGCGTGGCGGCGATCCGCGCGAGCGAGGCCAACCTCGTGGAGACCTATATCCAGAAGGGGCGGCGGACACAGCCCGAAGGTCTCGTCGTGGTCTCCAACCAACAGGGCCGTTTCGCGGACCTTCGGATGGAGGACGACGACGTGATCGTCATTCCGAAGCGGTCGCAGGTGGTCCTGGTGAGCGGCGAGGTGCGCGTGCCGCAGGCAGTCGTGTACGAGCCGGGCCTCAAACGCGGCGACTACGTTCGCAAGGCCGGCGGCCTCACTCAGCGCGGAGGCCGCCGGTTCATCGTCCGCCACGCCAACGGCGAGACGGAGATCGACGGCAAGGGCGCTCTGCGACCTGGCGACGAACTGATCATCCTCCCGGCCATCGGCACGAAGTGGTTTCAGCTGACCACCGACCTCGTGTCCCTGGCCTATCAGGTTGCGCTCAGCGGGCGGGTTTTCGGGGTCAATTGAGCGCGCTGCGCTGGCCTTTCGCCTGACGGGCGCCCTAGAGTTCTTCCTCGGTCTGGTTGCGGGTCCCGCGGCGTGCCGTGCGGGACCACGAGAGGTTTGGATGGGTCGGTCCAGGCGAGGTGCGGCAGCTTCGGCGCGGACGACTCCCGCTGAGGCCGAGCCCGTCGCCATCGTCGGCGCTTCGGCGCGGCTGCCCGGCGCCCCCGACCTCGAAGCCTACTGGGACCTGCTCGCATCCGGCCGGGACGCGGTCTCGGAGATTCCGGAGGGCCGATGGTCGAAGCGGTTCTTCTTCCATCCGGACCGGCATCAGCCGGGTAAGAGCTACACCTGGGCTGCCGGGACACTGGGCGAGGTCGCCGACTTCGACGCGGCGTTCTTCGGCATGTCGCCACGCGAGGCCGACCAGGTGGACCCGCAGCAACGGCTCTTGCTCGAGCTGACATGGGAGGCGCTGGAGGATGCGGGCCTGCCCACCCGCGCCATCGCCGGATCGCAGGCCGGGGTCTATATCGGCTTCTCCTCGGCCGAGTATGCCAACATCCGCATGGGCGACCCATCCTGGATGGACGCCTACTTCATGACGGGCACGACTGCCTCGATCGCGGCCAACCGGCTCTCCTACGCCTTCGATCTGCACGGCCCGAGCTTCGTGGTCGACACGGCGTGCTCGTCGTCTCTGGTGGCGGTGGCGCAGGCCGTGAAGGCGCTGCGGACGGGCGAGGTCCCCCTGGCGATCGCGGGCGCGGCCAACCTGCTGCTCTCCCCCTATCCCTACATCGGCTTCTGTCGAGCTTCGATGCTCTCGCCCAGCGGGCGTTGCCACGCCTTCGACGCCCGCGCGGACGGGTATGTGCGGGCCGAGGGGGCCGGCGTCGTGATCCTGAAGCGGCTGTCGGACGCCGAGGCGGACGGCGATGAGATCCGCGGCATGATCCTGGGCGCGGGCGTCAATTCCGACGGCCGCACGGTGGGCCTGTCGCTGCCCAACGGCGCGGCGCAGGCGGCGCTGCTGCGCGAGACCTACGCCGCCGCCGGCGTCACGCCCGACGAACTGGCCTTCGTCGAGGCGCATGGCACGGGGACCGCCGCGGGCGACCCGATCGAGGCCGGCGCGCTCGGTGAGATTCTGGGCGTTGCACGGGCAGGCCCGCTGCCGATCGGCTCGGCGAAAACCAATGTCGGCCACCTGGAGACCGCCTCGGGCATGGCCGGCCTGTTCAAGGCCATGCTGGCTCTGGAGCGCCGGCAGCTTCCCGGCTCGCTTCACTTCGACACGCCGAACCCCGCCATCGACTTCGCTGCGCTGAACCTTCGAGTCGCCACCGGGCTTACGTCGCTTGCCGGACAGGGGCGGTTGGTCGCCGGGGTCAATTCCTTCGGCTTCGGTGGGACGAACGCGCACGTGATCCTCGCCAACGCTCCGGAACGCGCCGATCTGGCGGCTGCGGCCGGCGGGGCGCTCCCGCCGCTCCTGCTCTCCGCGCGGTCGCAGGAAGCCCTCGCGGAGCTGACGCAGACCTGGCGCGCGCGGCTCGCGGACGATCCCCAACCTGCGGCCCTGGTCCGCGGCGCAGCGCGGCGGCGGGACCATCACCGGCGCCGGCTGTGGGCGCGCGGCGACGCGCCCGATAGCCTGACGGCCGCTCTGGAGATGGCGACCTCTGCCGAGGCGGTGACGGGCGACCTCGCCTTCGTCTTCTCCGGCAACGGCGCCCAGTGGGCCGGGATGGGCGCGGACGCCCTGAGGCTCAGCCCGGCGTTCCGCGCCGGCGTTGCGCTGGCCGACACGGCGCTCGCGCCATGGCTCGGTTGGTCGGCGCTGCAGGCCCTGGAGGGCGACCCGAACGGGCAGGACCTGGCGCGCACAGACGTGGCCCAGCCGCTGCTGTTCGCGCTCCAGGTGGGCGTTGTCGAGGCGCTGCGGGCGCAAGGGGTTGAGGCGGGCCTATTCACCGGCCACAGCGTGGGCGAGATCGCCGCAGCCTGGGCTTCCGGCGCGCTCTCGCTCGACTCGGCTGCGCGCGTGGTGGCCGCCCGCAGCCGCGCCCAGCAACGCACCCGGGGCATGGGCCGCATGGCCGCGGTGGGCATCGACGCGGAGGCCTGCGCCGAACTTCTCGGGACCTTGGACGTCGAGGCGGTGATCGCCGCGGTGAACAGCCCGGCTTCGGTGACGGTCGCCGGCCATCTGGCCGACCTGGAGCGTGTCGAGGCCGAAGCGGCGCGCCGGGGTTGGCTCTACCGTCTGCTGGACCTCGATTACCCCTTCCACACTGCGGCGATGGATGGGCTCGAGGCGGAGATCCTCGAGGACCTTGGCGACCTCGACGCCGGGACGAGCCCGCGCTTCGTCTCGGCGGTCACCGGCGCCCCCGTGGTGGGCCCGCTCGACGCCGCCTACTGGTGGCGCAACATCCGCGAGCCGGTGGCGTTCCGAAGCGCCATCGAACGCCTGGTCGCGGACGGCGCCCGGATCTTCCTGGAGATCGGGCCCGCTGCGATCCTGCAGGGCTATGTGCGCGAGGGACTGCGGGCGGCCGACGTCGAAGGCGCGGTGCTCGGGACCCTCTCGCGTCGCGGGGCCCAGGTGGACCCGTTCCCTGAGATCGCCGGCGCGCTCTATACCCGCGGCTACGACCTGGCCAAGGGGCCGGTGTTCGACGGACCGGCGGCCGTGCGCGCCCTGCCGAAGCACCCGTGGCGGCGCGAGCGCTTCTGGTCGCAGGGCACCGCCGAGCGCATCCCGATCTCCGCGCCGGAGACCGAGCATCCACTTCTGGGCTTCCGCTGGGAGCCTGGCGGCCGCACCTGGAAGGCGCTGCTCGACCTCGACCTGCATCCCTGGCTCGCCGATCACGCCGTGGAAGGCGCGGCGATCCTGCCGGCAGCCGCGGTGCTGGAGCTGGCGCTCGCCGCGGGGCGGGCGATCGGCGGCGCCGGCGGTCTCGAGGTCCGCGACCTGGAGATCCCGCGGGCGCTCACCCTAGAAGCCGGTCGCCCGCGTGAGGTCCGCCTGCGCGTCGATGACGACGACCGCTTCCACCTGGAGAGCCGCACGCGACTGAGCGACGAGCCCTGGCTGGCCCACGCCTCGGGCCGACTCCTGTTGGAAGCCGGATCGGACCAGGGAGTGACCTTTGCGGGTGGCGTCAGCATCGACGTCGCTGGCCTCTACGCGCGGGCCGATGCGGCCGGGCTGCGGTACGGGCCGCATTTCCGTACGCTGGCCGCGGTGGCGGCCGAGGGCGACCGGGCGCGCGCTCGACTCGCCGGCCCGTCGCCCGGCGACGGCTTCCTCCTGGCGCCCAACCTTGTCGATGGTGGTCTGCAGGCGCTGCTGGCGCTCGTCGAGGACGGCGCGGCAGGCGAGACGCTGCTACCCTGGCGGATCGCTTCGGCGAAGGTGTTTGCGCCGGGCGCGACGCCGGCCACCGCGACGGCCCGGCTCGTCCGGCGCGGGGTGCGCTCGATCGAAGGGGAGGTCAGCTTCCAGGACGCCGCCGGCTGGCCGGTCGCGACGCTCAGCGGCTGCTGGTTCCGCCGGGTTCGACTGAGCAGCCGGCCGCGGCTAGACGACCGCCTGTTCCGCCTCACGTCCGAGGTCATGCCGCTGGAGGAGACGGCCAGCCCGGCCGCCAGGCTTGTGGAAGCCACCTCCTGGAAGCTGGACCCAGAAGCGGTCGGCGACGGCCCGCTGATGCTCCGCGCGTTCCTCGATGCGGCGACCTCGCCGGCGGCCGCCGCGGAGCTCGGGGACCCGGCGCGAATCTGGCGCCGAGCCCTCGAGGACGAACCGGACCTCGGTCCGGCCCTGGTCCTCGCGGCTGCGCAGGTCGCCCACCGGGACGGCCGCGGGCAACTGCCCTCCGCCGAGCTCACGGCGCAGGTCCGTGACCGTTCCGACGCCGGCCGCGCGGCCCGTACGCTCCTGCTCGAGCGTGTCGACGCCATCGCCGCCGGCTGGCCGGCGGAGCGACCGCTGCGGGTGCTGGAGCTGGGCGCCGGCGAGGGCGTGCTGACTCGGGCGCTGATCCAACGGCTCAAGGCTCGCGGCGCCCCATGGCGATACCTGGCCGCCGATCCGGATGCCGACGCCGTGGCGGTGCTGGCGCGCGAACTCGAAGCCCCCGACGCCGAGGCGACGACCTGGCCGCTGACCGGCCATCTGACCTTCGACCTCGTGATCTCGGCGCAAGGGCTCAGGCGCTGTGATGCGGCGGCGGACGTCGCCGAGGGCGTGGGCGCGCTGATCGCGTCCGGCGGGGTGCTCCTCGCCTGCGAGGCAGCGCCCCATCCCTTGCTGGCCGATTCGGCCGACTGGGCAGTGCGTCTGGGGGGCGCCCTGAAGACGACGCGCCGCCGGGTCGCGAGTTCTCCGTGGGACCTGGACGTGATCGAAGCGGTGGCGCCAGTCCGCGGGGCGGCTCCGCACGTGGTGTGCGATCGACGCGGCTGGGCGGTAGTCGCGCCGGCCGGCCACCGCCTGGCGGCAGCGCTGGAAGTCGAGGGCTTCGTGCGTTCGGAAACCGTGTCCGGTGACGGCGCGGTGCGGCTTTGGGCCGAGGGTGTCACCGACCTGGTCGTTGTGGCGCCTGGCGGCCCCGTCGCGGCGGTTCAGGCTGCAATCGAGGCGGCTCGGGCGGCGGTCGAGGCAGGCGCGCGGCTGTGGCTGGTCACGGAGGGCGTGCATGACGTCTCGCCCGACGCCGCGGCGGTCTGGGGCGTCGGCCGCACCCTGATGAACGAGGCGCCCGAGCTCGAGGTCCGCCTCGTCGATGTCATGGGTCTTCCACCGCAGGCGGCCGCGCGCCGGCTCGCGGCGGAACTGGCTGCGCAGAGCCCCGAACGCGAGGTGCGCCTGACCGCCGGCGGTCGCCATGCCATGCGCCTGCGGCGCGGCGGCGGGGAATTGAATGCGACCGCCGCCTTCGTCCGCCTCGACGCCGCCGAACCCGGCCGGCTGGACAGCTTGCGGTGGCTCGGATCGACGACCGCGCCCGCGCCCGAGCCTGGCGAGGTCGTCATCGAGGTGAAGGCGGCCGGTCTGAACTTCCGGGATGTGATGTGGGCCATGGACCTGTTGCCGGAAGAGGCGCTGATCGATGGCTACACGGGCGCGGCCCTCGGTCTGGAATGCGCCGGCGTCGTCACGGCTGTAGGCGCCGACGTGATCGACGTGGCGATCGGCGACCGCGTGCTGGCTTTCGCCTCGGGCGCATTGGCGAGCCACGTGCGGGCGGCGCCGAACGCGGTCGTCCGGCTGCCGGACGACCTGGGCTTCCCGGAGGCGGCCACACTGCCGGTGGCGTATCTGACGGTGATCTATGCGTTGGAGCGCGTGGCGCGGCTGCAGCCCGGCGAGTGGCTGCTGGTGCATGGCGGGGCCGGGGGCGTCGGTCTGGCGGCCATCCAATACGCCCACCACGTCGGCGCGCGCGTGATCGCCACCGCCGGCTCGGAGACCAAGCGTGAAGCACTGCGGCTGCTGGGCGTCGACCACGTGCTGGACTCCCGCAGTCTGGCGTTCGCCGACGAGGTGCGGGCGCTCACCGGCGGCGTCGATGTCGTGCTGAATTCCTTGTCGGGCGCAGCGATGGCGCGGAGCCTGGAGCTGGTGAAGCCGTTCGGCCGGTTCCTGGAATTGGGCAAGCGCGATTTCTTCGAGGACACCCGGGTCGGCCTTCGGCCCCTGCGCCGCAACGTCAGCTGGTTTGCGATCGACGTGGACGCCCTGCCCGGCGCACGGCCAGAGATCGCGGCCGACCTTCTGCGCCGGACCGTGGAACTGGTCGGCGCGGGCGCGCTGCACCCGCTTCCTCTGGTCCGCTACGGCTTCTCGGAGGCCGCAGCCGCCTTCCGGCTGATGCAGGGCGCCGGCCACATCGGCAAGATCGTGCTGACGCCCGACGACCCACCAGCCGTCCTGCCCGCTGAACCGGCGTTTCAGTGCCGTGCAGACGCGACATACCTGGTCACCGGCGGCCTCTCCGGCTTCGGGCTCGAGACGGCGAAATGGCTGGCCGAGCGAGGTGCGCGGCGGCTCGCCCTGGTCGGCCGGCGCGGTCGCGCGACGCCTGGCGCGGGCGAAGCGGTGGCCGGGCTGGAGGCCAAGGGTGTCGAGGTCTGCATCCTGGCCTGTGATGTGGCGGACCGCGCCGCGCTTGGCGCTGCGCTCGCCTCGATCGAGAATCCCGGCCGGCCGCTGCGCGGCGTCATCCACGCGGCCATGCAGGTCGAGGACGGCCTGCTGATCGACCTCGATCCGGACCGCCTCGAGACGGCGATGGCCGCCAAGGTGGCGGGTGCGGAGGCCCTCGACGCCCTGACGGCCGACGCGCCGCTGGACTTCTTCGTGCTGTATTCGTCCGCCGTAACCCTGCTCGGCGCGCCGGGGCAGGGCGCCTATGTGGCGGCGAACGCCGCGCTGGAGACCCTGGCGCGGCGGCGCAAGCGCGAGGGCAAGCCGGCCCTGGCGATCGCCTGGGGGCCCATATCCGACGCCGGCTTCCTCGCCCGCGAGTCTGAAACCCGCACCGCGCTGGCGCGCCGTCTGGCGGCGACGCCGATGCCGGCAACCGAAGCCCTGGAGGCGTTAGGTGTCCTGGTCACCCGCGACGAACCCGTGGTCGCCTACGCCGCTGTCCAGTGGGACGCCGCGCGCCAACGGCTCCCGATCCTGGCGACGCCGGCGTTCCAGGCTGCGGCGGGCGGCGCGATGGAGGAGAGCGTCGACCTGGCGAGCCGTCTTGCGAGCCTGGACGCCGCCGAGGCGCAGGCCTTCGTGACCGACGCGCTCGCTCACGAGGTCGGCCGCATCCTCGCCTGCGCGCCTGAGGGCCTGGATCCGAAGCGGCCGCTCACCGAGCTCGGAATGGACTCGCTGATGGCCGTCGAACTGCGCCTGGCCGTCGAAACGCGGCTGGGCGTCAGCCTGCCTCTGCTGGCGATGTCGGACTCCACCAACCTGGCGGCCATCGCCGCGCGCGTGCTGGAAGCCTCGGGCCAGGCGCCCGCGGCGCGCTCGGGCATCGCCCAGGCGGCCCTCCGCCACGAAGTTGAGGTCCTGCCGCTCGAACCGTCGCCGACCCGCGCCGACGTGCTGGCGGCCGAGTAGCCCATGGCCTCGCTCACCGATGCCGAGAAGGCGCGCCTGCTCGCCCGGATGGCCGAGCGGCCTGCCGAGCCGGCGCCCGCGCCAGCGCGCCCCGACGACCTCTCGGACCTGGCGGAGTTCGACCAGATCCGCGCCATGCGCGCGGCCAGCGCCCTGCTGGGCGTGCCGGATCCGTATTTCCAGAGCCACGCGGGGCTCGCCGGCGCCTGGACCGAGATCGACGGGCGGCGGTGCGCCAACTTCTCGTCCTATGACTACCTCGGCCTGAACGGCGATCCGCGGGTCGCGGCGGCGGCGAAGGCGGCGATCGACCGCTACGGCGTTTCGGTGTCGGCCAGCCGCCTGGTCGCCGGCGAGCGCGACCTGCACCGCGAGCTGGAGGCTGCGCTCGCCGGCTTGCACGACTGCGAGGCGGCGCTGAGCTTCGTCTCCGGCCACGCCACCAACGTAACCGTGATCGGCCGCCTCATGGGCCGCCAGGACCTCGTGTTGCACGACGCTTACGCCCACAACTCGATCGTCCAGGGCGCGCAGTTGGCCGGAGCGCAGCGCCTCAGCTTTCCGCACAACGACGCGGCCGCCGCCGAGCGCCTACTGTCCGAAAGGCGGGGCCGCGCCAAGCGGGTGCTGATCGCCATCGAGGGCCACTACAGCATGGACGGCGATACGCCGGACCTTGCGGCGTTCGTCGCGCTGGCCCGGCGCCACGGCGCGTGGCTGATGGTCGATGAAGCCCACTCGACGGGGGTGCTTGGCGCAACCGGCCGGGGGCTGGCCGAGCACCAAGACGCCGACCCGGCGGGCGTCGACCTTTGGATGGGCACCCTCTCGAAGACTTTCGCGGCCTGCGGCGGCTACGTCGCCGGCCGTCGCGAGCTGATCGAGTACCTGCGATACTCTGCTCCGGGCTTCGTCTACTCGGTGGGCATGTCGCCGCCGGTGGCGGCCGCGGCGCTGGAGGCCCTGCGGATCATGCTGGCGGAGCCGGTGCGGGTGGCGCGGCTCAACGCCAACGCTGCGCTCTTCCTCGATCGCGCCCGGGCGGCCGGCCTCGACACCGGATCGTCGGAGGGTCGGGCCATCGTCCCGGTGATCACCGGCAGCTCGATCGTCGCGGCGCGGCTGTCGCACGCCCTTCTGGAACGCGGAGTCGCCGTGCAGCCGATCCTGCACCCGGCGGTCCCCGAACGCTCGGCGCGCCTGCGGTTCTTCCTGTCGGCCTCGCACGAGCCCGCCCAGATCGAGGCCGCGGTGGCGGCGACGGCGGCGGCGCTGGCGGAGGTGAAGGCCCAAGCGATCGACCTGGGGGCGCTGATCGGGGCGCTCAGCGGCAACCGCTGAGGACGGGCAGGACCTGTTCGAAGTGGTCGTCCCACGAAGGCGCGCGCCAGCGGCCTATGCGCGCCAGCTGCGCACGTCGGCGCAACGAGTCCGACGCCGAGTAGTCGCGCACCGCCTGCAGCCAGGCGTCCGCGTCGCTGGCGGGCAGGTAGTCCGGCGCATCGCCGCCGACATAGCGGTGGGCAGGAATGTCGGAGCAGACAACCGGCACGTTGAGCGCAAGCGCCTCGCCGACCGGCAGGCCAAACCCCTCGGCGAGGGAGGGAGCGAGCAGCGCGCGCGCGCCACTCAGCAGCGCCTGGACGCGGTCGTCACTCAGCGCGTTGTGTTCCGTCACGGCGCCCGGCGGCAGGTCGCTGCGGGCCAACGCCTCCGCGATCGCCTCCGTCTTCCAGCCGCGCTGACCGATCAGCACCAGCCGCGGCGGCTGCCCCTCCTCCGCCGCCAGGCGCCGCCAGATGTCGAGGAGCATGATGTGGTTCTTCTTCGGCTCGATCGTGGCGAGCACGACGAAGTATGGCCCGCCGGGGGCCGGCGGCGGGGGCGGCGAGGCCGGGGCCTGCACGCCGAGCGGCGCCACCTCGACCGGCGGGGAGCGTCCCAGCCCGCGGCAGAAGTCGAGGAAGGCGCTGGCCGTCGGCGTGGAGTTGACAAGCACCTCGTCCGCCAGCCGCGCCACGGTGGTCATTCGCCGGTGGTGACGCTCGGCCTGCCCCTCGCCCGCGAAGTGCGGCAGCTCCATCGGGATCAGGTCGTGCACGAGGCAGATGAAGCGCACCCCAGAGTACCGCTTCAGGCGCTCGATGGAGGCGGGGCGATCAAGGTCGGCATGGCTGACGAGCAGGTAGGCAGCGCGCTTGCGCCTCGGCGCCCGCAGGAAGACGTGCAGCTCCCACTCACGGTGCAGCACCAGATGGATGCGCAGCTTCCAGGCCAGCGACTCCACAGGCGGGCCGGCCTCGTTCGGTTCGCCCCGCCACCGCCGTCCGAGACCGCGAACGAAGGGCTCGACCAGTCGCCTCGGCAACAGCGTGATCTCGCGCAGAGGTCCGCGGGCGACGAAGCTGACCGATGTCGGCGGCCGCCGCAGCAGCTTCTCCGCATAGGCGAGCTCGACACGGTCGATCCCCGTGGGCGCAGGCCGCTCAGCTCGGCTGAGGAGCCGCGAAATGTCGAGCAGGAGGTGGGTTTCGGTCACGTCGGCACTCTACTGAAACGCGCGCACGGCTACGGTCCGTCGGTCCCAGACGCAACCCGGCTCCCCAAACTCCACCTTAGCTGGCCCCCGGCGTTCCGCCACCCCTGGATGCATCCGACGGTGCAGTTTCAAGGTCCCGCAGCTCGTGCAGCATGTACCACTGCTCGAGGTGCTCGCGGACGACGGGCTCCAGGGCGGCGTTGACCGCGGCCATGCCGGCCTCGACGCTCAGCCCCACGACCGGGATCGGCGTCAGGACGTGCATGTCGAAGCGGGCTTCTCCGGCGCGGCGCAGGACGTAGGCGGGGATGACCACGCCGCCCGCCGACTGCGCGAGGCGAACGGCGGTCCCCAGTCCGGCGCGCGGGTCCAGCGGGCGTCCGAAAGCGGGTCCGTGGACGCGGCCGCGGGTGAACTCGTCGATGAACATGACGATGCCGCGGCCCTCGCGCAGGCGCCGCAGCGCCGCCACCGCTCCGCTTGCGCCGGGCGCCAACAGACGATGCTCGAACTGGCGGCGAGTGCGCTCGGCGATCGCGCGCTGGAAGCGGTTGCGCGGCGGCTGGTAGAACTCGGCGCCGTCCTCGCCCAGGTCCAGCAGCTTGGGGCCCAGGAGCTCCCAGTTGCCGAGGTGGGCGCCGACATAGACGCGCGCCTTCCACGCCTGGGCGGCGTCATAGTTCTCGCGGCCGTGCAGCGTCACCCGATCGGAGGCCCAGAGCCGACGCAGGACTGAAAATTCGGCCATGGTGCGGCCGACGTTGCGCCAGTTGCTCAACCGCCCGGCCTCGAGCTCCGCGTCGTTCCATTGCGGACGCAGGAGGGCGAGGTTCTTGCGCACCCGCGCATCGGCCTTCGCATCGAGCGGACCGACGAGCGGCCCGATGCGCACGCCCAGCCAACTGCACGCGCCGATGGGCAACAGTCGCATGGCGTAATGCAGGGCGACCTCGCGCGCCCCCATCACGACGTCGTCGACCCACCACCGCCGCCAGGCCCGTCGCTGCTCCGCCGTCCCACGAGCCCAGGAGAGCGGGGGGGCGTCGCGCCCCGTCGGAATCAAGGCGGAGCTGGGGCCGCGTTCGCTGCGGCGGCGGCTGGTTCCGCGAAGTCTGCCGTGGGCGTTCGGGCAAGGGTGCGGGAGATCGCGGCGGCACGTCCTTCGCCATGCGCTCGCAAGCGAACGAGCGCGCCCTCGACCGCCATCCGGACGCCCTGCTCGCTGAAGAAGCCGCCGTTCACCTGGGTCTTTGCCGCGACGACTCTCCGGAAAGCCTCGAAAGCGGTCTCATCCGGTGGCGTGCACTCCGTCCAGAAGCAGTCGAGCGGCCTCTGATGGGTGAGCCTGGGCAGCGCATAGATCGCGTGTCCAAGCGTGGCCACCGGCCTTCCGAAGGCCAGAGCGAGCAGGCCGCTGGTGCTGTTGACTGTAACCACACCGCGCACGCGTTCCAGGAACGGCTCTATGCGCCCCTGAGTCACGTAGGTGACGCGTTCGGCGACACCGTGTCGGCGCGCGGCGGCGGCCGTTCGGCGCCGCCAGTTCACGAGGCCGTTGTCTAGCGGGTGCTCCTTGACGATCAGCTGCACGTTTGGGGGCGCGGCGTGGGCGAACGACGCGATCACCTGATCGATGGCCGACGACATGCCGCGTAGCCCGGAATGCCGCCGGATCTGCGAATCGCAGTCGAGCTGCAGCGGGAACAGGAACGCTTCGGTCGCGATGTCGAGCGCCGCACGGTACTCGCGGCGATGGCGCCGACTGGCGGCCGCGTGTCGCACCAGGCGCGGGAGCCAGCCGACATACTCGACGAGCGGCGACCAAGGCCGGTGCGTACGGTAGCCGGGATACAGGGGCGACATGGCGACGGTGGCGACGTTGTACAGCACGTCCTCCCAGGCGCGGCGCGGAAAGCTGCTGGCCACGGGCTCGCCTCCGGTCCACCGCGGTGTCGCCTGGGCGGCTTCCATGTACCAGTCGATGTCGCGCGGCAAGGAGGAGTGGCCATTCACCCCACCCGCCTCGAGGGTGACCCAGTTCGGCCGCAGGTAGCCTTCCTCAAAGACATGGATGTCGATTCCCCTGCCGACTGCCAGGGCGATGGCGATCCGATGGAGGGGCCGACAGTCCCCAAAGAGGATGATGTCCGTCGTTCCCCAGGTGTCGAGGCGCTGCTGCAAGAAGCGCGACCAGGCCTTCTGGGAGCCACGGAAGTCGACGGCGCCCGGCAGGGGCCAGAAAACCCGGTCTCCGCCATTGAAGTTGATTCTTCGGACCTCGTGACCGGCGCTGACGAGGGCCTCGCCGAGCCGCGCAAAGAAGGACGTCGCCATGCCCTGGAGGAAGAGGAAGCGGCGGCTCGAAGAACTGTACATTGTGCGCGCATCAACCCCGGGGGGCTGTGCCAGCGCCCCTATCGAACGATAGCCCTACATTGCCGCGCTTGCGGCGGAGCGCAACCGGGTGATGCGGTCGTTGGCGGCTTCCGGGGCCGTTCTGCATTGAGGGTGTGAGCTCCCGCACACTGGCTCGACCGGTGGCGCCCCTACGGAAGGCGTCTCAAGACGCCTGCATTGCTGCGCAAGCTCCGATCTGCTCAATGGCGCGGCATGGCGCAAGCTGTAGAGAAACTGGCGCACTCGCCTCATGGCCCGGCGCTGACGGCTGCAGCAAGCAACTGGTCCTCCTGGATGCGAGAGGCCGCGCTGCCCCTCTGGCTCGATGCCGGTTTCGACCCCAGCACCGGCGGGTTCCGCGAAGGCCTCACCCTCGACGGCCGTCCCTTCGATCCGTTTCGACGCACCCGGGTTCAGGCGAGGCAGGCGTACGTCTTTGCAACCGTATCTGAGAGCCCCCAGAGCCGAGCGTTCCAGGTCGCGCGAACCGGCCTCGACAACCTGATCCACCGCGGTCGGCGCGACGACGGCCTCTACGTGGCTCGCTTGGGTGTGGATGGCAGAGTCCTCGACGAGACGGCCTATCTGTACGAGCAGGCCTTCGTCCTGCTCGGCCTCGCAGCCGTGGCGAGAGCCGACCCAAAGGATTCCTGGGCGCGCGGAGAAGCGCTGGCCCTGCGTAGCGCGCTGACAAGGCTGCGCCACCCCGCCGGCGGCTTTCGCGAGGCGGGCGACCGGCCCTTCCAGGCCAATGCCCACATGCATCTCCTGGAGGCCGCACTGGCCTGGGAGGAGATTGAACCCCATGCCGGGTGGTCGAGCCTCGCCGACGAAGTCGTCGAACTGGCCCTCGAACGCTTCATTGATCGCGAACGCGGCGTTCTGAATGAGTTCTTCGATGAGGACTGGCGCCCTCTGGGAAGCGACGAAGGACTCCTCGAGCCGGGACACCACTTCGAGTGGGCCTGGCTGCTGTCTTGCTGGAGCGCCAGGCGCGGCGAGGTCGTGGGAGCGCAGCTTGCGGGGCGTCTCTACGAGACCGGAGTCGTCGGCGCCCACCCGTCTCTGGGTGTCACGGTCAATGCGCTCTGGCCTGATCTGTCCGCTCGGGACGCGGCGGCGCGCCTCTGGCCGCAGACCGAGCGGCTGAGGTCGGCGCTGCAGTTCCAACGATACGGGGATGCTGTGACCGCTGAGATGGCGCTGAGGCGGTACGTCGACACACCCGTACGCGGCGTCTGGCGCGATCAACTGCACGCTGACGGATGCTTCGCGCCCGGGCACGCCCCGGCCACGTCACTCTACCACCTGCTCGGCGCCGTCCTCGCGCTGGAGACGTTGCTCCGCTGAACGCCGGGAGCGCCGCACTGGGGATTCTCCCTTGCGCAGCCGTCGCGGCGCCGCAGACTCGGGGCCAGGAGATTTGCGTGGCGTCACCGTTCGACGGGTATGAGGTGGAGGCGCGGCATCGGCCGGCGGCCGGGGGCCATGCCTTCGATCTCCAGCAGGCGCTGTCGGCCGTCGTGGCGCTGGAGGCGCGTGTTCCCGCGGACGCCTTCACCGCCGAGAGCCTGGGGACCGAGCGGCTCGGCAACGGGTCAGTGATCGGATCGAACGGCCTGGTTCTGACCATGGGCTACCTGGTCATGGAGGCCGAGGCGGTGGTTCTGACGCGCGGCGACGGCGTGCGCGTCGCGGCCCACGTGCTCGGGTCAGACCCCGTCACCGGATTCGGGCTCGTGCAGGCCCTGGAGCCGCTTGGCTTGCCGCCGCTGGCGCTTGGCGACTCGCGCGGGCTGAGGGCCGGCAGTCAGGTGATCCTGGCCGGAGCCGGCGGGCGCAGCCATGCCGCAGCCGGGCAGGTGCTGACCCGCATGCGCTTCGCCGGCTACTGGGAATACCTGCTGGAGGCGGCGATCATCACCGAGCCGGCGCATCCGCACTGGAGCGGCGCGGCTTTGATCGGCTCCTCGGGCGATCTGGTCGGCGTCGGCTCTCTCAGCCTGCAGGGGCAGTCCGCCAACGGCCGCGCCCGGCCGCTCAATATGTTCGTCCCCTCGGAGCTCCTGCCGCCGATCCTCGACGACCTGGCGCACGGCCGCCCGGCGCATCCGCCGCGGCCCTGGCTGGGGGTGTTGGCGCAGGAGGTCGGCGACGACGTGACGGTCGTGGGCGTCAACCCGCGCGGCCCGGCGGCGCGAGCGGAGCTGCGCCGCGGCGACGTGATCCTCGCGGTCGGCGGCGAGAGGGTGGCCGACCTCGCCGACTTCTGGACCCTTCTATGGGCCAGGGGCCCCGCCGGAGCGGTCATCCCCTTGCGAATGCGGCGCGAGGAGGATGTGTTCGACGTCGAAATCCGCTCCGCCGACCGCGCTGCGATGCTGCGCAAACCGCGGATGAACTGAGGGCCTTGCGAATCTCACGCCATGGAAATCAGGCGCGGCCTGGTAGAGTGTATGGCCCTCAGGCGAAGAGGATGACCCGATGACCCGAGTCCCGATTTCCGCGATCGCCATGCTGGCCGCGCTTCTCGCCGGCCCCGCACTCGCCCAGCCGGCCGCGCCCAAGAGCCTGGCGCGCAACTTCGACGGCGTCTGGACGAACGCGACCGTCACCCAGCTCGAGCGTTCGGCCGCTTACACCACGCTGGTGGTTCCAAAGGACCGCGCCGACGCCACGGACAAGGCGACCGTGGCCCGGAAGGCGGCGGCAAACGCGACCTCGGACCTCAGCCAGGGCGCCTTCAAGGACGAGAACGCGACGGCAGGCTACAACTCCTACTGGATCGACGCCGGCGACGGGCTGATGCGGGTTCGCGGCGAGCCGCGGTCGTCCTTCATCACCAGTCCTGCCGATGGCAGACTGCCGTTCCGCGACCGCGCGAAGAGCCTCGCGCTCATGATGAAGGATGGAACCGAGTACCGTTCCGGTAAGGGCACCTACGAGGGCCCCGAAGATCTGCCGATCCGCGAGCGCTGCCTGATCTCGCAGAGCGACGCCGGCGGTCCGGTCATGCTGAACGCGATCTACAACAACAACTACAGCTTCTTCCTGTCGCCCGGCTACTTCGTGATCTACCTGGAGATGAACCACGATGTCCGGGTGGCGCCGATCTTCGCCTCTGCGGAGAAGGCGCGCGCGTCCCACCAGTCCGCGAAAATCCGGCCGTGGCTCGGCGACTCGGTGGCCTGGTGGGAGGGCGACACCCTCGTCGTCGAGACGAAGAACGTGCACCCGATCCAGGAGGGCCGCACGGCGACCCCCGTGTCGCCGCAGGGCGCGGTGACCGAACGGTTCACCCGGATCGCCGGGGACGAGTTGCTCTACCAGTTCCACGTCGAGGACCCTGTGCACTACACCCGGCCCTGGTCGGGCGAGTACTCGTTCAGGCCCTCGAAGGGAGCGATCTACGAGTACGCCTGCCACGAGGGGAACTACTCGATGGAGGGCATCCTGCGCGGAGCCCGGATGGCCGAGGCCGAGGCCAAAGGCGGCGGCAACTAGGCCCGCTAGACTAAGCCAGTTCCGGCACGAACCGCTTTTCCAGGTCGCCGCGGACGCTCAAGGGGATGGCGATCGGCCGGCGGGCGTCCAGGTCCAGCGCGAGTGCGATGTTGTCGTTCATCGAGACGACCGCGCCGCTGGTGACGTTGAAGATCCAGCGGCGGGAGTGGCGGACCTTGTCGTGCAGGCCGATCTCGCCGCCGACCGAGCGGATGGTCTCGCCGGCGCGGGGTTGGGATAGACGCAGGTTGCGCGTCTCGAGCGACGCCCAGCCGAAGCGATGGCCTTCGTCCGTCTTGAAGGTCGGCGGCCCCCAGCGCTCGCCCTCGCCAGGCCGCTGCTGGCGCAGGGCGCCGAACATGAAGTCCTCGGAATCGGACAGGAAGCCGTACTCGTCGCAGGCTTCCGGCTCGATCGTGCGCTCCAATTGCCGCGAGAACGGGTCCGGGCCCTCCTCGCCGAGCCGCCCGGCGACGTCGTCGAACGACAGGTCCGTGCGCGGCAGGCCGAGGTCGGCGGTGCGCGGGCGGCCGCGCTCGGGCAGAGTGACCAGGGCGTCGGGCGCTTCGGCCAGCAGACGCGCCGGCAGCGGCAGCGGCCTGCGCGTCGCGCGGTCGGCCAGCGCGGTCTTGATGATGAAGGTGGCCGCCACCTCGCCTTTGGCTTCGTTCAGGAGCTCGAAGTAAGCGCGGACCGCGTCGCCATGCGCCTCCAGCACCCCGCCGCGGACGCTGAGCTCGGCGCCTTCGAACTGTTCGCGGTGGTAGCGGGTGTAGCTGTCGGCGGGGACCAGCCGCGCCGAGAGCGTCTCGACGGCCTCGCCGTCCAGGCCCAGCATCGCCAGCAGGGCCCGGTTCGCCGCCTGCGCGCGCGACAGGTAGAAGCGGACGTTGAGATGGCCCAGTCCGTCGATCTCGTCGGCCGCGACAGTGGACTGGTGCAACAAGCGCATCAAATGAACCCCGAACAATAGTCGTCGATCAAATCGGCAGTCTGAAAATTCCAGCCGCGGGCGCCCGCGCCGGGTTATCGGCGCGTCGCGGCTTCCTGGGTCGCCTTGGCCTTGTTCGCCTCGCTGATCACGTAGTGGAAGATGTTCTCCGAATCTCCGTCCGCCAGCAGCGACTTGAACGAGGCCATGCCGTTGGAGGCCCGCGAGCCGCCGAGGACGATGGCGTTCCAGTCGGAGAGCTTCCAGAGGCTGGCGCCGTAGCGCAGGTCGGGGATGGACTTGTCGGCCACCGCGTTGGCCCCGTGGCATCCGGCGCAGAAGCGGCCGTACGCGCCCTGTCCGTCGATCACCTGCTCGTTGGTGCCGCTCATCAGCGGGGGGTTGAGCGCGCGGGCCACCTGGGTCGCGGACGTCGGCGCGGTCGGCAGCTTCGCTGTCCCGCCTAGCTTGTAGACGAGGATCCGCGAGTTGTTGGCGCTGGTGGGGACGGTCCGCACCTGGCCCGGCGGCAGCCCGCGGGCGCCGACGAGGATGGCGACATACTGCTCGCCGTCGATCGTGTAGGTGGAGGGCGCCGCCACCGTGCGCGCCTGAGTGCCGGCGGCCCAGAGCCGCGCGCCGGTCCGGGCGTCGTAGGCCGCGAACTCGCCGGCGTGGTTGCCGGAGAAGACGATGTCGGACGCCGTTACCAGCGTGCCCGAGGCCCCGTACTCCTTGTTGTCGACCCGCCAGACTTCCTTGCCGGCGACGGGATCGAACGCCTGCAGGTAGCTCTTCACATTGCCGCGCTTCGGCGCGCCCGGCTCGGCGTAGAGCTTGGTGATCTCCGGCGACGCGGAAATGGTGCCCGTGTTGTAGGCCCGGTTCTTCATCTGGAACTTGTCCGCCGGGACCTGCTGGAAGCCGGTGTTGTTCTCGGTGACCGGGATGTACACCAGCCCGGTCCGCGGGCTGAAGGACATCGGGTGCCAGTTGTGGGCGCCCAGGGGCGCCGGATAGACCAGCGCCGCGCGCGTGTCGGTGTAACGCGCCGCCGGATTGATCATCGGCTCGCCGGTCCTCAGGTCGATCCCGGTGGCCCAGTTGGCGGGGGCGAACTGGGGAGCGGCCAGGAGCTTCCCGGTCACCGCATCCCAGACGTAGAAGTAGCCCATCTTGGGCGCCTGCATCAGGACATGGCGCTTGCGCCCCCCGATCGTCAGGTCCGCCGTCATCAGCGGGTTGGTGACGTCGTAGTCCCAGGCGTCCCGCGGCACCGCCTGGTAGTGCCAGCGATACTTTCCGGTGTCGGCGTTCACCGCGATGATCGACGAGGTGAAGAGGGTGCTGCCCTTGCCGGGGCTGCGGATGTCGGGCGCCCACGACAGGCCGTTGCCCGTGCCGAAATACACTAGGTTGGTCTTCGGATCGTAGAGGATGGTGTCCCAGGCCGTGGCCCCGCCGCCGTACTTCCAGAAGTCGCCGTCCCAGGTCTTGCGGGCCATTTCGAGTTCGGGCGTGGTCGGCTCGCCCGGCTTGCCCGGCACGGTGTAGAAGCGCCACTTCAGCTTGCCGGTGGCCGCGTCGTAGGCCGAGACGTAGCCGCGGATGGAGTACTCCGCGCCGGCGTTGCCGATGATCACCATGTCCTTCACGATCCGCGGCACCTGGGTGATCGTGTAGGTGTCCTTGATGTCGGTGGTCGCAACGCTCCACTCGACCTTGCCGGTCTTGCCGTTCAGGGCGACGAGGCGGCCGTCCAGGGCACCGAGGTAGATCTTCCCCTTCCAGGCGGCGACACCGCGGTTGACCACGTCGCAGCAGGCGATCTGGCCGACCGAGGCGCGGTCGACCTTGGGATCGTATTCCCACAGCTTCTCGCCGGTCTTGGCGTCGTAGGCCTTCACCAGGCTCCAGGCCGTGGTGATGTAGAGGACGCCGTCGACGACGACGGGCGTCGACTCCTGGCCACGCTCGGTGTCGATGTCGCCCCACCAGGCCAGGCCCAGCTTCGCGACGTTGCCCTGGTTGATCAGCGTCAGTGGGCTGTAGCGCTGCTCGTCGTAGGTGCGCCCGGCGGACATCCAGGTCCCGGGTTCCTTGTCGGCGTTGAGCTGGCGCTGGGTGTCCACCCAGGCCGAGCCCTTGGGCCGCGGGGCGTTCTGCGCGTTGGCGATGAGGCCGGCCCCCAGAAGCGCCGAGATCGCCACGACAGCCGCCAGCAACTTACGCATGTTCCTCGCCCTTCCGACTTATCCCCGTACCTCTTCTTCCATTGTTCCGCCGGGGGAGACAAGCCGCGCCGCCCCGGCTAGCGTCGCGGCAAATGTGAATCTCGGGGAGGATCGACGATGCGTATTCAGGTTTCGATGGCGGCGCTCGCAGCCGCGGCCCTGGCCGCCGGCGCAGCCCAGGCCCAGGCGCCCGCCGCCGGTCCGCCGAAGCTGCAGGTGGAGAAGCCCAACTACGTGACCATCCCGATGGAGATCATGGTCAACAAGCCGGCCAAGGAGGTCTGGGCTCGGATCGGCAAGTACTGCGACATCGCCGAGTGGTTCCAGATCCCGGGCGGCTGCACGATCATCAACGGCAAGCCGTCGGAGGAGATCGGCGCCCAGCGCTCGGTGGCGCGCGAGGTGATGGTCGCCAAGACGGAGCTTTCATACGGCTACACCCAGCCGGTCTACGAAGGCCGCGTCTACAACCTCTACCACGGCTTCCTGGAGGCCCGGCCGGTCACGGCGCGGACCACGAAGATCCTCTACACCCTGCTCTATGACAACTCGATGGTGCCGGGCGACGACGCGGCCAAGGCCGCCGAGATGCAGCGCCGCCGGACCCAGTTCGAGCGCGGCCTTGCGAACATGAAGATCCTGGCCGAAGGCGGGACCCTGCCGCCGCCTCCGGCGCGGCCGGCCCCACCGGCGGCCCCGGCGCCGAAGTGACGAGCCCGATCCTCCAGCCCGTCGTCGCGCTGGTCCTTTGGTCGTTCGTGATGTGGGCGTGGCTCTACGCCACCCGCATCCCGGCGATCCGGTCGGCCAAGGCTCCGATGCCGCCGGAGATGACGGCCGCCGACCTCAACGCGATCATCCCGCCGCGCGTGCGCTGGAAGGCGGACAACTACAACCACCTGATGGAGCAGCCGACGCTGTTCTACGCCACGGCCTTGACGCTGGCCGTGGCGGGCGCGGGCGACGGGTGGAACTGCGTCGTCGCGTGGATCTATGTGGGCGTGCGGGTGGTCCACAGTCTGGTGCAGGCGACCGTCAACATCATCCTGCTCAGGTTCGCGATCTTCATGGTCGGCTCGCTGGTCCTGCTGGTCCTGGCGATCCGCGCGGCGCTGACCGTGTTCCTGGGAACGCCTACTTGATCTTGATCTGGGCAGAGCCCTGCGGACCGGTGACCTCGAAAGTGTCGCCCGACTTCTTGTCCTTCGGGTACTCGATGCAGCTCTCGTTCGGGTCGAAGTTCGAGGTCGTGCACATCTTGTCGCCGTCGATCTTCCAAGTGCCGGTGACGGCGCCGTCGGCGGCGGTGAACTTGCCGTCCGGCGTGTAGACCACCTCGATCTGCATGTCGGCGATCATCAGGATGATGCCGTTCTTGACGACCTCCTGGAGCGTGCCGGCGGAGGCCGGGGCGGCGACCGCGAACGCGGCGAGGGCGGCGGCGAACAGTTTGCGCATTTTGAAGTCTCCCCGACTTGGGCGCACTGGACAGTCCAGCGCGCGAGATATGGGCCGCAGAACGGCGGTTGCCTAGGCTTACGCCGCGTCGCGGCTTGGTTCGGGCAACAGGCGCGCGATCTCCGGGCGGTCAGGCAATCAGGCGGGGACGGGGGCCTCGGCGCGGAGCCGCCAGGCGTCGCCGTCCTCGCAGACGAAGCCGGCGGTGGGCTCGCAGAAGTGCGTGCCGACGAAGAGCACGTTCCGGCCCGCCACCTTGCGGAAGAGGGCGCGGCGCGTGTCGCAGCTCTGCGCCGGGTCGTGGCAGAAGGTAGACGCGAACTCCGGGTGCGCCAGCTGCAGCGGATGGTGGATCATGTCGCCGGTGATCACCGCGGCTTCGCCGCCGCTCTCGATCCAGACCGCCACGTGGCCCGGCGTGTGGCC
>CAZBXO010000007.1:47201-53511 GCA_964495645.1 uncultured Phenylobacterium sp. | reverse complement strand
CGTCCAACGCGTATCCGTGCGCCAATGGCGAGATGATCCTGATCGGCGGCAACGGCGACACCGTCTACGCGCGCCTGACCGAAGTGATGGAACGGCCGGACCTGAAGACCGACACCCGCTTCATCGACCACGCCAGCCGCGGCAAGAACCAGGCCGAGCTCGACAACCTGATCGCCGAGTGGACGAGCGCCCATACCCTGGCCGAGTTGCTCCCAAAGCTGGAGGCCAAGGGCGTGCCGGCCAGCCGGGTCTTCCGAGCGCCGGACATGCTGGAAGATCCCCAGTTCGCCGCCCGCGAGGCAATCGTCAGCGTCGACCACCCGGTCTTCGGGGCGGTGAAGATGCAGAACGTCTTCCCCCGGCTCTCGGCGACACCCGGCGCTGTGCGCTGGCCGGGGCCCGCACTGGGGGAACACACCGAAGCGGTGCTGGCCGAGAAGCTGGCGTTCAGCGCTGACCGCATCGCCGACTTGCGAGCCCAGGGGGTCGTCTGAAACGCGAGAAGCCCGCGACGGAGCCGCGGGCCTCATGCAGGAGGTTGGGTCGCTTGTACCGGGCGATTCCCTAGGCCGCCGGTCCGGCCCCCGCGAAGCTTCCGCGGGCCCCCCTGCGCAAAGGGATAGCCCCGGATTTTGCTACGGTAGAGGTGGCGCCTCGCCGCAGGGGCAGGCCGCCGCACCGGTCGCACCCCTCAGCTGGAGGCGAGCAGCTCGGCGACGGCCGAGGCGACCTGGGTCACGTCGTAGGGTTTGCGGATCACCGGCGCGTCGAAGCCGCCCGGCGCGCCGCCGGTCTCGCCGTAGCCGGTGGCGAACACGAACGGCACATGGCGGCGCGACAGGGCCTCGGCCACCGGCATCACCGATTGGCCGTTGAGGTTGGCGTCCAGCACCGCCGCATCGATCGGTTGGTCGAGCAGCGCCATGGCTTCCTCGAGCTCATAGGCCGGTCCGATGATCTCCGCGCCTGCCTCGGAGAGGCCGGTTTCCAGCTCCAGCGCCAGCAACACCGCGTCCTCGACGATCAGGATGCGGCTGCCCTTGAGGCTCGAGGGCCCTCGCGCGGCGGTCACCGTCTCGCTCACTCGCGGCGGGCTCACCTCAGGCAGGTTGTCGGGCCGCGGGGCCACGGCCTGCGCCCCGGCACGCAGCCGCACGCTGACGCCGGCGGGCCGATAGTCCACGGAGGCCTCCCCGTTGATCTCCCGGCCGGTGACCTGCTCAAGGAGCGTCGAGCCGAACCCGCGCCGCGCCGGCGGGGCGACGGTCGGGCCGCCGCTTTCGGTCCAGGTCAGCTCGAACCCGCCCTCCGGGATGGCAGCCCAGCTCACCTCGACATGGCCGCTCTCCTGGCTGAGCGCTCCGAACTTCACGGCATTGGTGGCCAGCTCGTGCAGCGCCAGCGACAGCGCGTTGGCCGCCCGCGGCGTCAGGAACAGTTCCGGCCCGTCCCAGCTCGTCTGGCCCGGCGACAAGGCGCCCAGCTCCGCCGCCACGAGATGGTCCACGGCCGCACCGCGCCAGCGCGCGGCGGTCAGCAGCTCGTTCGCCGAGGCCATCGCTTTCAGCCGCCCGCCAAAGGTCTGCAGGAAGGCGTCGAGCGAGGTGGTCCGTTTGGCCGTCTGCTGCGCCAGCGCCTGCACCGCGGCCAGCACGTTCTTCACCCGATGGTCCAGCTCGGACATCAGGATCTGGCGCTGGTCCTCGTCGCGTCGGCGGTCGGTGATGTCCTCGACGATGCCGACCAGGCAGAGGGCGCGCCGGTTCTCCGCGCGCGCGATCACGCCGGCCGTCCGCACCCAGATCATCCGCCCGTCGTCGGCGCGGATGACCCGCGCCTCCACGTCGAAGCTGTCGCCGGCCCCGATGTCGCGCGACCGCACCTTGCGCACATGCTCGCGGTCGTCCGGATGCAGCAGGTCGTCGAACGCCTGGCCTCCGCGCGCCGGCGTCTCGCCCGGCGGAATGCCGAGGATGACCGCCATGCGCGGACTGACGAAGAACACATCGTTGGGGATGTCCCACTCGAACTCGCCCAAGCCGGCGGCCTGCAGTGCGAGCTCGAGCCGCGAGGGTTGGGGGCTGGAACTCTCTGAACGCGACTCCATGCGCCGCAGCATAGGAAATGCGCTCCCTGGAAGCGACCACGAACAACCGCCGGTTACAGTTGATACGCCAGCGGCTTTGCGCCGGCTCCCTCGCTCGCCTATCTTGGCGTCTCACAGCCCAGCTTCCCCCGACCGGAGACCCCGACATGCCCCCGAAGGCCGCCCCTCTGGCCCCCGAGACCCCGGTGGCCGACGCCGCCAACGACGCCGCCACCAGGCTGACCGCCGAAGCGCAGCGCGTGTTCGCCGACGCCGCCAAGCGGCTCGAGCTCGCCGTCCAGGAAGGCGTCAAGCAACTGCAGGCCCAGAGCCGCGTCTACGCCGACGTCGCAGGCGAGCACATCGACGAGGCCAGCGAGTATGTGAGCGCCCGAGTCCGCGAGCGCCCACTTGCCGCCCTGGGCGCGGCGCTGGGCGTCGGCGTGCTGATCGGCATGCTGCTGGGCTCCGGTCGCCGTTGAACCCACGCCGGATCTTCGGCCTCGGCATCGCCCTGGCCGCCGCCGCGGCCGCCGCGGCGGTGGTGGTCGTGGCCGCCGCGTTCGCGGTCTACGCCCTCGTGCGCGAGTGGCTGGGCCCGGCCGCGGGCGCGGCTGCCGTCGCGGCGGTCTTCGCCGTCGTGGCCGTCGTCGTGGCGATGATGGCTCTGCGCAAGGCGCCCCTGCCGCCGGCCTCCAAGGCGCCGCCGCCGTCCCCGGTCGACCAGGTCATCGCACTCGCCAAGGCCCAGCCGCTGATCGCGGCCGGCGCGGCCGTTGCGGCCGGGGTCATCCTCATGCGCAACCCGGCGCTGGTGACCGCGGTTGTCAGCGCCTTCCTGGCCGGCGGCGCCTCGAAACCCGACAAGTAAGCGGCGGAACAGGGGTCAACCTCCAAGCGTTGCCACGCCCGCAGTCCTCCCCGACTGCGGATATGGAGTAACGCACATGCTCGGTTGGGCCCTGACCTTCCTTGTGGTCGCCCTGATCGCCGGCGTGCTCGGTTTCACCACCGTGGCCGGCACGTCGATGGCGATCGCCAAGATCCTGTTCTTCGTCTTCCTGGTCCTCTTCGTCGTCTCCCTGGTCATGCACCTTGTGCGCGGCCGCGGCCTCGGCGGCCCCGGACCGCTCTGACAAGCGCCGCAGGCGTTTCGACGATCCACCGCCAAGAACGCCAAGGACGCCACGAGGCCTGCGCCTCCAGAGCGACCTTGGCGACCTTGGCGTTCTTGGCGTCTTGGCGGTCCAATGCCGACGCTTCGGCGTCGGCGGATTCTAGCTGACCGGCCGCCGGTCGAGGGCCCAGGTGCGGTAGGGTTCGTAGTGGCTACCGGTCCAGGCCAGGGCCTGCACACGGAAGCAGGCGTCGTCCACCTCCACCACGTTGAAGCTCGGCGGAACGCCGCGCTCGCGGATCGAGAGCGTGCCAGCCCCCACGGCGTAGGTCTTCCCGTCGCCCATCGGATAGGGCCAGGTGAAGGGCGCGTGGATGTGGCCGGACAGCACCAGGTCCACCTTGGCCTCGGCGAATATGCCCGCCGCCATCTCTCCGCCCCAGACCTTGGCCGTCATCGGCCCGCCCATCATCTCGATCAACGGATGGTGGACGACGACGATCCGCACGCACTCGGCCGCGCTGGTTTCGAACCAAGCGCAGGCCTCCCGCGCCTGACGCTTGCTGATCTGTCCCTTCGACCAGTTGAGCCGGAGCTGGGCGCCGCGGGCGGTGTTCAGCCCGCGGACCGCAAAACCGTTGCCGGCCCAGGTCTGCGCCGGGGCTGGACCGATCCAGTGTTCGTAGCGGCGGAACGGCAGGAAGACGCGCTGGAAGGGCGCCAGGTAGGGCGCGTCGTGGTTGCCCGGCGTCACCAGTCGGTCCTCCGGCAAGGTGTCGAGCCAGGCCTTGGCCGCTTCGAATTCAGCGGGCTCGGCGAACCGCGTGAGGTCGCCGGAAACGACCACGAGGTCGAACTTGTCCGCGCGCAGCATCTCCGCCGCGCCGGTCACGGCGGCCACGTTCTCGCCGCCGAAGTGGATATCGGACAGGTGCGCCAGCCGGATCACGGATCAGACGTCCTTCGGGATGGTCAGCACGCGCGCGACGGCCGGGTCGTAGCGAACCTCCGACAGCGCCTTCAGCCGCACCGATTCCCCATCGAGGATGGCCGGCACGCCCTGCGCCGACCACACTCGCGCCAAGCGGCAGGGCCGGCTCTCGACGGCCGGGTCGTCGCGCCAGTCGCGGACGAGCGCGTTCCAGCCCAGCCGCACCACCTCGTGCGCCCGGCGGATATCGAAGGCGGCGGCCTCGAGCACCTGCTCCTCTTCGGACAGCACCCGCGAGGTGGTCGGGCACATGAAGATCAGCGCCTCGGCCTTCTCACGCGGGCCGTTGTCCAGGGAGTAGCGGAGCCGCCCGGTGAACGCGCGGCGCAACGCCCGCTGCGCCCGCAGCACCGCCAGCTTGTGGCGTCGGAACCGGATCGCCTCGCGCGCCGGGGCCCACAGCGCCGGCGAGCCCAGGATCGCGCTCACCAGGAACCGGCGACCTTCGACCTCGCCGCCGCCCAGCGTGCGTTCCTCGCCTTCGGCCAGCGCGATGGTCAGGGCGTCTTGCCAGGGACGCACCCCATAGACCGCGTAGGGCAGCATGTTCATCGTGCCCCCCGGCAAGGGGGCGATCATCGGACCGTGCGGCCCGCACAGCTCGGCCGCCGCTCGCGCCGTGCCGTCGCCGGCCAGGATCACCAAGAGGTCCGGATCCGCATCCACCGCCGCCTGCAGGCACTTGGTCAGGTCTTCCGTCGACGGCGCGCAGACATGCGCATCGATCCCGAAGTCGGCGAATATCTTCTCGGCCTCCGCCGGCGCGTCTTCGCCCACGCTGCCCGAGGCGACGTTGGCGACAACTTCGACCTTGCGGATGCGCCGCGCGGCCGGCGCGGGGCGGATGTCAGTTTCCGGAGCCGGCGGGGCGATCGTCATTCGAGGTCGCGTTGCGCACGGTCTGGCTGGCATCGGCGGCGACGTCACGGACCACCGGGGCCGCCTGGGTCGCCGCAGCGTCGAGGTTCTGGTCGACCACTTGGCCGGCGGTTCCGAACGAGCCGTTCAAGGCGGCCAGCGCCAGGACGATCACGCCCACGATCGCGGCGATAAAAGTGAAGGTCATGAGAACCGGGTGGCGCTTGCGGCGCGCCCGCTCGTCCTTGCGCCCGCGGTCGTAGGCCTCGCGCAGGTCCAGGCGGTCCGGATCGTTCGTATGGGCAACCACGTTGCAGCCTCCTCGCGTCTTACGGCGTGGAACGGACGCGGACCTGCCGAGTTCCTCGGAACTGTAGAGCTTCCCTGGCGTTTGGCAGCCCGGGGACACGTGAAGGAGAGCCTAAAGTATGCTCAAGCCAATCATTGCCCTCGCGGGCGCGAGCGTGCTCGCGGCTGCGTGCACCACCACCGGACACACCGAACGCACCGCTGTCGGCGGCGCGGCGCTCGGCGCGCTTGCGGGCGCGGCGGTCGGCGCGGTCTCCGGTGACGTCGGCGTCGGCACGGGCGCCGCGGTCGGCGCCGGTATCGGCGCGGTCGCAGGCGCGGTGAAGGGTTGCCGCGACGAAGGCGGCTGCGGCAAGGACAGCCCAAACCGGCGCCAGTACTACGACGAGCGCGCGGGCCGCTACTACTACTACGACCCCGCCACCGGCCGGTACTACTGGGAGAACGGCAGCCCTCGCTGAGGACGGCCGCTCAGGATGATGGACGAGGGGCGGTCGAAGGCTCGGCCGTCCCTTTTCTCTTGCGCCAGGAGCAGCGCATGAAGACCCCTGGGATCGTGACCCTTGCGGCTCTCGTCGGCCTCGCGGGATGTACGACGGTGCGTGCGGCGCGCGACCGGATCGTCCGCGCGCCTCCGGCCTGCGTCGACCAGACCGTGCCGATCTATTTCCCGACCGGCGTGGCGGAGCTGACGCCGGAGGGGCGCCGGGTCATCGGCGCCGCGGCGGCTCGCGCCAGAGGCTGCGCCGTCAAGAGCATCAACGTCATGGGCCTGGCCGACGCCTCCGGAGATCCGGCGACGAACATGGCGCTGTCGCAACGCCGCGCCGCTGCGGTCAGCGCCGCCCTCACCGCGGCCGGCCTGGCGGGCGCCCATCTGGAGATCGCCGCCGACGGCGAGCTCGGCGCCGTCACCCCCGACGGCAAGGCAGCCCCGCTGCGCCGCCGC
>CAZBXO010000007.1:28606-47101 GCA_964495645.1 uncultured Phenylobacterium sp. | reverse complement strand
CGGCGAGCTCGGCGCCGTCACCCCCGACGGCAAGGCAGCCCCGCTGCGCCGCCGCGCCGAGATCGTCTTCCACCTCGCCGAACGGAACTAGGGAGTCCTTTCACGCCTCTCCACCCGCCGGCGCGCATAAGGAAGCGGGCCCCGAGGGGCCCGCCAGTGTGCATCATCGAGAAAAGGGGTGCGGAGACGGCAGACTGGCATGGTCGCCAGTCTCAAGTCGGGGGGGGCGTCGCCGCCTCCGCAGACATAAGAACCCCGAGCCCCTCGAAGCGTTCCAGCGCCAGGGCATTATTTTCGAACTTTTTTCGAAGACGGTCCCGGACACCTTGGCCGTGGCCACGGAACAGGCTGCGCCGGCGGGACGTTAGGCCCTTGGCGGGCGTCGTTCGAGGCGTCCCCGGAGGACGTTCCATGCGCAGCTCCTTCGCGGTCAGGACCGGGCTCCTGCCCCTCGGAAAGACCCCCAACCTTCGCCAGCAGGCGCGGCGTCGCCGGCTGCTGGTCATCTGCGCCATGCTCGGCCTGGCGCTCGTCTCGGGGGTGATCGGCACGCTCAGCGCGCCGCGCGATGCGGCGGTGGGGCCAACGCCGCCGACCGGGCCCTTCAGCTATTTCCCCACTCAGTAAGGAGGCCTTCATGGCGCTTTCCCAGCGCTCCCCCGACCGCACGGTCCTCTCCTCCGCCCGCGCACGGCAGGGCCGGTTTGGGCAGCACGTCTTCTGGGTCCTGGTGTTCGGCACGCTGCTGGCCGCCCTCGGCCTGTTTGCGGCCTGGGCTTGGTACGCCGACGACCTCGCCTCCACGAACACCAACAACCCGCGCGCCACGTCCGGCGGGCCGCCTGCGTATGCGCCGATACCCGCGCCGCGCCAGGCCGAGCCGGCTCCTGGCGTTCCCGGCCCGGACCCCGCCGGCCCGCCGCGCTGAGGCGAGATACCGGAAAGGTCGAGCGCCGCTCCAAGGGCGGCGCTCTTCTTTTGGCCCAAAGCGCAACGAAAAGGGCGCGGCCCTTTCGGACCGCGCCCTCTCGAACTCGCAAAGTGGCTCAGGCGGCCTGCTTGCTGGCCTTCCTGGGGTGGAAGAACAGCGCCTGGCCGATGGCGGCCTTCACTGTTTCCGGCTGGAAGGGCTTGGTGATCAGGAAGGTGGGCTCCGGGCGCTCGCCGGTCAGCAGGCGCTCGGGAAAGGCGGTGATGAAGATCACCGGCACATCGTAGCGCTGCAGGATGTCCTTCACCGCGTCGATGCCTGACGAGCCGTCCGCCAGCTGTATGTCGGCCAGCACGAGGCCGGGCGTCTTGCGGGCGACAGCGTCCACAGCCTCGGTGCGGGTGGCGGCGATGTCGACCACCGTATGGCCGAGTTCCTTCACCAGCGCTTCGATGTCGGCGGCGATGACCGGTTCGTCCTCGATGATCAGCACGTCGGTCGCCAGTTCGGCGTCGATCTCGGCCTGCGCCTCGGCGATCAGCCGCTCCACCTCGGCGAAGTCAGCGTCGAGGATCTGCGCGGCCTCGGAGGGTGTGAAGCCTTCCAGCGCCGTCAGCAGGAACGCCTGGCGCGACCTGGGCGCGATGCGCATCAGCCGCCGCGTCGTGTCGTCGTAGCCGGCGTCGTCGTTGTCGGCCGGGCCTTCGAGCTGGGCGCCGGAGGTGCACCAGATGGCATGGAACACATGGTAGAGCGCCACCCGCGGCGTCATGCTGGCCTCCAGCACGCGCTCGCCGGCCGCGAGGGCCTCGAGCGCCACGCGGACATAGTGGTCGCCGGTCGTCTGATCCCCCGTCAGCGCGCGGGCGTACCGGCGTACGTAGGGAAGATGCGGCGCGAGGCGGGCGAGTAGACTCAAGGGGAACCCCTCCCTGGACGTTGACGATCCGAACACGGCAGCCGGTGTCGGGCCGTATCCGCCCCAACCGCCATATGATGCAAAAACGCCACGTGATGGAACCGGTTCCCTTGGGCGCGGGTTTTCCGCATCTTGCTCAAAGTTAGTCGGGAACCGGAAGCGGGGGAGGTGCGTTGGATCGCGGCAAGCCAATGAAGAGGGGGCGGCCGCCGCGTGAGCGGAACGCCGATAGTATGATCGAACAACGCCCGTCTCCGGAACGCCGCAGGGCTTCCGCCGCCCTGGATGAAGCCCGCCTGCGCCAGCAGGCGATCGGCGTACGCCTTCGTCAGATGTTCGACGAAGTTGTGAACGAGGACGTCCCCGACGAATTCCTCGAGATCCTCCGTCGGGCGGACAACCGCGGCTCGGAGTCCGAATGATGGAGGCCGCCGCTCAGAGAGAGGCCGCCCCCCGCACCGGGGCCGACGACAACGCCTTCAAGAAGGAGTTGGTGCAGCTGATTCCGCACCTGCGGGCGTTCGCCCGCACGTTATGCGGCGACCCTGCTGCGGCCGACGATCTGGCGCAGGACGCGATGATGAAGGCCTGGGACGCCCGGGCCAGCTTCCAGATGGGCACCAACATGAAGGCCTGGACCTTCATGATCCTGCGCAACCAGTTCTACTCGGAGAAGCGCCGGTCCTGGCGACAGAGCCAACTGGACCAGGAAGCCGCTGAACGGACGCTGGTGGCGGTAGACGATCCCGAAGCCCCGGTGGCGCTCGACGAACTGCGCCAGGGGCTCGCAATGCTGCCGGCGGAACAACGCGAGGCGCTCATCCTGGTCGGCGCCGGCGGATTTGCCTACGAGGAAGCGGCCGAGATTTGCGGCTGCGCCGTCGGCACCGTGAAAAGCCGCGTGAGCCGTGCGCGTCGTGCGCTACACGCGATCCTCGACGAAGGGGCTTATGACCGCGACGGCGAGCCCGCCTCGGACGCCATGCGGTCTATCCTGGCCGACGCGGAGCGTCTAAGCACCGTCCGATAGGACGGAAGGCCCGCGGATGTTCCGCCTGGCAAGTGGATCGTTGAGCACGATCCGGGTCCGCCTTGCCGCGGCCCTGGCGGCCGCGCTCATGCCGGTCCTGGTGTTGGGGGTCGCCCAATCGGTGCTCGGCTTCCAGCGCGAGGGGCGCATGCTGCGCGAGAACCTCGGCTTCGCCGCCGAGCGAAGCGCCGCCACGGCGCGCGCGCGGATCGAGAGCGCCAACGTCCTCCTGGAAACCCTCGCTCCGGGCGTCATCGGTTACCAGTGCCAGCAGCGCCTGGCTCAGGTGACCCGCCGCATCCCGGGCTATCTCAACCTCGTGCGCTTCGACCGCTCGGGCCGCGTGGTCTGCTCGGCCGGCGACGTACCGTTCGACCAGGGCCGGGTGTTCCGGCCCTGGTTCCGTAGCCTGGCCGAGGGCGAGGCGTTGGCGATCACCCGCGACCCCGGCCTCGCCTACGCCCGTGAGCCGTCGGTGCTGACCGCTGCGCGGGCAAACCGGGCGGACGGGACGTTCGACGGCGCCTTCGCCGCGGTGATCGCGCTCTCCAGCCTGCAGCCGACGCTGGCCGATCCGTCGCTTCCCAAGAGCGCCGAGGTGGGGCTCGTCGAGAAGTCCGGCCGCTACATCTCCATGACGCGGGCCTCGGTGTTCCCGACCCTGCCGCAGAACTGGCGCGCGAAGGTGCAGGCCCAGGGGACGCTCGTCTGGTACGGCTCGGACGCGGCCGGGGTCCGGCGAGTGTATTCGGCCGCGCCGGTCGTGCGCGGCGACGTCTACGTGGTGCTCTCCGCGCGCTCCCCCGGCATATTGTCGTGGGCCTGGCTGAACCCGCTGACAGGCATCGTCTTCCCGCTGATCACCTTCGGCCTGGCGCTGGTGTTCGTGCTGGCGGTGAGCGAGCGTGTCGTGATCCGCTGGATCGCGTACCTGCAACGCATCGCCGCACTCTACGCACGCGGTCGCCTCTCGGTGCGCGCCGTGCAGTCCTCGCAGATGCCCCCGGAGATCCGTGAACTGGCCGAAACGCTGGAGGACATGGCCGACGCCATCGTCGGGCGCGACGCCTCGCTGCGCGACAACCTCGCCCAGAAAGACGCGCTGATGCGCGAGATCCATCACCGGGTGAAGAACAACCTGCAGGTCATCTCCAGCCTGCTGAACATGCAGCAGCGGGCGCTCAGCGATCCGGCCGCTCGATCGGCGCTCAGCGACACCCGCCAGCGGATCACCGCCCTCGCGCTCATCTACCGCGCCTCCTATCAGGGTCCTGACCTCAAGCGGGTCGACCTGCGGCCCTTCCTGGAAGAGCTGACCGCACAGCTGGTCTCCGGAGAGCTCATCCATGGGCCGGCGGTGCGCACCGAGCTATCGGTCGATCCCCTTGTCATCGACCCTGACCGTCTGGCGCCGCTGGCGCTCTTCGCCGTCGAGGCGATCACCAATGCGCAAAAGCACGCCTTCGCGCAGCGCGGCGGCGTGCTGACCGTCGCGTGCCGCGTCGCCGGAGACGAGGCCGAACTGACCATCACCGACGACGGGGCGGCATCCGACGACGCCCTGGTGGCCGCCGGCGTCGGACGCACGCTGATGACCGCTTTCGCCCGCCAGCTGCGCGGCCGCGCCGAGGTCGTGCGCAACGCCCAGGGCGGGATCACCGCCCGCCTGGTCTTCCCGACGCCCGCGGCCGAGGACCTCACCCCGCCCCAGGGGAACCAGGCTGCAGCCTAGGCGTTGCCCGGCTCGCACTACGCTTGAACCCGGGAGAGACCCCATGCGCAAACTGTTCGTGCTGGCCGCACTCGCCGCCAGCCTCGCCATTTCGGCCTGCAACACCGTCAAGGGTGCGGGCGAGGATGTCAGCTCCGCCGGCGACGCGGTCGCCGACGCGGCGGAAGACGCCAAGAACTAGGCCGAAAAGTTCGATTTCGATTCTTGAGAGCCCCGTCCTCGCGGCGGGGCTTTCCTTTATTCCGTTAGGCTGCTGAGCGGACCTTTTCGCCGGCCGCGGCGAAGACGCCGAGTTGGGCGACCGCGACCTGAAATTGGTCGCTCGGGGACTCGTTCAGGCCCAGCAACAGCCTCCCGCCCGGCGCCAGGGCGCCCGACAGGCCCGCCAGGATCTTGGTCTGTGCGAAGGGCGCCATGCCCGGCAGCACGTAGCGGCAGAGGATCAGGTCGAACGCGCCGAACCGGCTCAGGTCCTCGAGCAGGTTCACCCGCCGCCATCGGGTCATCTGGCGAATGCGGGGGCTGAGGGCGAAGAGCTCGCCGCGCTTCTCGAAGTGACGCACCAGCTTGCGCGCCGGCAGCCCGCGCTGCACCTCAAACTGGGTGTAAAGGCCGCTCTGAGCCTTCTCCAGGGCCTTCTCGGACAGATCGGAGGCAAAGAGCTCGACCCGGCCGGCCAGCCCCGGCGTCGCGTCCAACAGCATGGCCAGCGAGTGCACCTCCTGGCCAGTCCCGCAGGCGGCGCTCCAGACCCTCACCGGCTCATCGCCGCGCCCGGCGGCCAGCGCCGGCAGCACATCGCGCTCCAGCGCCTCGAAGACCTGCGCGTCGCGGAAGAAGGCCGTCTCGCTGAGCGCCAGGGCTTCCACGGCGGCGGCGACGAAGCGCTCTTCGTTTCGCGTGCGCACCGCCTGGACGAATTCCGCCACCGAGCCGAAGCCCTCGCGCCGCGCCACGGGCGCCAGACGCGTCTCGATCAGGTAGGTCTTTTCCGGTTCGACCTTCAGGCCGGCGCGCACCAGCGCCAGTTCCGCCAGGAACTCGCGATCAGGCTGGGGGATCATGCGGCCAGACCCACCGAGGCCAGCTTGCCGCACAGGATGTCGCCGTCGAACGGCTTCATCACATATTCGTCCGCTCCGGCGTCCAGCGCCTCGCGGATGCGCTCGATCTCGTTCTCGACGGAGCAGAACACCACCTTGGGTGCGTCGCCGCCGGGGTGTTCGCGCAGGCGGCGGACGAACTCCAGGCCATCCATGGCCGGCATGCGCCAGTCGAGAAGGATCGCGTCGGGCATCACCGCCTGGCACCAGGCCATGGCTTCCACGCCGTCGGCAGCCTCGGCGACCTCGAAACCGAGGTCCTCGAGGATGCGGCGCGCGACCTTGCGGATCACGCGGCTATCGTCGACGACGAGACAGGTCTTCACGGCCGGCTACGCGCCTCTTCCCTTGAGGGAGGTATGTCGCTCCGAAAAGGTTAACGCCCGGCTGACATCATCACTCCGCCGCCTGCAGCGCTACGCTTCCCGCAACGCCGCGACGCCGGCGGCCAGCAGGGCGGCGATCACGCCGGCGGCGGCAAGGGCGAATGGACCGGGCTCGCCGATCGTCGGCAGGCTCGTCCAGAGGTCGGGTGCGATCCAGCGCGCCACCTGCGCGGCGGCGACCGCCACCGTCAGCCCGGCGAGCACCGCGCCGCCCAGGATCACGCGCCGCGCGCGATCCCCATGGGCCACGCGCCGCATCACGGCCTGAGCTAGGTCGCCACGCGGCGCACCGGGCGACATCAAGGCCTCGGCGAGTTGGGTATCGAAGTCAGGATCGGTCATGGCCGTCCTTTCGTCATACGCGCGCGGAGCTTCTCCAGCCCGCGCGCGACATGGGATTTGACCGTTCCGAGCGGCATACGCAACGCCCGCGACAGGTCCTCGTGCGTGAGGCCCACGCCGTGGCAGAGGGTGACGCAGAGCCGCTCCTGGGGCGAAAGCCGCGCCAGCGCCCGCTCCAGGTCGAGGCGCCGCTCGGTGGCGCGGGCGTCGCAGTCACCGGCCAGGTGGTCATCGACCGGGTCGGCCATCAACACCTCGCGGCCGCTGCGCCGCAGCTGCTTCAGGTAGAGCCGTGCGGCGATCTGCGACGCCCAGGCGGAGAAGGCCGCCTCGCCGCGGTAGGTGGCGATCCATCGCAGGGCGGAGATCAGCGCGTCCTGGGTCACGTCGTCAGCCACCGCCTCCGAAGCGCCGGCGCGGCGGAGCACGGCCGAGACCACCGGGACCGCGCGGCGCGCGAGCTCGCCGAACGCGGCCCGGTCGCCCCGGGCCGCGCGATGCGCCAGTCTCAGATCGTCCGCCGGGCCCGGTCCCGGCCCGCCCCCGTCCACGGCCTAGATCAATCGGGCCGTGCGGCCTGGCGGCCCAGGATCAGGAAGGCCGCCCCGATGCAGGCGGGGATCGCCGCCACGCCCGCCATGAACGCGCCGGCTCCGCCCGCCCAGTCCTGGTCGAGGGCGTCGAGACCGCCGGAGACCACGATGGCGATGAACAGCATTCCGCCCCCGATGCAGAGGAGGAAGATGCCGCGCCTGCGGTCCCGCTCTGGCGTCGGCCGATCGAAGCCGCCGGGCAGGCAGCGGATCATCTCCGGCGTCAGCGGCTTGTCCGCGGCGTTGGCGACCTGGATCAGCTCGAGCAGCCTGAGCCGCTCGCGGGACCGCAGCCAAGCCAGAGCCAGGATGAGCCCGACCGGCATGCCAAATCCGATGAACATCTGCAGCGCGCTGATCATGCGCCGAACCCCCTCGTCAGCCGCGCCCGTCAGGCGCCTTTTCGTAAGGTAGAGGTCCGCAGGCCGCCGCAGAGATGCAAGAAATTCGTCAGGCCGGCAGGGTGGCCGCGAAGACGATCCGTTCCTCGCCTACGTCGGCGAACACCCGCCCTCCCGCGTCGCCCACCAGCATGTGGACGTAATAGGCCTGCACCCAGTGGCCGTGCAGACCTTCGCCGAGTGGCTGGCCCTCCAGCCCCGCCAGCACCTCCGGCCGCAGGCGCGCCCGCGGACCGGTCGCCTCGACGGCCAGCGCCATCGTTGCGGCCTCCTGCACGCAGCGCACCTTGGCGAGACCGCCGGTCGGCAGCGCCGCGCCGGCCATCTGCGCCAGGTTGAGTATCGTCCGCGCGGTCGGCTTGTTCAGCGCCGGGGTCTCGACGGTCCACTCGAGTTCGGCGCGCATGTGGTCGAAGACGCCGCGGGCCAGCTTCTCGAGCTCCCGTGAGTCGAACGTCTCGGCGGAGGCCGAGGCGCCAAACGCCACGCGGGAAAACTGCAGGAGATCCGCCAGCTTCTTCGCCGAGCCGGCGATCAGCCCCATGGCGTCCTCGCGCATGTCCTGCGCCGAGGGGTCTTCGAGGAGGTCGAGGCCGGAAGTGATCGCAGAGGCCGGGCTGATGAAGTCGTGGCACATTCGGGCCGCCAGGTGGGCGGCGAGCTCCGCGGGGCGGACGGCGGCAGTCTCGGTCATGGGGGGCGACCTTGCGGTGATTTGAGCCTTTGGAAAACGCCCGCCCGTCTCTAAAGCACCGCCCGATGAGCACGAACAATGACGTCGGCGGGACGCTCGCCGAGATCTGCGAGGCCGCCGCAGCCTTGATCCTGCCCCTGTGGCGCTCGGGCCTGACGGTCGATCGGAAGGCCGACGAAAGCCCTGTGACCGAGGCCGACCGGCGCGGCGAGGCGCTGATCCTCGAGCGGCTGGCTCAGGTCTTTCCCGGCGTGCCGGTGATCTCCGAAGAGGACGCCAGCGAGTTCGGGACGCCCGACGCCATCGGTCCCCGCTTCTTCCTGGTCGACCCGCTGGACGGCACCAAGGCCTTCGTGCGTGGCGACACCCACTTCACGGTCAACATCGGCCTGATCCAGGACGGCCGCCCGGTGGCGGGCGCCGTGGTGGCCCCTCCGACTGGTGAGGCCTGGTTCACGTCGGGCGGCAAGGCGCTGAAGCGGGTGAACGGCGGGGCAGCCGCGCCAGTGCGCGTGCGTCCGTGGCCGGCCGATCCGATCGCGCTGGTCAGCCACACCATGAAGGAAGAGACGGCCCAGTCGCTGGCCGCCCAGTACGGCTTCACCCGCCGCGAGCCGATGGACTCCTCGATCAAGCTCTGTCGCATCGCGGAGGGCGCGGCCGACATCTATCCGCGCCATGGCCCGACGATGGAGTGGGACGTGGCTGCCGGGCACGCGGTCCTGGAGGCGGCGGGCGGCAGGATGTTCACCACTGAAGGCCTGCCGTTTCTCTACGGCAAGGCCGACCAGGGCTTCCGGAACGGCTGGTTCGTCGCCCGCGCCTAGATCCGTTTCGGCAGGTTCCAGTCCGCCGACGCAGGGCCGGAGGCCGATGCCGGCGCGCTGACCACCGGCGAGGGCGCGCTCGGAGCCAGGACGTACTCCTCCGTGGGCCGACCCATGGCGAGGTAGGTCATGAAGCCGATGAGGAAGCCCACGGCCGCCAGCCACAGGTAAGGTCGGATCACGTCGGCGAGGGTCATCGGCCGGATTCCCGTTGCAGTCGGGTGGTCAACGGGACGCGCGGCTTCACGGTTGCGTGCGGCGGCGGCTTGTTTTTGCGAATTACTCGCATTAGCGAGTTGAGCCATGACCGTGCTCGCCCGCCTCCGCCGCCTGTGGCTCGACGTCCACCTTTGGCTGGGGGTGGGGCTGCTCGTCGCGATCATCCCGCTCAGTGTCACCGGTTCCGCCCTCGTCTGGCGCGACGCGCTGGAGCGCCAGATCTATGCCGAACGATACGCCGTGACCGGCCCGGACGCTGTGCGGCCCATCACCGACTACGCAACGGCGGCCAGGGCCGCCTTCGGCAGCGAAGCCACCCTGATGCAGGTGCGCCTGCCCCGCGAGCCGGGCGATCCGGTGGTGGCCACCGGCCGCATCCCAGGCCCCGTTCCGAAGGGCGCTCGCCCGCGCAACCTCACCGCCTGGATCGATCCCCCGACCGGCAAGGTTCTGGCCGTGGACGAGACGGCCAAGGACGCCACCCAGGTCATGCACGTCCTGCACGGCTCGCTGATGATCCCGGAGATCGGACGCAAGGTCGTGGGCTGGCTCGGCTGGGCGATGTTCGTCTCCTGCGCCACGGGCCTGTGGCTCTGGTGGCCGCGCCACGCCGGCTTGGTGAAGGGCCTGCGATGGCGGCGCGGGACATCGCAGCTCTTCAACCTGCACCACACGGTGGGCTTCTGGATCTGCCTGCCGCTGGCGGCGCTCTCGCTGACCGGCGTCTACATCAGCTTCCCGCAGACCAGCCGCGCGGTGTTCGGCCTGCCGGCCCAGCCGCCGCGCCCGCCGGCCGCGGCCCGCAACGCGCCCCCGCTCGCCGAGCCCAATCTCTCGCTCGCCGACGCCGTGGCCGCGGCCCAGTCGGCAGCGCCGGGGAAGATCACACAGGTGCAGGTTCCGACCCGAGGGAAGGAGCCCACCTGGCGCATCGAGGCCGGGGGCAAGACCATCCGCATCCTGGACGCGACCGGCGAGGCCAAGACGGGCCGTAGCGGCGGTAGCGGTGA
This sequence comes from uncultured Phenylobacterium sp., assembly GCA_964495645.1. GTDB lineage: Bacteria > Pseudomonadota > Alphaproteobacteria > Caulobacterales > Caulobacteraceae > Phenylobacterium. The sequence continues at coordinate 36,914 of CAZBXO010000007.1, read as the reverse complement.
GGGCCAGCGCGACGAGCTCTCCACCCTCATGCGTCACATCCACGACGGCCACGAGATGGGCATCGTCTGGCAGGTGACCATCTTCCTGGGCGGCATCGCGCCGGCCGTGCTGTCGATCACCGGACTGATCATGTGGCTGCGCCGGCGCGGCCGCCGCCGCGCGCTCTTGGCGCCTGTGGCGGCCGAATAGGCCTACATCCGCTCCGGCACGCTGATCCCGAGCACGTCCAGGGCCAGTTCGAGCTGCTTCAGGGTGGCGCTCGCCAGGGTCAGGCGCGAGGCCCGGACCGCCGGCTCCGCCTGCAGGATCGGGCAGGCGGCGTAGAACTTCGAGAACGCCTGGCTCAGCCGGTAGGCGTGTTCGGCCACGGCGTTGGGAGCCTTCTTGTCGTAGGCCTCGGCGAGCGCCGCCTCGAAGGCGTCCAGCGTCAGGGCCAGATCGCGCTCTGCCGGCTCGGCGACGACCACGGGCCCCGGCGTCACGCCCTCGTCCGCGGCGCGGCGCAGCAGGCTCTTCACCCGCACCGCCTGATAGAGGAGGTAGGGCCCGGTCTTGCCTTCGAAGCTGGTGAAGCGGTCCAGGTCGAAGACGTAGGACGTCCCGCGGTAGTTGGAGAGGTCGGCGAACTTCAGCGCGGCCACGGCCACCTTGGCGGCGATGTCCTCGAACTCCGCGGCCGGCAGATCCTCGCCGAGGCCCGCCTCGTGCAGCCGCTCGCTGGCCTTGGCGCGGGTCATGCCGATCAGCTCATTCAGCTTCAGCACGCCGCCCTCACGGGTCTTGAAGGGTTTGCCGTCGACCCCGTTCATTGTGCCGAAGCCGATGTGTTCAAGCTCGCCTTCGCGTGCGTAGCCGGCCAGGTAGGCGGCGCGGAACACGATCTCGAAGTGGTCAGCCTGGCGCTGGTCGACGCAATAGATCATCGCGTGCGGATCGAACGCCTGGCGCCGGTCCAGGATCGTGGCCAGGTCGGTGGTCCCGTACATGGCCGAACCCTCGGACGAGACCACCAGCAGCGGCGGCAGCTCACGCTTGTCGTCCGGGCGCGCGACACGGACGATGCGGGCGCCCTGGTCGTCCTCGAGCAGGCCTTTGGCCTCCAGTTCGGCCACCATGGGCTCGATCAGGTGGTCGACGTCGCTTTCGCCCTTCCACCAGTCGAAATCGACGCCCAGAGCATGGAAGTCGCGCTCCAGGGCCACGCGCGTCACCTCCCGGAACCGCTCCCAGAGCCGGTAGCAGCCCGGCCGCTTGGCCTGCAGGTCCGCGGTGAGCTTGCGCGCGCGGTCGCGATAGTCCGGGTCCGTCTTCGCCCGACCGGCCGCGGCCGGGTAGAGCTCGCCGAAGTCGTCCAGGGTGAGCGCCAGCAGCGCCTCCAGCCCGCCCGGCGTCGGCTCACGGCCGGCGTCGACGTCCTCGACCAGGGCCGCGATCGCCGGGTGCGCGTCGCTGACCGCGGCGATCAACAGGCCCATCTGGAAGCCCCAGTCGCCGAAGTGAGCGTCGCCGATCACCTCGTCGCCGCGGAACCGATAGAGCCGCTTCACCGCCTCGCCGATGATCGAGGCGCGCAGGTGCCCGACGTGCATTTCCTTGGCCACGTTGGGGCCGCCATAGTCCACGATCACCCGCCGGGGCTCCGCCACCCGCTCCGCGCCGGCGCGCGGGTCGGCGCCGATCGCGACGGCCCGCGTGGCGAGCGCCGCGTCGGCGACCTTCAGGTTGATGAAACCCGGACCGGCGACCTCGACCGAGGCCAGCCTCGGATCGTCTTCCAACCGCGCGGCCACGGCGGTGGCGATATCGCGCGGATTGCGGCCCACCCGCTTGGCGGCCGGCAGCGCGCCGTTCGACTGGAAGTGCGCCAGGTCCGGCCGGTCGGAGGGGGTGACGCGGCCCAGCTCCGCGGGCAAGCCTTCGGCGGCGAAGGCGGCGGCGGCCGCTTCGCTGAGCGCCGTCCTCAGGTCCGTCATTGCGTGTTGGGCGCCGCCGAGGCCTGCTGGCCGACGTTCAGGCGGAACCGCTTGCCCTCGCGGTTGAAGGCCGCCATCTGCGGCGTCACCTCGAAGCCTATCAGAACCTCGAAGTTGGCCCCGGAGGTGGTGATTTCCGCACGCGGGATGGTGATCGCCCCGATCCGCTCACGCACGTAGGCGCGGTCCTGGCCCTCGTCGAAGGTGACCGGCAGGTCGAAGCTCTCCTTGGCCAGGACCTCCTTGTTGCGGTCCGTGACCGCGACCCAGTAGCGATAGGTCTTCTGGCGGCCCGTCGCCTGGGGGCCTTTGCCGAGCTCGAAGAGGATGTCCATGGTGACCCGGATCGGGTCCTTTTCCTTGTACTGGCAGCCCGCCGAGATGCCCTGGATCTCGCCTGAGTAGGCGACGCTGGCGGAGGCCTCGCGGCCATCCTTGAACTCCACGTAGCGGGCCGCGTCGTACAACGACTTCACGAACGGGCAAGGTCCGGCGTTGCGCAGCTGCGGCAGCGGCGACCGGACATCGCCCCACTCCTCGCGCTGCTTGCGTTTCCTGGCCGCGTCCTGCTCGGCCTTGCGCTGCTGCTCCTCCTGGCTGGGCCGGCGTTGGGCCTGGGCGGTGAGCGGAATCGACGTGGCGGCCACGGCGAGCGCGAGGGCGGAAAGCAGCAGGCGGCGCATGGAGAAGCAGTCCGGAAAGGGCGCAGGAGGTCCGCGCGAAAGGTGAGTTCTCACTACAGCGTGGCGAATGCGGCGGCAACGCGGCTGGCGGACGCTCCCGTGCGGCACTAGGTTCCGCGCCGATGCCGAAGCCGCCGCTCACCGTCCTGCTCGCCAGCCCGCGCGGCTTCTGCGCCGGCGTGGACCGGGCGATCCAGATCGTCGAGCGGGCGATCGAGAAGTACGGCGCGCCGGTCTACGTCCGCCACGAGATCGTCCACAACCGCTACGTGGTGGAGCGCCTGCGGGCGCTGGGGGCCGTCTTCGTCGAGGAACTCGACCAGGCGCCGGAGGACCGCCCGGTGGTGTTTTCCGCACACGGCGTGCCGAAGTCGGTGCCGGCGGCGGCCAGGGCGCGGAACATGTTCTTCCTCGACGCCACCTGCCCGCTGGTCTCGAAGGTGCACGTGGAGGCCCAGCGCCACCACGACGCCGGCCGCGAGATCGTGCTGATCGGTCACGCCGGGCACCCCGAGGTGGTGGGCACCATGGGCCAGTTGCCGGACGGCGCGGTGGCGCTGATCGAGACGGTGGCGGACGCCGAGGTCTTCACACCCCGCGATCCAGCCAACGTCGCCTTCGTGACCCAGACCACGCTCTCGGTCGACGACACGGCCGAGATCGTGGCGGCCCTGCGGGCCCGCTTCCCGGCGATGGCCGCCCCGCACAAGGAAGACATCTGCTACGCCACAACCAATCGCCAGGAGGCGGTGAAGATGATCGCCTCGCGGGCCGAGGTGCTGCTGGTGCTTGGCAGCGCCAACTCCTCGAACTCGGTGCGCCTGGCCGAAGTCGGCCGCCGCTCCGGCGCCCGGGCGCAGCTGATCGACGATGCCGACGGCCTGGACTTCGCCTGGCTCGAAGGGGCGAAGACGGTGGCGATCACCGCCGGCGCCTCGGCCCCGGAGGTGCTGGTGCAGGGCGTGCTGTCGCGGCTGGCCGAGCGCTACGAGGTCACGGTCGAAGAGGTCGACGCGGCCCGCGAGACGGTGACCTTCAAGCTGCCGCGCGCGGTCGCCTAACCCTCGAGCCGCTCGAAGCTCTTGTTGTAGCGACGCAGGAAGACGCGGCCGCGGGCGTGCGGATCGTCCATCCATGTCTCCGCCGTCACCTCGCGGACCGTCCCGTCGGCGTTGGGCTCGATGCAGAGCGTGTCGCCGACGCCGAGGTGCAGGGCGCTCAACGCTTCCTCGGTGAGGACGACCGCCACCTGGTCGCCGATCTTCTCGACCTTCAGGGCTATCATGGGCTCCTCCTGGATGGCTTCGTCCTAGCACGGCCAACCGGCGGGTTGACCGGACTCGCCACGTACCTCACTGCGACGTGAATGGCGGTCTATACCGACATCACCGACGAGGAGCTGGCGGATCTCCTGGCCGACTACGACCTCGGCCAGCCCACGGCGCTGAAGGGCGTCGCCGAAGGCGTGGAGAACTCCAACTTCCTGCTCGAGACCGAGACCGGCCGCTACTTCCTGACCGTCTACGAGAAGCGGGTGAACGCCGCCGACCTGCCGTTCTTCCTAGGCCTCATGAAGTGGCTGGACGAGCACGGCTATCCGTCGGCGGCGCCGATCCCCGACCGGGCCGGCCGGATGCTGAAGACGGTGCGCGGCAAACCCTGTGTGATCGTGTCGTTCCTGAGCGGGCTTTCAGTCCGGCGGCCGACCGTGACGCACTGCCGCCACGCCGGCGAAGGGCTAGGCTGGCTGCACGAGGCATCGGCGGGCTTCGCCATGCGGCGCGAGAACGACCTTGGCCAGGCCGCCTGGGCGCCGATGTTCGCCGACCTCAAGGACGACGCCGAAGGGCTGAAGCCGGGCCTCGCCGCCGTGATCGACGCCGACCTCGCCAGCATCGCCGCCCGCTGGCCACGCGGCCTGCCCCAAGGCGTGATCCACGCCGACTACTTCCCGGACAACGTCTTCTTTCAAGCTCAAAGGTTCGCAGGCGCGATCGACTTCTACTTCGCCTGCAACGACGCGCTGGCCTACGACATCGCCGTGGCGCTGAACGCCTGGTGCTTCGAGCCCGATGGGAGCTTCAACATCACGTCAGCCCGCGCGCTGGTCTCCGGCTACGAGAGCCGCCGGCCGCTGTCGGCCGCCGAGCGGGCAGCCCTGCCCGTGCTGGCGCACGGCGCGGCGATGCGCTTCTTCCTGACCCGCCTGCACGACTGGCACGCGACGCCGGCCGGCGCGCTGGTCCGGCCCAAGGACCCGATGGAGTACGAGCGCAAGCTCGCCGTCCACCGTGCTTCGCCCGATCTGGTCCTGTTCGGCGCATGATCCGCCTTCACCTAGGCTTCGGAGAACTTGTCCTGCGAAGCTCCGCCAGGAGCGACGCAGGATGACGCCGCAGGTGGTGATCTACACGGACGGGGCCTGCTCGGGGAATCCGGGACCCGGGGGGTGGGGCGCGATCCTGATCCACGGGACGACCGAGAAGGAGCTCTGCGGCGGGGAGCCGGCGACCACCAACAACCGCATGGAGCTGATGGCCGCGATCCAGGCGCTCGAGGCGCTGAAGAAGCCCTGCAAGGTCGAGCTCCATACCGACAGCCAATACGTCCAGAAGGGCATCCACGAGTGGATCCACGGCTGGAAACGGCGCGGCTGGCTCACCGCCGACAAGAAGCCGGTCAAGAACGATGATCTGTGGCGGCGCCTTGACGAAGCTAGAGCGCGACACAACGTGGACTGGCGGTGGGTCAAGGGCCACGCCGGGCACGAGCTCAACGAGCGCGCCGATGCGCTCGCACGCAAGGGCCTCGAGGAAGCCCGCGACGCCGCCGCGGGGTAGGTGTTTCGATCTCGAATTATCGAGCGAGTCGCCTGGATGGTATGATTCGCCCCGCCGTGAAGCCTCACCGATTCGGGCATGCCCGAATCGGATCATGAGGCTTCACCACTTTGAGTGAGAGCGCGTCTCAGCGGCGAAACCGGCTTCCACTTTCGCCTGACGCGCTCGTGTCGGAGGGTGTGCGCCATGGTCGGCAGCGTCGAGGAACACGTCGAGGTCCAGGTCTTCGACGAGATCGCCATGATCGAGTACGGCGTGCGCGCCGTGATCGGACAGTGCCTGCCGGTCGGCCTCAACTATCCCCAGTTCGAGGTGATGAACCTGATCGCCCGCAAGGGCGAGCTGCTGACGCCGATGCAGATCGCCACCGCCCTGCAGATGACGCCGGGCGCCATAACCAACACCCTGCAACGGCTCGAGGCGGTGAAGCTGATCACCGTCGATCCCTGTGAGGTCGACCGGCGCAAGAAGCGGGTGCGCCTGACGGCCGCCGGCCGCGACGTCTACAACCGCGCCATGCTCGCCATCCGCCCGAAGATGGAGAAGCTGCGCGAAGGCTTCACCCAGAAGGAGTTCCGCGAGGCGCTGCCGTTCCTGCGGGCGCTGCGGGCCTGGATGGAAGAGCAGGCTTGACCTGGCGGGCGCCGGTTCGCTCTACTGACCTCGATTGAACCCCCGTCGGCCCCGGCCGGCGGGGGTTTCCTCATCCGGCGATGAGGCCGGCGGAGGACCGTGACATGCAAGAGACGTTCGAGAGCCGCGGCCGGCGGGTGACCCTGCGCGGGACCGATGCAGCCAACCCCGCCCTGCTGGTGTTGCCCGGCGCGGGCCTGGACCTGACCGGCCGCGCCGACTTCTTCGCGCCCTGGGAGGCCGAGTTCACGCTCGTCCACTGGGACCAGCCGGCCACGGCGCCGCTCTCCTACGGCGGCCTGGCGGAGGAGGCCGCGGCGGTGCTGGAGGCGGTCCAGGCCCGCACAGGCCACAAGGCGGGGATCGTCGCCACCTCCGGCGGAACCGTACCGGCGCTGATGGCGGCGAAGGCGCGGCCGGACCTCGTGGGCGCCTTCGTGGGCTGCGGCACGGTGGCGAACCGCGCCGAGCAGGAGGTGGCCAGCTGGAAGCTCTGCCTGGCGCGCGCCAAGGCCGCAGGCGACCTGGTCACCGCCACGACGCTGGAGGCCGCCGGCCCGCCGCCCTGGACCAACGTCATGATCGAGGTCGCCAAGTCGATGTACGCCAATGCGCCCACCGCCCAGGAGGCGCCGGAGTGGGCCGCCTTCACCGCGGCGGGCGCGCCCGACCCCAACGCCCCGGCGGCCGCCTTCGCGGCCTACATGGCCCTGCGCGACGAGCTGGCGGCGTACGATGCGCGTGCGCTCGGCCAGGACTTCGAGGTCCCGCTGGTCTTCCTGCAGGGCGCCGAGGACGCCCACACCACGACGCCGGAGGTGGAGGCCTACGCCGCCTGGGTGCGCGCGCCGCAAGTCGCGATCGAGCTGATCCCCGACGCCGGCCACCTGTCGTTCTTCCTGCGCGAGCCGATGCGCGAGCGGCTGGTGCGTCTGGTGAAACCGCTTCTGCGTTGAAGTGGATCAAACCAATCGGGCGGTCTTGGTGTTCTCATGGACAGTCTCAAGCGCCCGGAGTTCGCCATGGCCGAAGGCCTGCACGTGGTCTGCCCGCATTGTGACGGCGTGAACCGTCTCCCGCAGCAGAAGCTCGCGGCGCAGCCGAAGTGTGGACGCTGCAAACGCGCACTGTTCACCGGCGAGCCCGTCGCCCTCGACAAGGCCCGCTTCGACGTCCACCTGACCCGCTCCGACCTGCCGCTCATCGTGGACTTCTGGGCGGCGTGGTGCGGGCCGTGCCGGGCGATCGCGCCGGTGTTCGCCCGCGCCGCGGCCGAGCTGGAGCCGCGCGCCCGCTTCGCCAAGGTGGACGTGGACGCCAATCCGGAGCTGTCCGCCCGCTACGACATCCGCGGCATCCCGGCCCTCTTCTGCTTCGTCGGCGGCAAGGTCGCCGCGCAGCAGGCCGGCCTCTCCGACCCCGGCCTGTTCCGCGCCTGGGTCGACCGCTACGCGCCCGCGATTGCCTGACCCTGCCGCGCCGCAGCATAGTGGCGGCAAGTGGGATGGAGGGGCGCTTGCGGGACGGGAACGAGGAAGCAGTCCGGGCCTCCGAGCGGGCCAAGCTGGTCTACCCCTTCGAGCACGGGCCGAAGATCGGCGAGGCCATTGAGATCGCGCCGGGCGTCCGCTGGCTCCGCATGCCGCTCGGCGGGGCGCTGGCCTTCATCAACACCTGGGCGATCGAGGACGGTGACGGGTGGGCGATCGTCGACACCGGGATCGGCGGCGCCGAGACGCAATCCGCCTGGCGGGCAGCGCTGAAAGGGCCGCTGGGCGGCAGGCCGGTGACGCGCGTGTTCGTCACCCACATGCATCCGGACCACATCGGCCAGTCCGGCTGGCTCACGCGCAAGTTCCAGTGCCGGCTCTGGATCACCCGCCTGGAGTTCGTCACCTGCCGCTCGCTGGCCGCCGACACCGGCCGCGAGGCGCCGCCCGAGGCCGTCCAGTTCTTCCGCGCCGCCGGCTGGGACGAGGATGCGGTGGAGACCTACCGCGCCCGCTTCGGCGGCTTTGGCCGCGGCCTGCACACGCTTCCCGACACCTTCCACCGGCTGAACGACAGGGACCGGATCCGGATCGGCGACCATGAATGGGAGGTCGTCGTCGGCTGCGGCCACTCGCCGGAGCACGCCAGCCTCTGGGCGCCGGACCTGAAGCTGATGATCTCCGGCGA
>CAZBXO010000007.1:4049-28506 GCA_964495645.1 uncultured Phenylobacterium sp. | reverse complement strand
CGCGCGACATGTACGCCGCCCTCGGCGGCGCCATCGACGGCGCCAACGACGACCCGTCGGTGCGCTGTATCCTGATCGAGGCCGAAGGCGACATGTTCACCGCCGGCAACGACCTCTCCGACTTCGCCGCGGCCAACGCGGCCGCCCCGTCACCGCAGGAGGAGCGCCGCGGCGGCTCGGCGCTGATCATGGCGCTGGCGCGGGCCAGGAAGCCGATCGTGGCCGCGGTCCAGGGCCGCGCGGTCGGCGTCGGCGTCACCATGCTGCTGCACTGCGATCTGGTCTACATCGCCGAGGATGCTCTGCTGACGACGCCATTCGTGAACCTGGCGCTGGTGCCGGAAGCGGCCTCCTCGATCCAGCTGCCGGCGCGGATCGGCCATGCGCGCGCGTTCTCGATGTTCGTGCTCGGCGAGGCGGTGGATGGCCGCAAGGCCGAGGCCTGGGGCATCGCCAACGCCGCCATGCCGGCCGGCGAAGTCCGCGTGCGGGCCCGCGCCGCCGCCGAAGCTGTCGCGTCCAAGCCGCCGTCGGCCGTGGCGATCACCAAGTCGCTAATGCGCGACGCGGAGGTGCTGCTCGCCCGCATCCAGGAGGAAGGCGCCCACTTCGGGGTGCAGCTGAAAAGCCCGGAGGCCAAGGAAGCCTTCGCCGCCTTCCGCGAGAAACGCGCGCCGGACTTCGGCAAGGTCGCCTGAGATGGCCGAGCGGATCACCAGCGCCTTCGGCGCCGCCTCGACCGCCAAGGAAGTGGCCGCCGGCCACGACCTCTCCGGCATGACTGCGATCGTCACCGGCGCCGCCTCCGGCATCGGCGTCGAGACCGCCCGCGCGCTGGCCGAGGCCGGCGCGGAGGTGATGCTGGCCGTGCGCAACGTCGAGGCCGGCCAGACCGTCGCCGACGACATCAACCGCACCGCCGGCGGCCGGGTCAGCGTTGGCAAGGTCGACCTCTCCGACCTCCCGTCGGTGGCCGCATTCGCCACCGCCTGGGGCGACAAGCCGCTCGACATCCTGATCAACAACGCCGGCGTCATGGCCTGCCCGCTCGCGTACACGGCCCAGGACCTGGAGATGCAGATCGGGACGAACCACTTCGGCCACTTCGTGCTGTCGGTGCTGCTGGCCCGGGCGCTGATGAACGCCGCCGACGAGGGCCGCGCGGCGCGCCTCGTCTCGCTGTCGTCGATCGGCCACCGGCGCGCCGGGATCACCTTCGATGACATCCACTTCCGCAACCGGCCCTACGACAAGTGGGAGTCCTACGGCCAGGCCAAGACCGCCAACGCGCTCTTCGCCGTCGGCTTCAACGAGCGCTTCGCTGACCTGGGCGTGAACGCCAACTCCGTGATGCCGGGCGGCATCCGCACGCCGCTCCAGCGGCACATGACCATGGACGAGATGCGGGCGATGGGCTGGTACGACGAGCAGGGGAACCTGAACCCGCGCTTCAAGAGCCCCGAGCAGGGCGCCGCCACGTCGGTGTGGGCGGCGCTGGCGCCGGAGCTGGAGGGCGTCGGCGGCCTCTACCTGGAGAATTGCAACCAGGCGGTCCCCTGGACCGAGGCCAACCCGTTCGAGGGCGTGCAGCCCCACGCCCTCGATCCGGAAAGCGCCGAGCGGCTGTGGGCAGTCTCGGAAGACACCACGGGAGTTCGCCTATGAGCCTTGCCGGCAAGACCCTGTTCGTCACCGGCGCTAGCCGCGGCATCGGCCTGGCCATCGCGCTCAGGGCCGCGCGCGACGGCGCCAACATCGTCGTGGCCGCCAAGACCGCCGAGCCGCACAAGCACCTGCCCGGCACCATCTACACCGCCGCCGAGGAGATCGAGGCCGCCGGCGGCAAGGCCTTGCCCCTGGTCGTCGACGTGCGCGAAGAGGCCAGCGTCATGGGCGCTGTCGAGCAGGCCGTGGCCCGGTTCGGCGGCATCGACATCTGCGTGAACAACGCCAGCGCTATTCAGCTGACCGGCGTCGAAGCGACCGACATGAAGCGCTACGACCTCATGCATCAGATCAACGCGCGGGGGACCTACCTCACCTCCAAGGCCTGCATCCCGCACCTGAAGAAGGCCGCCAACCCGCACGTCCTGATGCTGTCGCCGCCGCTGGACATGAGCCCGCGCTGGTTCGGCCCGCATGTGGCCTACACCATGGCCAAGTTCGGCATGAGCATGTGCGTCCTGGGCATGGCCGAGGAGTTCAAGGCCGATGGGATCGCCTTCAACGCGCTCTGGCCCCGCACCGGCGTGGCCACCGCCGCCATCCGCTTCGCGCTCGCCGGCGACGAGGGCATGCGCCGCTGCCGCACGCCCGAGATCATGGCCGACGCCGCGTATGCCGTGTTCAACAAGCCGGCGCGGGAGTTCACGGGCAACTTCCTGATCGACGACAGCTTCCTCTACGCCGAGGGCGAGCGGGACTTCGACCAGTACCGGGTCGACCCCACCCAGCCGCTGATGCCCGACTTCTTCGTGCCGGCGGATAGCGAACCGCCGCCGGGCGTCAGCCTGGCCCCTGCCTCATGAGCGTCATCGTCCGGGTCGCCACGCAGTTCGACGTCCCGCTGATCCTCGAGTTCATCAAGCAGCTCGCCGAGTACGAGCGGCTGGCGCACGAGGTGGAGGCGACCGAGGCCGACATCCGCCGCGACCTCTTCGGCGAGAACCCTCGGTGCTTCTGCGACATCGCCGAGCACGACGGGCGGCCGGTGGGTTTCGCGCTGTGGTTCTACAACTATTCCACCTTCCGCGGCCGGGCCGGCATCCATCTGGAGGACCTCTTTGTCCTGCCGGAGGCGCGTGGGCTCGGCGCCGGGAAGGCGCTGCTGGCCCGACTTGCCCAGCGCTGCGTCGAGGCCGATCTCGGCCGACTGGAGTGGGCGGTGCTGGACTGGAACACGCCCTCGATCGAGTTCTACGACAGCCTCGGCGCGTCGGCGATGAGCGACTGGACCACCCGGCGCATCGACGGGGAGGCGCTGGTCCGGCTCGCGGAGGCCGCGCCGTGAGCGCCCCGCCGAAAACGGTGCTCAAGGTCCCCCGCGCCGAGGCCGAGGCGATCCGCGAGCGCGTCCGCAATGCCGATCCCGGCGGCCTCGCGATGGGCCGGGTTCACGCCGAGATGAGCCACGTGCCGGGGCTGGTGGAGCTGCTGTCGGACGAGCGGGTGTCCGCCCCGATCTACGACCTGCCGCGGCCGATCACGACGGAGTCCGTGACCCGCTGGGTGGCCGAGGGCCAGGCGCAGCGGCTGGCCGGCGAGGGCCTCCTGCTCGTGAACCTCGACGAGGACGGCAAGGTCGCCGGCTACTCTCACATCCACGTCTGGCCGGAACGCTCGGCGGCGGAACTGGCCGGAGCCATCCGCGCTGACCTGCAGAACCGCGGCACGGGCTCGGCCGGGATGGCCCGCTCGTTCGGCTGGATCTTCGAGCGCCTCGGTGTTCGGATGATGTGTCTCACCGCCGCACTGGACAACATCCGCTCCCAGAAGGGAATCGACGCGGCGGGCTTCCGCCGCATGGGCGAGCGCGACGCGGTCCGCCCGGACGGGACGATCCGGCGCAGCGTCTACTGGGAGATGACCGCCGACGAATGGCGGCGCCGGCACGTCCTCTAGCTAGGCGGCGAGCCCGGCCTTCAGCTTGGCCGCCGTCTCGCGGGCGGCGACGTCCACGGCCGGGCTGATGTCGGCCATGATGTAGAAGTCGTGCACCAGGGCCGGGTAGTTCAGATGCTCTGCCGGCACGCCCGCCGCGCGCAGGCGGTCCGAATAGTCGCGCCCCTCGTCCTCCAGCATGTCCTGACCGGCCGTGACCACCAGGGCGGGCGGCGCGCCCGCCACGTCGCCGGCGAGGCCAAGGACGACCCGGCGCTTGTCCGCATGGTTCGCCGCCTGCAGATGGTGCTCGAACCAGTCCATGGCCTCGAAGGTGAGCAGCGGGCCGTCACGGCTGGTGCGGGTCTTGGTGGGCTGCGCCGGCCAGATCCAGGGATAGAGCAGGAGCTGGAACTTCAGCTTGCGGGCCGGGTCGCCCCGCAGGTCGAGCGCAACCGAGGCGGCGAGGTTGCCGCCCGCGGAACAGCCGCCGACCGCGATCCGCATCGGGTCGAAACCCAGCTGCCTGGCATTGTCGAACGCCCACTTGGTCGCCGCCAGCGCATCGTCGTGGGCGGCCGGGAAAGGATGCTCCGGCGCGAGCCGATAGTCGACCGCCAGCACGCAGATGCCCGCATAGGCGGCAAGGCGCCGGCAGTGGCCGTCGTGGGTCTCCAGGTTGCCGATCACGAACCCGCCGCCATGGAAGTAGATCAGCGCCGGAGCCGGCGCCTTCTCGTCCGGCGGGGTGTAGAGCCTGACGGGGATCACGTGCCCCGGCCCCGGGATCGTCATGTCGGTCGCGATGACGTCCTTGGGCGCATTGGTGTCCTGGCTCGTCCGCTGGGCCACGTAGCCCTCGCGCATCAACTGCGGCGGGAGCTGCATGAGAGGGGGCAGCGGATTCTCCTTGAGCGCCAGCTCCTGCGCCTCGAGGAACAGCTTGAAGTCCGGGTCGATGACGGCCATCGGCGCCTCCGAAAGAGAAAGGGCCGCCCCTTCCGGAGCGGCCCTCGTCAGGTTGAGCGGTTTACTACTCCGCCGCCGGCTTCGGCGCGTAGCCGAGGACGGCCTTGGTCTCCAGGAACTCGTGGAAGGCGTAGTCGCCCCACTCGCGCCCGTTGCCGCTCATCTTGTAGCCGCCGAACGGGGCCATCATGTCGCCGCCGCCGCCGTTGATCGACACCTGGCCGGCGCGGAGCTTCGACGCCACCTCGCGGGCCTTGTTGATGTCCGCCGCCTGCACGTAGGCGGCCAGGCCGTACTCGGTGTCGTTCCCGATATCGATGGCCTGGTCGACGGTGTCGTAGCCGAGGATCGAGATCACCGGTCCGAAGATCTCCTCGCGCGCGATGGTCATGTCGTTCTTCACGTTCGCGAAGACGGTGGGCTTCACGTAGTAGCCCTTGTCGAGGCCTTCCGGCCGGCCCGTGCCGCCGATGACCAGGGTGGCGCCCTCGTCGATGCCCGCCTGGATCAGCTTCTGGATCTTGTCGAACTGGACCTTCGAGACCACAGGCCCGAGTTGGCTGTTGCCGTTCGGGTCGCCGACGGTGACGCCGGCCGCCGTCTCGCGGGCGACCGCGATCGCCTCGTCCATGCGCTTCTGCGGGACGAGCATGCGGGTGGGGGCGTTACAGGACTGGCCGGAGTTGGTCATCATGGTGGCCACGCCACGGCTCACGCCCTTGGCGAAGGCGTCGTCGTCCAGGACGATGTTCGGGCTCTTGCCGCCCAGCTCCTGGGCCACGCGCTTGACGGTGGCGGCGGCCGCCTTGGCCACTTCCACGCCGGCGCGGGTCGAGCCGGTGAACGACACCATGTCGACGTCGGGGTGGCTGGAGATCGCCGCACCCACGCCCGGGCCGTCCCCCTGCACCATGTTGAACACGCCGGCCGGCACGCCCGCCGCATGCATGATCTCGGCGAAGATCTGGCCGGAGAAGGGCGCCACTTCCGACGGCTTCAGCACCATGGTGCAGCCCGTCGCGATGGCCGGGGCCACCTTGCAGACGATCTGGTTCAGCGGCCAGTTCCACGGGGTGATGAAGCCGCAGACGCCGATCGGCTCCTTCACGATCATCGTCGGGCCTCGGTCTTCTTCGAACTTGAAGGACTTCAGGACCTCGATGGCGGTCGACAGGTGCGCCATGCCGATCGGCACCTGCGCGCGCTGGGCGAGGCTGGCGGGCGCGCCCATCTCCTCGGTGACGGCGGTGGCCAGGTCGCCGAACCGCTTCTGGTATTCGGCTAGGATCCGGCCGAGCACCTCGAGGCGCTCCTCGCGGCTGGTCTGCGACCAGGCCGGGAAGGCCTTCTTGGCGGCCGCGACGGCCTTGTCGACGTCGGCCTTGGAGCCGACGGCGATCTTGCCGGCGACCTCTTCGGTGGCCGGGTTCTCGACGTCCAGCGTCTTCAGCTCGACCGGGTCGACCCATTGGCCGTCGATGTAGAACTTGAGGTACTCGCGCATGCCGTCCTCCTGGAGGGGGTTTCGAGGCTGCCGGCGGCCCGCTAGCCCCGACTTCAAACGGGCATTTTAATGATCGGCGATAAGCAGGGAAGGCCTCACGCGGCGTCAGCCCAACGTGCAGCGGTTGCAGCGACGCGCGGCCCTCGCTAAAGCGGCGCAGACCGAGCCTTGGAGAGCTGTCTTGGGCATCATCCCGATCGTCGCATTCCTCGTCGTCTTCGCCGCGCTGAACGTCTTCGAGTTCGGCCGCCTCGATTGAGATGACAAGCCGCGGCGCCGCGCTGGTGACGGGCGGCGCGCGCCGGATCGGCCGCGTGCTCGCCGGCGTGGCGGCGGCGGCCGGCTACGACGTCGCCATCCATGTTCGACAGGTCGACGACGACGCCGAGGCGGCGGCGGCCGAGGTGCGCCGCCAGGGCCGCAAGGCCGCCATCCTCGCCTGCGATTTGCGCAAGGAAGCGGCGAGCGTCGCCCTGGTGGGCGAGGCAGAGGGCGAGTTGGGCGCCGTCACCCTGCTGATCAACTCCGCCAGCGTCTTCGAGGACGACGCCTTCGCCGGCATGAACCGCGCGTCCTGGGACCTGCACATGGAGACCAACCTGCGCGCGCCCCTGGTGCTGGCGCAGGCGTTCGCCCGGCGGCTGCCGACGGACCAGGCGGGACTGATCGTCAACGTGCTGGACCAGCGGGTGCTGGACCCGCCGCCCGAGTTCTTCTCCTACACGCTGTCGAAGTCGGCGCTGTGGGACGCGACCCGGATGCTGGCCAAAGCGCTCGCGCCACGCATCCGCGTGAACGCGATCGGCCCCGGCCCCACCCTGCCCTCCATCCACCAGGACGCGGCCGCGTTCGAGGCGGAGGCGAGGTTGACGCTGCTGCAGCGGCCGGTCGATCCCGGCGAGGTCGGCGCGGCCCTGCGCTACCTGATCGACGCCGAGGCCGTGACCGGCCAGATGATCGCGGTCGACAGCGGTCAGCACCTGTCATGATCCGGCTGGCCGCCTCCAAGGTTTTCGTCACCGGTCTGAAGGTGCAGGCTCAAATCGGTGTCTACCGCCACGAGATCGGCCGCGTGCAGCCCTTGATCGTCGACGTGGAACTGGACGTGCCCACCACTGGCTCGGACCGCCTCGCCGAGACCGTGAACTACGAGACCATCCTGGCGGCGGCGCAGGCCCTCGCGGGCGAGGGGCATGTGGACCTCGTGGAGACGTTCGCCCATCGTCTGGCCGACCGCTGCATGGAGGACGCGCGCGTGACCCGCGCCCGGGTGCGGATCGAGAAGCCACTGGCGCTGGCGCCCGACGCGGTCGGCGCAGGTGTCGAAATCGTAATCGAACGGGGTCTTTAAGCCGCCGGAGCCCTCGTTATCTATACGCGTATGGATCCCGACCCGGGACCGATGGGGCTAACGAGATGACCGACTACTCAGGCTATCGCACCGACGACAAGACCATGCCGTGGATCTGCTACGGCCTGTTCCTCGGAGGCTTCGTGACCGCGGGCATCACCTCGATCGTGGCCGTGATCATGGCCTATGCGCAGCGGGGGACCACCGGGTCCGACATCCTGCACAGCCACTACACCTTCATGATCCGGACGTTCTGGATGGGTCTCGTGTGGATCTTCCTGGCCGGCATGGTGATGGGTGTCGGCATTCCGCTCAGCTTCATCCTGATCGGTATTCCGCTGGTGATCCTGGCCAAGCTGATGTGGACCGTGGGCGCCATCTGGTACGGCCTGCGCACGGTGATGGGCATGGTCTACCTGAGCCGCGACGAAGCCTACCCGCGGCCCTACGCGATCCTGGCGTAGGGACTCCCCGCCCCTCGATGGGGCGGGGCGGGGGGTGGGGTGTAGCCGCAGCGTTCAGCGGCTGGAGCGAGTGGGCGTCGAGCCAACAGCGCCATTCCGCGGACTCCAGTGCGCACACCCCATCCCAACCCTTCCCCATCGAGGGGAAGGGCTCTCAGGCCGCCACCAGCTGGCGGCGGACCAGCTTGGCGTAGTCGTCCATCAGGCTGAGCGAGATGTTGCCAGGCCGGAACCGGTACTCACCGATCTCGGCCACCGGAGTGACCTCGGCGGCGCTGCCGGTGACGAAGCATTCCGAGAAGGTCGAGAGCTCTTCCGGCAGGATGTGGCGCTCCACCACCTCGAACCCTTTCTCCCGGGCCAGCCTGATCACCGTCTGACGGGTGATCCCGTTCAGGAAGCAGTCCGGCAGCGGCGTGTGGATTACCCCGTCCTTGATGAAGAACACGTTCGAGCCGGTGCTCTCGGCGACGTAGCCTCGGTAGTCGAGCATCATCGCGTCGGTGAAGCCGTCCTTCTCCGCCAGGTGCTTGGAGATGGTGCAGATCATGTAGAGGCCGGTGGCCTTGGAATGGACCGGCTCCGTCTCGGGGCTCGGGCGCTTGTACTTCGCCCAGCACATGCGGATGCCCTTGGCCTTCTCCTCCGGCGAGAAGTAGCTGGGCCATTCCCAGCAGGCGATCGCCACGTGGATCGTTGTGTTCTGGGCCGACACGCCGATCATCTCCGAGCCGCGCCACGCGATGGGTCGGACGTAGGCGTCGGTGAGCCCGTTCCTGGCGCAGGTGTCCTTGCAGGCCTGATCGATCTGCGCCACCGTGAACGGAATCTGGAAGTCCAGGATCTCCGCGGACTTGAAGAGGCGTTCAGTGTGGGCCGTGAGCTCGAAGATCTCGCCTCCGTACATCCTCTCTCCCTCGAACACGGCCGAGGCGTAGTGCAGGCCGTGCGTGAGTACGTGCACCTTCGCCTCGCGCCAGGGCACGAACTGGCCGTCCAGCCAGATCCATCCGTCGCGGTCGTCGAAGGGAAGAGACATGAGGGTGGGACCTCCTTTCCAAGGCTGCCGTTGAAGCCGCCGAGGCGGGCGGCGTCAAACGAAATGGGTTCTGCGGCCACCGTGGTGAAGGGCTCATGAGCGGCGCGGCGCTGCCTTCGCGCAGCCGTCACCTGCTCGTGGTCGACGACGACGACCGCATCCGCGAACTCCTGAAGGAGTACCTCAGCCGGGCAGGATTCCGGGTAACGGCAGCCCCCGGCGGCGCGGCGGCGCGGCGGCTGCTCGCTACGCTCGACTTCGACCTGGCGGTGTTCGACGTGATGATGCCGGGCGAGGACGGCTTTTCGCTGACCCGGTGGCTACGCGAGCAACGCGGGCCTTCAGGCAAGACGCCGGTCCTGATGCTGACCGCCCGCGGCGAAGCCGGCGACCGCATCGAGGGCCTCAAGACCGGCGCCGACGACTATCTCGGCAAGCCCTTCGAGCCGGAGGAACTTCTCCTGCGCATCGAGGCCATCCTGCGCCGCGCGCAGGAGCGGGCGCCGGCCGGAGGGCCTCTGTCCCTCGGCCGCTGCCGCTTCGATCCGGATCGCGGGGAACTGGCCTGCGACGGGGCGTCGGTGCGCCTCACCGAGGCCGAGGTGGCTCTGCTGCGCCAGTTGGCCAGGACCCCGCACGAGCCGGTGGACCGCCTGGAACTGGCCCGCGACAGCGTCGACCCGTCGGGACGCGCCGTCGACGTTCAGGTCACCCGGCTACGCCGCAAGATCGAGGACGATCCCAAGGCTCCCCGCTACCTGCAGACCGTCCGCGGCGTGGGCTACCGCCTGGCGCCGGACTGATGGCCTCCACGCGCGTCATCGCCCGCTGGCTGCGGCGGCAGCTGCCGAAGACGCTCTTCGGGCGCTCATTGCTGATCATCGTGCTGCCGGTCGCGCTGATGCAGATCGCTGTGACCTATGTCTTCTTCGACGCCCACTGGCAGACGGTGACCGCACGGCTCTCCGAGGGCCTGGCCGGCGACATCGCCTGGGCGGTCGAGAGCTACAAGGAGGACCCCAGCCCGCAGAGCTTCGCCGCGATCAGCCGGCGGGCGGAGGACTCCATGAGCCTCTCCATCGCGTTGCAGCCCGGCCGACGAATCCCGGCCCGCAAGCGTGACGCGCCGGTGCTGTTCGAGCCGTTTCTGGCCCCAATCGACCGGTCCCTGCAGCACGCCCTCAACGACCGGCTGGACGACCCGTTCTGGTTCGACACCACCCGCTACCCCGCCTACGTCGACATACGTGTGGCCGTGCCCGAGGGGGTGCTTCGTATTCTCGCACCGCGCGAGCGGGCCTTCGCCACCCAGGGGCATATCTTCGTCCTTTGGATGACGCTCGCGACGGTGCTGCTGACCGCGGTCGCCATCCTCTTCATCCGCAACCAGACCCGCGCCATCGAGCGGCTGGCCAACGCCGCCGAAGCCTTCGGGCGCGGCGCGGACGCCGACTTCAAGCCGCAGGGGGCGCGCGAGGTGCGCCGGGCCGGCCGCGCCTTCCTGGACATGCGCGGGCGGATCAACCGTCACATCGAGCAGCGCACCGCCATCCTGGCCTCGGTCAGCCATGACCTGCGCACACCCCTGACACGCCTGAAACTGGCGTTGGCCCTGGCCGAACCCACGGCGCGCAACGCCGAGATGAAGCGCGATCTCTCCGAGATGGAGCACATGATCGACGAGTACCTGGCTTTCGCCCGCGGCGAGGGCGCGGGGGCCGCCGAGGCCGTGCAGCTGAAGCCGCTGATCGAAGAGGTAAGCGAGGGCGCGCGCCGCGCCGGGGCGGAGATCGAGGTGTTCGTCGACCCGGATCTCACGGCGACGGTGCGGGCCACCGCGCTTCGCCGGGCTCTCTCCAACCTGGTGATGAACGCTGCGGCCCACGGGGCTCACGTCGCGGTGGCCGCCCGGCGCGGCGAGCACGGGCTGGAGATTCTCGTCGACGACGACGGTCCCGGCATCCCGGCCGAGCGGCGCGAGGAAGCGTTCAAGCCGTTCGTGCGGCTGGACGAGGCGCGCAACCAGAACACCAAGGGCGTGGGCCTGGGCCTGGCCATCGCCCGCGACGTGGCCCGCCGTCACGGGGGCGAGATCACCCTTTCCGCCTCGCCTCTAGGCGGCCTGCGCGCCGTGGTCCGCCTCCCGGGCTGAACCCCGCATCCGATCCGGCAGGCGGCGGCGACTAGCTGGCGAGACCTTGGAGGTTTTTCGATGCACCAGGCGGAGATGCCGCGCGGACCCATGGGCGTGGTCATGGGCTGGTTCCTGCAGCGCGGCAACGCCGACCAGAACCGCGCCACCGTCGAAGCGATCGGGGCCCCCGACGGCGGCGCCGTGCTCGAGGTGGGCTTCGGGCCAGGCCATGCGCTGGAGCTGCTTGCCGAGAAGGCGCCGCTCAGCCTGCTGGCCGGCGTCGACCACTCGCCGCTGATGGTGGAATGGGCCTGGCGGCGTCTGACGCGAAAGCGCCGCGGGGCGGCGGTCGACCTGCGGCTGGGCAGGGCCGAGGCGCTGCCGTTCCCGGACGAGGCGTTCGACGTGGCGCTGGCGGTCAACTCCTACCACCAGTGGCCGAGCCGCGAGGACGGGCTGGCCGAGATGGCCGGGGTCCTGAAGCCGGGCGGCGAGCTGGTGCTGTCGATCCGCGACTTCCGGGTCGAGGGTCGCTTCGAGCCCGCCGGCCGCGGCCAGGCGACCGCAAGGGAAGCCGTACCGGCGATGCAGGCGCTCGGTCTCGAGGTCTCCACCCAGGAGATCATCCACTCGCCGGAGCGGGCGACCTATCTCGTGCGTGGGCGCAAGCCCAACTAGGCTCCGAGTTCCTTCGAGCGCCGGACCGCCGCGGCCACGGCGGCGCGCAGCAGGTCGGGCAGGCCGCCCTGCTCCAGGAGGACTTCCAGCGCCGCCTGGGTCGTGCCGCCTGGAGAGGTGACCTGGCGGCGCAAGTCCGCGGGATCCTCGCCCGACTGGGCCAGCAGCGCCGCTGCGCCTGTGAGCGTCGAGCGGGCCAGGCGCTTGGCGTCGGCCTCGGAGAGTCCGCTGGCGTGGCCCGCGGCCTCGAGCGCCTCCACGAAGGCGTAGAGGTAGGCGGGCCCCGAGCCCGAGACAGCGGTGGCGGCGTGCAACTGGGACTCGTCGGTCAGGTCGACCACCGACCCGAGCGGCTCGAAGAGCGCGTGAGCGCGGGCCAGCGCCACCGGATCGTCGGCGAAGATGCTGGCGGTCCCCTGTCCGATGGCTGCCGCGGTGGTGGGCATCACGCGGGCCACCGGCCGGCGCGCGAACTCGCGGGCGATGTCGGCGCTCCGCACGCCAGCGCATATGGACACGATCACGGCGTCGGCATGCAGCCAGGGCGCAGTCTCCGGCGCGACCTCGCGCCAGACCTGCGGCTTTACGGCCAGCACGACGGTCCGGGCGCGGGCCAGCTCCGCATCCGGCGGATTGAGCGTGGCGCCGGCCGTGGCCGCCGCCTTGGCCGTGGGCCCCGGCTCGGGATCGCGGATCATAAGGTCAGAGTCGGCGAACGCCCCGGCGGCGCGCCAGCCGTCGATCATCGCCCCGCCCATGCGCCCGGCGCCCAGCATCAGGATGGGTGTGATCATGCGCGCTCCGCAGCGGAACCGCGCACTCCCTAACACACGATGTGCGTAGCCCTCAGGCCTCGCCGACGGTCTCGAACATGCAGGCGGCGATGGCTTCCTGCGGGGTCTTGGCGCCGCGGAGTAGGAAGTCGAAGGCCGGGAAGAAGCGGTCAGCCGCTTCCACGCAGATGTCGATCATCGCGGCGGCCTGGGCCAGGCTGGGCTGCTCGCCCGTGCAAAGCGCCATGCCATGGCGGAAGATGATCTCGCCATCTTCCCAGAGTTCGAAGTGGCCCAGCCACACACGGGGGTTGATCGTCGCGATCAGTTCGGTGGCGGTCTGACGCTGCGTCTTCGGCACCGAAAGGTCCATCGACAGGCAGAGCTGCAGGGTGTCGCCCTCCGGTCGCCAGGCGAACCAGAGTTCGTAGTCCTTCCAGTCTCCCGCGAGCGTGAAGGCGAGGTCGCCGTCCTCGGTGCGATCGAAGGGCAGATTCTCCGCCGTCAGGACGTGCTCCACCACGTCCAGGGGATCATTCGTCAGGACGACGGATTCGTCATTGGTCGACGTGTCCATCAGCACCCCTTTCGCAACGGGCGGGAAGCAGGTCGCCACCCCCGAATCGCCCGCTGGTCAGAAAATAAGCTGGTTTCGTGACAGGGCGTCAGCGGGTTCTTGTGTGGGGGGAAACCGATTCGCGTGTTTTGCACCGAAAAGTTACGGAGCTGGGGATTTCAGGGCGGCGATTTCGGCCCTGAGCGCGGCGATTTCGGCCTTCAGGGCCTCGAGCTCGTCGCGCCGCACGAGGTCCATTTCGGCGACCATGCGGTCGGTCTGGCTGCGGAAGGCGGCCTTGGCCTCGTCGCCGGCGGCCTGGGCCAGACCCATGGCGGCGTTGGTCAGCTTGGCGATCTCGTCGAGGATGGGGTTCTGGGTCTGCATTCTCTGGTCCGACGGCAGGGGGCCGTCCCTTGAAGCGTCTATATGGCCCCTCGGGGGATGAAAGCGAGGGGGATTGCGGCTACACCCGCCTCACCAGAACGCCGGAGCCCCGTCACCCGTGCCCTTCCCGGAATTCGACCCCGTCCTGGTTCAGCTGGGGCCGATCGCCATCCGCTGGTACGCGCTTGCCTATGTCGCAGGCATCCTGCTGGGCTGGCGGTATGCCGTCAGCCTGCTGAAGAACGGCCGGCTTTGGCGACACCGGCCGGCGCCGCTGTCGGTCGCGCAGATGGACGACTTCATCCTCTGGGTGACGCTCGGCATCATCCTGGGCGGGCGGATCGGCCACACGCTCTTCTATCAGCCGTCGCTGATCTGGAAGGACCCGCTCGAGATCCTGCAGGTCTGGCACGGCGGCATGAGCTTCCATGGCGGAGCGATCGGCGTGGGGCTGGCGATCGTGATCTTCGCCTGGCGCAACAAGATCGACCTTCTGCGCCTCTCGGACGTGGTGACCGCGGCCTATCCCATCGGCCACTTCCTGGGCCGCATCGCCAACTTCATCAACGGCGAGCTCTGGGGCCGCCCGACGGACGCGCCCTGGGGGATCGTCTTCTGCAACGACCGAATCCGCGAGGAACTCGGCTTCTGCCCGGCCGGCGAAGCGGCGCGCCATCCCAGCCAACTCTACGAGGCGGCGTTCGAGGGGCTGGCCCTGTTTCTCATCCTGCGCTGGGCGACGCATGGGGCGAAACTCGGCAACCGACGTGGCGTGGTCACGGGGCTGTTCCTGGCCTTCTACGGCCTTTTCCGGATCGTCATCGAGACGGTTCGCGAGCCGGACCAGGGCATGCCGGCCTTCCCGCTGGGCCTGACCATGGGGATGATCCTCTCCGTCCCGATGGTGGCCGGCGGCCTCTACCTGGTCTGGCGCGGAATGCGCGAGCCGCTGCCGCCCGAACTGCCGGCGCAAGCCGAGGCTGCGCCGCTCAAGGGAGCCAATGAGCCTGCGTGACCGGCTGATCGCCCAGATCGCACAGACCGGGCCGCTCACCGTCGCCCAGTACATGACCGCCTGCCTCCACGACCCGGACTATGGCTACTACGCCACCCGGCCGGCCCTGGGCGAGGCGGGCGACTTCGTCACCGCGCCTCTGGTCAGCCAGATGTTCGGCGAGCTGATCGGCGTCTGGGCGGCGTCGGCCTGGACGCTGATGGGGCAGCCGGCGGAGCTGCGGCTCGTGGAGCTGGGACCTGGCGACGGGACGCTGATGGAGGACCTGCTGCGTGCGGCGCGCCACGCGGACGGCTTCCTCGACGCCGCGGACATCTGGCTGGTGGAGACATCGCAGCCCCTGCGCGCCCGCCAGCAGGCGCGGCTGGGGGACACGGTCCGCTGGACCCTCTCGCTGACCGACGTCCCGCCGGGCGCGCCGCTGTTGCTGGTCGCCAACGAACTTCTCGACTGCCTCCCGGCCCGCCAGTTCGTGCGCACACCGATCGGCTGGGCGGAACAGGTGGTGGGGCTAGGGCCGGAGGGGCTGGCGTTCGCCCGCACGGCCATCCCGGCGGGCGCCCTGCTGCCCGACGCTTCCGACGGCGCGGTCTACGAACAATCGGCGGCCCAGGCCGCGCTGGCCAGCCAACTCGCGGCGCGGATCCGCCAGGACGGCGGGGCGGCGCTGCTCATCGACTACGGCCGCGCCGACCCGGGCTTCGGCGACACGCTGCAGGCGCTGAGCCGTCACAGCAAGGTCGACCCTCTCGCGGCGCCCGGCGAGGCTGACCTCACCGTCTGGGCCGACTTCCCGGCGGTGCGGGCGGCGGCGGAGGCCGAGGGCGCGGCGACCGCCATCCTCACCCAGGCGGAGTTCCTCGCGCGCATGGGGATCGGCGAGCGCGCCGAGGCGCTGGTGCGGGGGCGGCCGGACAAGGCCGGTCTGATCGGCCGCCAGCTCCAACGGCTCGTGGCCGGCGACCAGATGGGCGAGCTCTTCAAGGCCTGCGTGATCCACTCGCCGGACTGGACGCCGCCGGCGTTCGAGGAGGCCTAGACGTGGAGGTGCTGACCTCGAAGCTGCTCGACTTGCCCGGCGTCCGCCACGCCTTCTTCACCCGCCAGGGCGGCGTCTCGCAGGGGATCTACGCCAGCCTGAACGTCGGTGTCGGCTCCAACGACGACCCCGCCGCCGTCGCCGAGAACCGCCGCCGCGCGGCCGCCCACTTCGGCGCCGAGACGCTGGTCACCGCCTACCAGGTGCATTCCGCCGTCGCGCTAGTGGCGAATGGCCCCTGGCCGGCTGGACCGCCGCAGGCCGATGCGGTGGTGGCGGCGGTCCCCGGCGTGGTCTGCGGCGCGCTGGCCGCCGACTGCGCGCCGATCCTGCTGGCCGACCCGGGGGCCCGCGTCGTCGCCGCCGCCCACGCCGGCTGGAAGGGCGCGCTCACCGGCATCGCCGAGGCCGCCATCGCGCGCATGGAGGCCCTGGGCGCGCGGCGGGAGCGGATGGTCGCCGCGGTCGGTCCCTGCATCGGCCCCGCCTCCTACGAGGTCGGCCTTGAGTTCGTGGCCCGCTTCACCGAGGCGGATCGGGCCAACCAGCGGTTCTTCTCGGCTGGCGTCGGCGACGACAAGCGCCAGTTCGACCTGCCGGCCTACGTGCTCGCGCGACTGGCCTCCGCCGGCATCTCACGCGCGGAGTGGATCGGCCGCGACACCTGCGCCGACGAGGGCCTGTTCTTCTCCAACCGGCGCGCCTTCAAGCGCGGCGAGGCGGACTACGGCCGGCTGCTGTCGGCCATCTGCCTCGCGCCCTGACGGGCGGGGTGGACTCAGGTTACGTCGCTGCTACAAGCCGCCGCGTCACCTGAAGGGTTGGGTCCGATGAAGCTGCTCGCCGGCAACTCGAATCGTACGCTGGCCCAGGCGGTGGCCACGCATCTGGACGTGCCCCTGACCCGGGCCCAGGTGAAGCGGTTCCCCGACAACGAGGTCTGGGTGACCATCGACGAGAACGTCCGCGGCGAGGACGTCTTCGTGCTGCAGTCGACGAGCTACCCCGCCAACGACAACCTGATGGAACTCCTGATCTGCATCGACGCGCTGAAGCGCGCGTCGGCCCGGCGGATCACCGCGGTGACGCCCTACTTCGGCTATGCGCGCCAGGACCGCAAGACCGGCGGGCGCACGCCGATCTCGGCCAAGCTGGTCGCCAACCTGATCACACGTGCCGGCGCCGACCGGGTGCTGACGATGGACCTGCACTCCGGCCAGATCCAGGGCTTCTTCGACATCCCCACCGACAACCTGCTGGCCGCGCCGCTGATGTCGCAGGACATCAAGGAGAACTATCTGAAGGCCAAGGACCTGATGATCGTCTCCCCCGATGTGGGCGGCGTGGTCCGGGCGCTGGCGCTGGCCAGCCGGCTGAACGCCGATCTCGCCATCGTCGACAAGCGCCGCTCGGGTCCCGGGAAGAGCGAGGTGGCGAACATCATCGGCGACGTGACGGGCCGCCGTCTCATCATGTTCGACGACATCGTCGACTCCGCCGGTACGCTCTGCTCGGCGGCGCAGTCGCTGATGGATGCGGGCGCCACCGAGGTCTCGGCCTACGTCACTCACGGGGTCCTGTCGGGCGCGGCCGCGGAGCGGGTGAAGAACTCGGTGCTGAAGGAACTCGTGATCACCGACTCCATCGAGCTGTCCGACGTGGCCGCGGCAGAGCCCAAGATCCGCACCGTCACCTGCTCCGGCCTGATCGGGGAGGCGATCCGCCGCATCGCCAACGAGGAGAGCGTGTCGAAACTGTTCGACTGATCTGCGCCTTCGGCCGCGCTTGCTCACCTTGAGTTCATCCGGCTATGGGCGTGATCTTCCGGGGGCAAGGCTGAGTCGACCACTCGTAAGAGGGGGAAAGCGTCCCGATGTCCGTTCCTTGGCTCCGCAGCGTGCTCGCCGCGGCCGCATTCGCCGGTCTCCTCGCGGCCTGCGCCGAGACGCCCGCGCCGCCGCCGGCCGCGCCGCCGCCGCCGGCTCCGCCGCCGCCGCCCAGCGTCAGCCTGTCGCCGCGCCTGGTCGAGCAGGCGGCCGCCTACCGTCGCTACATGACCCAGGCTCAAGCGATCGCGCCCGCGTTCGCCAACGGCGAGGCGATCGCCGACTCCCTGAGTGTCGGCGTGGCCTACGAGCCGGCCCAGCTGGTTCGAGGCGCCATCGCCTACGGCGCGGTGGCAGCCCTGCAGGACAGCGCCTTCGTGGAGGGCGTGCGACAGTATGTGAAGGACGCGACCACCCGCCGCCAGGTCGCCTACGAACTCATCAAGGACCCGGCCTACGCCGTCGGCTTGCCCGGATCGGCCGGAGCCGCCGGCCTGGTGATCGCCGCGGTCGGCGGTGAGGGCCAGAAGCTCTACGATGAAGGCAAGGCCGTGAAGCAGTCGGCCTACGACATCCAGAAGAGTCCCTGGTCCAAGGTCGAGGTCGCCGGCCGCGAAGGCCGCCTGGACCGCGCCAAGAACCTCTCGACGGCCGTCATGCGCGGCGACGTCGCCGAGACCACCCGCCTGCAGCAGGCCACTGTGGGCGCGGCCGCCCTGGGCCTCTCCGCCTCCCCCGCGGCCCCGCCCTACACGCCGACGGTGGTGCGCAGCCTGGCGATCGCCGCGCTCGCGGCCCTCGGCGAGGCGGGCGACGCCAACCTCGAGACCCTGCTGGCGATGAGCGCCGAGCCCAACGTCTCGACGTGCATGAACATGTCGAAGCTCAACCTTTATCAGTGCCTGGCGGTGGCGCGGCCGCACTACGAGGACGTATTCTGCCTGGGCCAGCACGCAATGATGGACACCGGTCGCTGCGTGATCCGCGCCGCTGGGATGCCGGAGCCGTTCGAAGCCCGGTTCGTGCCCACCGAGAGCTCGATCAACAAGGGCTACAACCAGCCCAAGAAGACCTCGACGAAGCGGCGCGGGAAGAAGAGCTGAAGGCCGCAGGCGGCCGGTTGCACCGCCGCAGGCTTTTGTGTATCTACGCGCACCCTTTTCGACCCCTTGGCGGGTCAGCGTCGCCGCGCCCGTTCGCGCGGCGGCTTCGTTTTTGAGGCAAGGCGATGGCCGAGATCGTATTGAACGTCGAAGTGCGCGAGCGGACCGGAACCGGCGGCGCGCGTGAGGCCCGCCGCTCGGGCCGGGTGCCGGGCATCCTCTACGGCGGCGACAAGGATCCCGTGGCGATCGCGGTGCGCGCCAACGAGTTCCGCAAGGCGCTCTACACCGGCAAGCTCCTGGGCCACCTCGTGACCCTGAAGTATGGCGACGAGACCCAGCCTGTCATCGCCAAGGCCGTCGACATGCATCCGGTGAGCGACGAGCCGTGGCACTTCGACCTCTACCGGGTCGACGAGCACCAGCAGATCAAGATCGAGGTCCCGGTCCACTTCGCCCATCAGGACGAGAGCCCGGGCCTGAAGCGCGGCGGCACGCTCACCGTGAACCTGCACTCGCTCACCGTCTCGTGCCCGGCCGACTCGATCCCCGAGGAGATCATCGTCGACCTGACCGGCCGCGATATCGGCGACACCATCCGCGTCTCCGACCTCAGCCTCCCGGCCAGCGTGGTCGCGGCGATCGACGGCGACACCGTGGTGGCCAGCGTCGCCGGCGCCATGGCCGAGGTCTCCGAGACCGCCGAGGGCGAAGAAGGCGAGGCCGCCGCCGGCGCCGAAGAGGGCGACGAGGCGTAGGCCTCTTCCGAGAGGCCATGCTGATCATCGCCGGCCTGGGCAACCCCGGGCCGACCTATGCGAAGAACCGCCACAACATCGGCTTCATGGCCGTGGACGAGCTCGCGCGCCGCTGGAACTTCGGTCCCTGGCGCGCGCGCTTCCATTCGTTCGCCTGTGAAGGCGCGATCGACGGTGTCCGCGCCCTGATCCTGAAGCCGCAGCGCTACTACAACGAGAGCGGTCTTGCCCTCGGCGAGGCGGTGAAGTTCTTCAAGACCCCGCTGGCCGACGTCGTGGTCTTCTACGACGAGATCGACCTGGCTCCCGGGCGCTTCCGGATGAAGACCGGCGGCGGGGCGGCCGGCAACAACGGCATCCGCTCGATCGCGGCCCGCATCGGCCCGGATTTCCGACGCGCCCGCCTGGGCACGGGCCATCCGGGCGACAAGGACCTGGTGCACGGCCATGTGCTTTCGGACTTTCACAAGGCGGATCTGAAGTGGGTGGAGCCGCTGCTGGCCGCCTGCGCCGACGCAGCGCCCTTCCTGGCCGCGGGTGAAGACGAGAAGTACCAGAACGAGGTGATGCGGCTCGCGCCGTCGCCGAAGCTGGACCCGCGCCAGCGCCCGGCTGCGGACGATTGACCCTCATGAGCTGGCTCGCAAATGTCGCATCGGGAGGGCTCATGATCCCGCTGATCGGGGCTTCGCTGCTGTTCTCGGTCCTGCTGGCCGTGCACGTGGTGCGCACCGGCAAGGAGCTCTACTGGCTGTGGATCATCCTGATGTTCCAGCCGCTGGGCGGGGTCGTCTACGTCTGCGCCATCGTGCTGCCGGAGATGATGGGCGGAACCACGTCGCGCCGGCTGCAGGCCGCAGCTCGCGAGGCGATGGATCCGACCCGCGAGTACCGCGAGGCCAAGGCGGCCTGCGAGGACACCTTGACCGTCCGCAACCAATCGCGTCTGGCCGCCGCAGCTGCGGCGCTTGGGCGACACGAAGAGGCCGAGGCGCTCTACCGCGAGGCGGCGCAAGGCATGTACGCCGACGACCCGGCGCTGCTGCTCGGCCGCGCCAACGCGCTCCTGGAACTCGGGCGGCCCGGCGATGCGCTCGCGGTGCTGGAGGTGCTCAGCCAGAACGAAGCCGAAGGGCGCACGCCGTCGGCGTCCCTGGCGCTCGGCCGCGCGTACGAGGGACTGGGCCGGGTGCAGGAGGCCGACGTCGCCTACCAATGGGCCAGCCAGCGCCTGCCGGGCTTCGAGGCCTTGGCCCGCTACGCCGCTTTCATGGCCCGCCACGGCCGCAGGGACGAGGCGCGCGAAGCGGTCAGCGAGATGGACAAGCGGATGACCAAGCTGCGCGGTCACTTCATCAAGGAAGCCCGCCAGTGGCGCGACCTGGCCGCCAAGGCGCTCGGCTAGGGCTGACCATCCCGCGCGCGACGTGCTAGGTCGCGCGCCTCACAAGGAACTGCATTCCTCCCATGGCTTTGAAAGTCGCCATCGTCGGCCTGCCGAACGTGGGCAAGTCGACCCTGTTCAACGCGCTCACCCAGACCGCCGCGGCCCAGGCCGCGAACTATCCCTTCTGCACGATCGAGCCGAACGTCGGCGACGTGGCCGTGCCGGAACCCCGGCTCGAGAAGCTGGCCGCCATCGCCGGCTCCAAGGAAATCATCCCGGCGCGGATCAACTTCGTCGACGTGGCCGGCCTGGTCCGCGGCGCCTCGAAGGGCGAGGGGCTGGGCAATCAGTTCCTGGCCAACATCCGCGACTGCGACGCCATCGCCTTCGTCGCCCGCTGCTTCGTCGATGACGACATCACCCACGTGGAGGGCCGCATCGACCCGCTGGCCGACCTCGACACCATCGAGACCGAGCTGATGCTGGCCGACATGGAGAGCCTCGAGAAGCGGGTGGTGAACCTGGAGAAACGGGCCAAGACCGGCGACAAGGAGGCCGCCCAGACTTACCGGCTCGTGCAGGCCGCGCTCACCGAGTTGAACGCCGGCCGCCCCGCGCGCAAGGCCGAGATCTCCCGCGAGGACGAGAAAGCCTGGCGAATGTTGCAACTCCTGACCACCAAGCCCGCGCTCTATGTCGCCAACGTCGACGAGGCCTCGGCCGAGAGCGGCAACGACATGTCCCGCGCCGTGGCCGAGCGGGCGGTCCGCGACGGCGCCGACTCCGTCGTCATCTCAGCCCAGATCGAGAGCGAGATCGCCATGCTGGACGCCACGGAGCGCGGCGAGTTCCTGGAGACACTGGGACTCTCAGAGCCCGGCCTCAACAAGCTGATCCGCGAGGCCTACCACCTCCTGGGTCTGCAGACCTACTTCACCGCCGGGCCAAAGGAGGCGCGGGCCTGGACGATCCACAAGGGCGACACCGCCCCGGAAGCCGCCGGCGTGATCCACACCGACTTCGAGAAGGGCTTCATCCGCGCCGAGACGATCGCCTACGACGACTACGTCCGCCTGAACGGCGAGGCCGGGGCCCGTGAGGCCGGCAAGCTACGTCAGGAAGGCAAAGAGTATGTCGTCCAGGACGGTGACGTGATGAACTTCCGCTTCAACGTCTGATTTTGGAGGGCGAGCCGATGGGCGAGACGATCACGGTGGCCGGCGCCGACGGCTTCGAGTTCAGCGCTTATCACGAACCCGCCTTCACGCCGCGCAAGGGCGGCGTGATCGTCATCCAGGAGATCTTCGGCATCGACCGGCACGTCCGCGCGGACGTCGAGCGCTGGGCCAAGATGGGCTACGAAGCGATCGCCCCGGCCCTGTTCGACCGCCTGCAGCGGGACTTCCACGCCGAGCATGACGACGCCGGCATCCAGGCGGGGATCGCCAAGGCGCGCGCCACGCCGCTCGACCAGGCGCTCTCAGACATCGCCGCCTGCCGCGACTTCCTGAAGACCCGCGGCGAGAAGGTCTGCGTGGTCGGCTACTGCTACGGCGGCTCCCTGACCTGGCTCTCCTCGACGCGCCTGCACGGGATCGCGGCGGCCTCCAGCTACTACGGCAGCCTGGTGAAGCAGTTCGCGGCCGAGGCGCCGAAGTGTCCGGTGATCGTGCACCTGGGGCGAACCGACCCGGGCATCGACGCCGACGAGGTGGCCGCGGCGCTGGCGACGGCCAACCCGAAGGTTCCGGTCCACATCTACGAAGGCGCGGGCCACGGTTTCAACAACCAGAGCCCGGAGCGCTACAACGCCGAGGCCGCGGACCTGGCGCGCCACCGCACCCTCGAGCTGTTCGACGCCGCCTGATGGGCGAGACGATCGCCATCCGGAGCCCGCACGACGGGTTCGAGCTTTCCGCCTACCACGCTAAACCCACCGATGCGCGGCGCGGCGGCCTGCTGCTGATCCAGGAGATCTTCGGCGTCACCGACCACATCCGCGAGCTCTGCGACGGCTATGCGGCGGACGGCTACGAGGTCATCGCGCCGGCCTTCTACGACCGACTGGAGCCAGGCTTCGAGGCCGACTACTCGGACGCGGCGATCCAGAAGGGCGTGAAGTACTCACAGGCCACGCCATGGGACCAGGTGGCGGCGGACGCGCAGGCCGCCATCGACATCCTGTCGCCGCCTGCTTTCGTCACCGGCTACTGTTGGGGCGGGGCGGCGACCTGGCTGGTCGCCTGCCGCTGCGAAGGCGTCGCCGCCGCCGCCGGCTTCTACGGCCGCCGGATCAGCGAGCTCGTGGACGAGACGCCGCGCTGTCCCACCATCCTGCACTTCGGAAAGACCGACGCCTCGATCCCGATGGAGAAGGTGGACGAGATCCGCGAGAAGCATCCGGACCTGCCTATCTACCTCTACGACGCCGGCCACGGCTTCGCGTCGGATCGCCGGCGCGACTACCACGAGGACTCCGCGCGCCTCGCGCGCCTGCGCACGCTCGCCCTCTTCGCCCGCAACGGCGGTGGGCGCGGCGAGGTCTAGCGAGTCTAGTCGGCCGTCTCGATCTGCCGTTTCACGTCGGGGTGGTGCTCCAGCACGCGCACGAGCGCGGCCTGGGCGATCAGGATGCCGATGCCGGCCGCGTAACCTGAGAAGACACCGGCCGGATAGCGCCCGCCGTGCGCCACCGCGCCCACCTGCCAGTAGATGAAGAGCGCCGCGCCGGAGAGCAGGCCGACGCCGGTGAGGATCGAGACGGCTGTCTGGCCAAAGCCGGCCTGGAAGCTCATCCAGACGTAGCGCGCCAGCGGCCGCCGCAGCACGCCCACCACCAGCGGGAGGCCGAGCGAGAGTGTCAGGAAGATGAACGGCCAGATCAGGGTGCGCTGTGCGATCAGACCGGCTCCGCCCGGCAGTCGGTCGAAGGCATGCACGACGGCGCCGGCGTAGATCAGCGCCGCCACCGCCACGGTGGAGTCCTGCATCCGCTTGAAGTTGCGCCAGGCGCGGGTGTGGGCCATCGCACTTCAATGTAGTCGCCGCCCTGCGGCGTGCGTAAGGCGCCCGACAACGGGTCGCGCTATGTTTGGGCGTGGCGGGGCTTCGACTCATCAGTGGCGTGCTGGCGGCGGCCCTTGCGGCGCCAACGGCGCGCGCCGGGGAGGCCGCCTGCTGGATCGACGCCGGCGTGGTCGTTGTCACCGCCGAGGTGGCCGGCGTGGCCGGCGACTGGATCCTCGACACCGGAACGGCCCGCACGACGCTGGACTCGACCCGCGCCGGCGCAGCGGGCCTGGAGGGCGAGGCGGTCGTGGGCGAGGCGCGGCTGGCCGGGCAGGCCGTGGCGGACGTCTCCGTTGCGATCTCGGCCCTCGATGCGCGTACCTGGAACCTGCCGACCCCGGCGGCCGGGGTGATCGGGGCCGACGTGCTGAAGGGGTTCGTGCTCGACCTCAGCTTCGGCCCGTGCCGGCTGCGGCTCTCCAAGGCGGCCGAGGCGCCGCGGATGACCGGCGGCCGGTCGCTGCCGATCGTCTGGCACGACGGACGGCCCACGGTCCGCGTCGAGGTCGCCGATGGCTCGCGCCTCGCGGCGGGGCCGTTCGTAGCGGCGACGGGATCGGACGTGCCGGTGCGGCTGGCAGACGACCTGGCCGACGCGCCGGGCGCAGCGAAACGCGACGAGCTCTATCCCGGCGGCGCGTGGCTGGCGCGGCTGCCGCAGCTGGGCTTCGCGGGCCGCCGGTTGACCAACCTGGCGGCGGGGCTCGTCCAGCCGCAGGGCGAGATCGCGGGCGTTCTCGGCGGAGCGGTGCTGACCCGCTACCGGCTGCGCTTCGACTTCCCGGCCGGCATGCTGACGGTGTGG
>CAZBXO010000007.1:0-3949 GCA_964495645.1 uncultured Phenylobacterium sp. | reverse complement strand
AGTGCGCCACGTTCTTCCAGACGCGCTTGTAGCTGAACCACAGCAGCACCGAGAACAGGAACAGGTAGATCATCGCGCCGAGGCCGAAGGCCTTGCGTTCTTCGGCCTTGGGATCCGCCGCCCAGGCGAGGAAGGCGGTGACGTCCTTGGCCTGCTGGTCGACGGTGGACTTGGTCCCGTCGTCGAAGGTGACTTTGTCGGGCGCCAGCGGCGGCGGCATGGCGATCAGGCCACCTTTCGGCGCATGGCCCCTGCCGGTGTAGAACGGCGACAGGTCGCCCGACATGTAGGGATTAAAGAACTTGCCCGCAGGGACCTGCAGGCCGGCCGGCGGCTGATGGTAGCCGGTCAGGATCGAGTAGATGTAGGCCGGACCGCCCTCGCGCGCCTTGGTGATCACCGACAGGTCCGGCGGCAAGGCGCCGCCATTCGAGGCCCGCGCCGCGGGCTCGTTCGGGAACGGGTTCGGGAAGCGGTCCGCCGTGCCGGCCGCGCGCTGGATGGCGTCGCCGGTGTCCTGGTCGATGTCGGCGACCTGGATGTCCTTGGCCAGCGACTTCACATACGGGTTGTCGTTCGGGTTCGGGTACTTCTCGTCGAAGAACGGCCCGCCCTCCTGGCCGAGGTTGCGGAAGTACACGAGGTTCATCGAGTGGCAGGCCGCGCAGACCTCGCGGTAGACCTTGTAGCCGCGTTGCAGCTGGGCCTTGTCGAACTTGCCGAACGGACCCTCGAACGACCAGTGGACGTCGCGGGGCTCTTCCGGATGGGTAGCGGCGGCGGCCGGTCCGGCCGTGAGGGCGAAACCGAGCGCCGCGAACGCGAGTGCCTTGCGCAGCATCAGGCTCAACCCTTCTTCTCAGGCGACGCCGCGGCGCCCGCGGGCGTCGTGGCGGGGTGCGACAGGACGGGCGCGGAGATCGACTCCGGCACCGGCAGCGGCGTCTCGGTGAGGCCCATCAGGGGCGTGATCACCCAGAAGTAGACGAAGTAGTAGAGCGTCCCGATCCGGCTCAGCCAGACGAAGCTGTTGAGGTCGGCGTCCAGGAGCTGCAGGCCCGCGACGCCCGGGACCACCTGGCTGTCCGGCGCGTTGGCGCCGCACCACCCGAGGATCAGCGCGTCGAGCACGAAGATCAGGAACCACAGCCGCATGGCCGGGCGGTAGCGCATCGAGCGCACCTTGGAGGTGTCCAGCCAGGGCAGGATGAAGAGCGTGCCGATGGCGCCGAACATGGCGATGACGCCCATCAGCTTGTCCGGCAGGGCCCGCAGGATCGCGTAGAAGGGCAGCAGGTACCACTCGGGCACGATGTGCTCGGGGGTCACCAGCGGGTTGGCCGGGACGTAGTTGACCGCGTCGCCGAGCGCGTCGGGCAGGTAGAAGACGAACACGCCGTAGAGCAGCAGGAAGACGCTGATCGCGAAGCCGTCCTTCACGGTGTAGTACGGGTGGAAGGGGACGGTGTCCTCTTTGGACTTCACGTTCACGCCCAGCGGGTTGTTGTTACCCGGCACGTGCAGCGCCCAGATGTGCAGGATCACGAGACCTGCGATCACGAAGGGCAGCAGGTAGTGCAGCGAGAAGAAGCGGTTGAGGGTGGGGTTGTCGACCGCAAAGCCGCCCCACAGCCAGGTGGTGATGGCCGGCCCGATCAGCGGGATGGAGCCCACCACGTTGGTGATGACCACCGCGCCGTGGAAGCTCATCTGGCCCCAGGGCAGCACGTAGCCCATGAAGGCGGTGATCACCATGACCAGGTAGATCAGGCAGCCCAGGATCCAGAGCACCTCCCGCGGCGCCTTGTAGGAGCCATAGTAGAGGTTGCGGAACATGTGGATGTAGACGGCCAGGAAGAACATCGACGCGCCGTTGGCGTGCAGGTTCTGGATCAGCCAGCCGTAGTTCACGTCGCGCTCGATGCGCTGCACCGAAGCGAACGCGTGGTCGACGTGCGGCACGTAGTGCATGGCCAGCACGATGCCAGTGACGATCTGGACGCCCAGCATCAGCGCCAGGATGCCGCCGAAGGTCCACCAGTAGTTCAGGTTCTTCGGGGTCGGGAAGTCGAGCGCCGTGTCGTTGGCGAACCGGATGATCGGCAGGCGCATGTCGAGCCAGCGCTCGAAGCCCGTCTTCGGCTCGTAGGTGGAATGTCCGCTCATCTCGTCAGCCCACCTTGATCTTGGTGTCGCTCAGGAAGGCGTAGTCCGGCACCTCGAGGTTCTTGGGCGCCGGGCCTTTCCGGATGCGGCCGGAGGTGTCGTAGGTCGAGCCGTGGCAAGGGCAGAACCAGCCGCCGTACTCGCCCCCGCCCACCGTCGGCACGCAGCCCAGG
Organism: uncultured Phenylobacterium sp.; assembly: GCA_964495645.1. GTDB lineage: Bacteria > Pseudomonadota > Alphaproteobacteria > Caulobacterales > Caulobacteraceae > Phenylobacterium. Next base: position 1,610 of record CAZBXO010000007.1, on the reverse strand, counting down.
TGGGTGCAGGTGCCGATGAGGATCATCCACTCGGGCTTGCCTTCCTTCACGCGCTCGGCGTCCTTCTGCGGATCGCGCATGGTGGCGTTGTCGTCCTTCACCGCTGCGGCGATCTGGGCCGGGGTGCGGTTGCGCACGAAGAGCGGCTTGCCGCGCCACTTCACCACGACCTGCTGGCCGGGCTCGACCTTCGAGAGGTCGAACTCGATCGAGGCCAGGGCGAGCGTGTCGCCGGCCGGATTCATCTGGTCGATCAGCGGCCAGGCCAGGCCGCCGACGGCTCCCAGCGCGGCCGCGCCGGCGGCGATGTGAATGAAGTCGCGACGGTTCGGATCGTCGCCTGTCCCGGGAACTGCGCCCACAGCGGTGTCGGCCACCTTGAAGCTACCCTTCTGTATCCGTCCCCCGGGCGCGCCCCAAGGGAACCCCCCGCCGGGCAAGGGCTGGGCACGACATGTTCGCGGACGCTAGTCCCCGCAGCCTTGCGAAGCCCGTCCGCGATTCGTGTCTTGGCGCCCCGGCCTAACCCGTGGCGTGGGCTTAGAGCGCGGGACGGGCTTTTTCAACAGGCCAATCCGGAAAAGCGCGGCCGGAGCGAGGCTTGGCGCGGCCGGGCGGCCTTCCAAGGCGGCGCGCAAGCGGTTAGCACAGCTTCCGCATGACCAGCCTCCCCCCAGAGATCCTCGAGCGACGCACCCGCGCGCATGAGTGGTTCAAGGCGCTGCAGCAGCGGATTTTCGCCGAGCTAGAGCGTCTTGAAGACGAGGCGCCGGACGACCTCTACCCAGGCGAGGCCGGTCGTTTCGACCAACGCCCGTGGACGCGGGAAACAGGCGAAGGCGGCGGCGTCGGCGGGCACCTTCGGGGCCGCCTCTTCGAGAAAGCCGGCGTCCACACATCGGCGGCCCTCGCCAGGTTCTCGCCGGAGATGGCCGCCCAGATGCCCGGCGCGGACAAGGATCCCTCCTATGTCTCGGCCTCGATCAGCCTGATCGTCCACCCGCGCTCGCCGCGCGTGCCGACGGTGCACATGAACACGCGCTTCCTGTCGACCGCCGAGAGCTGGTTCGGCGGCGGCGCGGACCTCACCCCCATGGTCGATGAGCAGCGCAGCCAGGATGCCGATGACGCCAAGCTCTTCCACGCCGCCATGAAGGCCGCCTGCGACGCCTTCGATCCGGAATGGCACGCCAAGTACAAGCCGTGGTGCGACGAGTACTTCTACCTGCCCCATCGCAAGGAGACGCGCGGCGTCGGGGGCATCTTCTACGACCGTCACAACACCGGCGATTTCGAGCGTGACTTCGGCTTCACGCGTGCGGTCGGCGAGGCCTTCCTCGAGGTCTATCCCAAGATCGTCCGCCACCGGATGAGCGAGCCCTGGGACGAGGCCGACCGGATGCAGCAGCTGGTCCGGCGCGGCCGCTACGTCGAATTCAACCTGCTCTACGACCGCGGCACGATGTTCGGCCTGAAGGCGGGGGGCAACATCGAGACCATCCTGTCCTCGATGCCGCCGATGGTGGCCTGGCCGTGAGCAGCCTTGTCGAGCGCCTGGGTTACTCGGCCGACGCGCGGCTGCTGATCGTCAATTGCGACGACCTGGGCTC
>CAZBXO010000006.1:15356-58574 GCA_964495645.1 uncultured Phenylobacterium sp. | reverse complement strand
TCGGCTGCGACTACGGCCAGGGCTTCGGCTACGCCCCGGCGCTCAGCGCCCAGGAGGCCGAGGTCTACCTCAACGAAAGCTACGTCGACGGCGCCGCGCCGGTGAAGGCGCGGGGGTAGGGTTCACCAGCGCTTGCGAGCGCTTTCGCACGCACGCATGCTGAAGCGTGACCGCGCCGGACGACAACACGCCGCTAGAGAGCGATGCCGCCTACTACGGCTACTTCATGACTGCCTTGTTCGGGCTGGTCGATGACGCCGAGTTGTCGGGCTACTCCGCGGAAGGCATCGAACACCTACGAAAAGCGCGCGAGCTCTTCTGGCGAGAGTTCCAGGCAAGGCACCCCGACGGCTGGACGAAGCGCCCAGAAGACTGAGCATGACCGGCGGCTGGATGATCGGGGTGATGCTGAAGGTGGAGGGCGAACCCGCGCCGCTCCGGCACTTCTTCGCCGTCGGGCACGCCGATCTCTCCAAGGCCGAGTGGACCGCCGTCGACCGCGCGCTGACCCTGGGCCGGATGTCGGAGAGCCCGGTCGGGGGTCTCGAGCCTGTCCATCCCGTCGCCGAGCTGACGCCGAAGACAATCCAGAGCCTTGCGCTCAAGGCCGGCGAGGTGCGCCCGCTCGGCTGGAAATGGCCCCGCCGCTGGATCGGTGGCGAGCGCACGCGTGACCTCGGTTGAGTGTGATCGTCCCTTTGATTCAAGAACGTCATGGCCGGGCCCCGTCCCGGCCACCCATTGTTGTGCCCAACGGTCGGCGCAGTCGTATCCGGGCCACCCATGGCCCGGATACGTTCACCAACGGTTGTGCGGCGCGGAAATGGGTGGCCGGCACGGTGGCCGGCCATGACGACCAGGGAAGGGGGGCGATGGGGGTTTGCTTCCGTTGCGGCGGGCTGTGATCCTCATCGAGCGATGACCGACCGCTTGGCTACGATCGACTGGGACCGCGCCCGCGACGACTACCAGCGCGACGGCGTCGTGTTCCTGCCGCAGGTGCTGGACGCCGCTCAGCTGCAGGCGGCGCTGAAGGCCTGGGAGTGGTCGCTGGCCAATCCGGCGCTGGGCGGGAAGGTGCCGCAGGCGAACGACTCCACCTTCTATCAGGACCTCTACAATCCCCGCGTCCTGGAGGGCTACCGGCCCATGCTGGACGCCTCGCCGATCCCGGAGGTCTGCGCGCGGCTCTGGGGCAGCGACACCGTCTGGTTCATGTACGAGCAGGTGTTCCTCAAGGAGGGCGGCGAGACGCGGCGCACGCCCTGGCACCAGGACGCCTCATACCTGCCGATCGGCGGGCTCGACACCGCGGTGGCCTGGATCACCTTCGATCCGCTCGCGAAAGCGGACTCCCTGGAGTTCATCCCGGGCTCCCACCGCCGCACGCTCTACAATGGCTCCAGCTTCGCGCTGGCCGACGACACCGCCCCGCTGTTCCCGGACTCGGACCTGCCGCGCCTGCCCGACATCGAGGGCGACCGCAGCGCCTTCGAGATCGTCTCCTGGCCGGTGACGCCCGGCGACCTGATCGTCTTCGACGTCGCCACCCTGCACGGCGGCGCGGCCACCCACGCCGGCCAACGGCGGCGGACTCTCACCCTGCGGTTCTTCGGCGAGCGGGCCGAGTACGCGCCGAAGGCCAACCGCACCCAGCTGCCCAACACCCCCGGCATGGCCGGCCGCCTGCAGCCCGGCGACCCCTTCCGCGACGAGCGGTTCCTCAAGCTGCGGCCGGCGGCCGCTTAGCCTGCACGATTTCTCCTCGCCGTGCGGATCGCCGCCGCAAGGGGGCATGGGACAACGTCACCAGTGCAGGGAGGCAGGCATGACGAACGCGGGGCATACCGGACGGCGCTGGACGCTCCTGATGTGGGGCGGCGCGGCCGTCCTGCTCGCGGCCCCGCTGGCGGCGATGCAGGTCAGCGACGCGATGAACTGGACGGCCTTCGACTTCGGCCTGCTGGCCGTGCTGCTGGGCGGTCTCTGTCTCGGCGTCGAGATCGCGGTCCGGCGCGGCGGTAGCCTGGCCTACCGCCTGGGCGCGGCCCTGGCGCTCGGCGCCGCCGTGGGGCTGATCCTGATCAACGGTGCGGTCGGCGTGATCGGCAGCGAGCAGGAGGACGCCAACCTGCTGTTCGGCGCGGTCCTGGTCGTGGCCCTGCTGGGCGCCCTGATCGCCCGCTTCCGCGCGTCCGGGATGGCCGGGGCGATGATCGCCACCGCCGCCGCCCAGGCCCTGGTCCCGGTCGCCGCCTGGCTCATCTGGCCGGCGACGCAGGCCCTCCTGCTCACGCCTCAGGTGCTCGGCATCACCGCGGGCTTCGCGGTCCTCTGGCTCGCCTCCGCCTGGCAGTTCCGCCGCGCCGCCTAGCGCCAGACCAGCGGCTTGCCGGCCGCCTCGTCGGCCATGCGCCGAGCCCGGTGCAGCTCCCGCGTTGTGGGCTCGCCGGCCGGCTGGAAGGAGTAGAGCAGGGCGCGGCGGTCCTGGTCCGAGCGGTTCGGCAGCGAGCGGTGGGCCAGGAACGGACCGAAGAAGAGGACGTCGCCGGCCTGCGTCTCGATGGGCCGAAGCGACCCCATGTCGAACCGCGCCTCGTCCATCTCCAGCGATCCCAGGCCTTCGACGTCGCGCTGCGGATGCTTACCCTGCAGGTGGCTGCCCGGCGCGGCTTCCAGGCAGCCGTTGGCGACGGTGGCGTCGTCCAGGCTGATCATCGCGGTCATGACCTTGTGCGCGCCCGGGATCAGCCGCTCCCAGTAGGGGAAGTCCTGATGCAGGACGTAGCGGCCGCCGCGGTGCGCCCGCTTGACGTTCAGCTTCTCGGTGAAGGGCCCGACCTCCGCCACGCCGATGCAGTCTGCCGCGGGCTCCGTCAGCCTCGGGTCCCGCCCGAGCGCCGCCAGGCCAGGCGACAGGTGCGCGCACGGCTCGATCCCCTGCACCAGCTCCGGGTCGTCCGGCTCGAACTTGACGTTGACCTCCAGGTCCCACTGCCGCTCGAAGAGGTAGCTGCCCACGGCGAACTTGTCGGTGCGGCTGAGCCCCAGCATGTCGGCCACAAGCCTCTCGCTGGCTTCGCCGATCGCGGCCAGGTCGGCGGCGGAGAACACGCCCTTGCGCACCACGAAGCCCTGCTCGCGGTAATGCGCCAGCTCAGCGGGCGTCAGGCCGTGCGCGCCCATCAGCTGGGCTCCACGGCCGGGAGCATGCGTTCGGCGGCGTGCTTCATCATCTCGCGGTAGCGCGGCCAGTACCACGGGTGGTCCTTCGGCTGGTCCAGGGGAATCGGCGCGGCCTGCCATTCGACGATGTTGGCGCGGCGCGCCTTGTCGGTGCGGTTGGGGCCGGAGTTGTGGATCGTGCGGCAGTGGTGGAAGGAGGCGCCGCCCAGCGGGATCGGGTGCGCCACGGCCCGTTCCGCCGGCGGGTCGACGATCACGATGTGGGTCATCGCCGGATCGCCGTCGCCCAACGCGTGCGGTCGCACGCCCTCGCGGTGAGAACCGGGCACCAGGTTCATGCAGCCGTTCTCGGTGGTGGCCTCGTCCAGGGGCATCCAGACGCCCAGCGCCCGGTAGTCGAAGTTGGGGTCCCAGTAGGCCTCGTCCTGGTGCCAGGGCAGGCAGTCGGGGTTGTTGGCCGTCTTTCGGATCATGTGCCCCCAGCCGGCCAGATCCGGCTCGGCGGTGTCGAGCAGGGCGGCGGCCAGTTTGCGGCTGTTCCTCCAGTACTGGGTGTCCTTCAGGCCCGGGAGGTTGTCCTCCGGTCGCACGACCTGGCCGATGCCGTCGCCCTCCTGCCGGTCGATCCGGCGCATGAGGTCGCGCACGACGAAGACCCCGGCCGCGCCTTCGAACAGGGCGTCGTACACGCGGCGCAGCCACTCCACCTCCTCGTCGGACGTGATTCGGTCGACCTTGATGAATCCCCGCTCGGCGAATTCGGCCTTGAGGTCGGGCGTCAGCGCGACGTCGAACGCCTTCCGCGGGCGCTCCGCCATCAGCTCCTGGACGCGATCGGCCATGCAAACATGTTAGCGCGCCGAGCGCTGACATTCCAGCGGTCAGGCGATGGGCGGCAGGCCGTCCATGATCGCGGTCAGCGCCAGCACCGTCTCGCGCTCCATGGCGCTGTGGCCGGCGGTGGTGAACACCATGGTGGCCGGCGGCGCGCCCGAGGTGGTCATCGCCGCCGCCAGTCGCGAGGCCTGGGTCAGGGGGCAGACCTGGTCGAAGCGGCCGTGGACGATATGGGTCGGCACGCCCGCGATCCTGCCGATGTTGTCGACGATGTAGCCGGCCGGCAGGAACAGGTCGTGGGCGAAGAAGTGCGCCTCGATCTGGGCGAAGCAGAGCGCGAAGGCGGCCTCGCCGAACTTCCCGGTGTCGGCGTGGTCCGGGATCATGTTGGAGATCGCCCCCTCCCACATCGACCAGGCCCGCGCCGCCTCCAGCTGGCGCGTCCGCTCGGCGTCATTGGCCGGGACCATGTCGAAGATCTTCTTGTAGGCGTCCATCACGTCGCCGCGTTCGGCCGGTGGGATCGGCTGCAGGAACGCATGCCACTCCTCGGGATAGGTGAAGTAGGAGCCCGGCTGCGTCAGGTCGTAGGGCGCCTCTTCGTAGGTCGCCGCATTGCCCTGGTAGAGGTAGCTGATGTCCCCGGGCGCGCCGAGGAAGATGCCGCGCAGGATCAGCGAGGCGCACTTGTCCGGATGGCGGATGCCGTAGACCAGCGCCAGGGTCGAGCCCCAGCTGCCGCCGAACACGTGCATCTTGCCGGTGATGCCCAGCGCCTCGCGCAGGCGGTTGATGTCGTCGACCAGGTTGTCGGTCGTGTTGTTGGTCAGCGCCACCTGCGGCCCGGCGGACGCCACCGTCGGTTCGCTCTTCCCGCAGCCGCGCTGGTCGAACAAGATCACCCGGTAGCGCTTGGGGTCGAAGTACCGCGACATCGCCGGCGCGCAGGCCCCGCCCGGGCCGCCATGCAGGAACATGACCGGCTCGCCGGCCGGATTGCCGTACTCTTCCCAGTAGAGCTTGTGGTCGGGGTTCGTGTCGACCTGGACGAGCCCGGACCGGTTGGCCGGAACCAGCGGATAGGCCCACTCGTCGGTGACCTTGCTGGTGGCCTGAAGCTTCGAGAAATCCATACTCGCCGTCCTGACGCAGACTCGGAAAACGTCAGCGTGTACGGCGTTCGCGGGGCGCGGTCACGCGGGCCCCGCGTGGGGCGCTTCAGATCATCGCCATCAGGTGCGGGCCGACCATCGGAATGGCCATCACCACCGCGAAACCGAAGCCGATCAGCGAGAGGGCGGCGGGCATGATGTTCATCGGGGGGCTCCTTGGTGCGCCCCTAATCTGGGGCCCGAGCGCCGCCTTCGCACTGAGCGATTTCGCAGAAGAGTTCTGCGCGCCCGGAAGCAATCACTCCCACCAGTAGGGCGCCCGCTTGCGATCGCCGGTGACCACCTCGTTGAGCGTCATCGGATCGTAGAGCCTCCCGCCCACCATCACCCGGTGCACCGTCTCGGAGTTGCGGATGTTGGCCGTCGGGTCGGCGTCCAGGATCACCAGGTCGGCCAGCTTGCCGACCTCCAGGCTGCCGATGTCGGCGTCCATGCCCAGCGACTGCGCCGAAGCCAGTGTGCCTGCCCGCAGCGCCTCGACGGGGCTCATGCCGCCGCGCACGAACGACCAAAGCTCCCAGTGCGGCCCGATCCCGGCCTGCTGGCCGTGAGCGCCGATGGAGACCTTGACGCCGCGTTTGGCGAGCTTGTGGGCCTCGCGGGCGCTGTCGTCGTCGACGTAGTCGGCTTCCGGCGCGATCGGGCGGCGCACGTTGTCGGCCGCCAGCTGCCGGGGTGGGATGTGCGCCTTGAGCACCGGCTGCTCGAAGACGTCCGTGTGGCTGCGCCAGTAGGGATCGGCGGCCAGGCCCGAATAGGTGACGACCAGGGTCGGCGTGTAGTTGGTGTGGCTCTGGCTGAAGAAGCTCACGACGTCCTCGTACAGTTTCAGCTGGGGCACGTTGTGCTCCAGCGTCGAGTTGCCGTCGGCGATGATGGTCATGTCCTGGCCGAACAGGGCCGCCCCTTCGGCCACCACCTGCATGCCCTCCCGCCGGGCGGCTTCCACCACCTGCTGGCGCTGGTCGCGCCGGGGCTGGTTGTAGTTCTTGATCGAGTGGCCGCCCTGCGCCTTGATCCGCCGGATGTGGGCCAGGGCGTCGTCCAGGCTGTCGATCTGGGCGTAGTTCCCGGCCGCCTTCGCGCCATAGATGATCTCGCCGGTCGAGAAGATGTGCGGACCGATCAGGAGCCCGGCCCGCTGCCGCTCCGACGCGGCGAACACTTCGGCTGCGCGGCTGGACGGGTCGTGGATCGTCGTCGTGCCCAGCGCCAGGTTGACCTGCAACGACCAGTTCTGCTGCGGCACCAGTTCGTCCGACCCGTAGGGGCCGTGCGCGTGGGCGTCGACCAGGCCGGGGATGATCGTCTTGCCGGCGACGTCCACTACCTTCGCGCCGGCCGGGATCGCCACCTGGTCTCTACGCCCGACCGCGGCGATGCGATGGCCGCTGACCACCACCACGCCGTCCTCGATGATCCCGCCGTCGTCGCGGGCCATGGTCACGACCTTGGCGCCGGTGAAGGCGACCGTCCCGCTCGGCCGGTCGGCCGCGACCTCGCGGCTCAGCGATACGCCGGTGGTCGGCGGTTCGAACTTCGGCGCGTCCTCGCCGGCCGGACCGGGGCGGAAGAACTTGTCGGCCTTGGCCGTGTAGACGGTCGGCCCCATGCTCCAATGCAGCTCGGCGCCGCCCTGGGTCCAGTGGATCCACTCCGCGCCGCCCTTGCTGACCCGGGTCACGGGCATCGGACCGCCCTTCAGGTCGACCGTCACCTCCTGGCCGCCGGGCATCAGCGGCATGACGCTGACCTCATAGTTCTGGCGGAAGGCGAAGGTCCGTCCGTCCGGCGAGACGACGTACTCGTTGACCAGTTCGCCGACCGCGTGGGTCCGCCGGGCCTCGCCGTTCAGGTCCACCGAGACCAGCACCTGCTTGCCCTTGTCCGATGCGGTCATGAACACCCGGTCGTTGGAGGCGCCGAACTGAGGCGTCCCGCCGGAACGGGCGATACGGGTCATCTCCCCGCCGGCCGTCGGCATGCGATAGACGCCCGGGTTCTCGCCCCAGTCCGACGAGACCAGGAAGCCCCCGTCGCCCTTTTCGAACACCAGGGTCCGGCCGTCCGGCGAGAAGGCCGGCCTCGCGTAGTGGCCCGGGTCTTTGGTGACGTCCCTGGCCGCGCCGCCGGCGGGGCCTACGATGCGGATGCGGCCCAGGCCCTTGTCCGTCCAGGCGACGAAGGCCAGCGTCTTGCCGTCCCGCGACCAGGCCGGCCACAGCTCCAGGCTCACCTCGTCGCCCTTGGTCAGGCGCCTGGCCTCGCCGCCGGCCATCGGCTTGATCCAGAGCTTGCCGAGGCTCTCGAACACCACCTGCCTGCCGTCCGGCGAGACGGCGGCGAAGCGGGTCATCTTCGTCGTGAACCGGTCCGGCGACACAGGGATCTTCGGATGCGGCGCGGGCAGCACGCCGCGCGTGTCGCTCACCCGGAAGGGGATCACCGCCCCGTTCTTGCCGTCGGAGTCGATGCGGCGGATCTGGCCGCCGGCCCAGAACACCACCGACTTGGAATCCGGCGTCCAGGCCATGTTCGGATAGACGCCGATCACCGCCCAGGTCTCCTGCATGTCCGTGTCGAGCTCGTCGTAGAGCTTGGTCTCCACGCCCGACGCCAGGTCCTTGACGTAGAGCTTGGGCTTCGCGCGCTCGCGGCGGACGAAGGCGATCTTCTTGCCGTCCGGCGACGGCGCGGGCCGCACGGAGCCGCCGTTCCCCGAGACGGCCTTGGTCACCTCGCCGGTGGCCAGCTCATATCTTTCAATGTCGAAGAGATCGGTGTTTGAGTCCTGGGCGTACTCGAAGATCGGTCCCGGCGTGACGTTGCGCGTGTAGTAGATCGACTTGCCGTCCGGCGCGTAGGTGGGTTCGCCCAGCTCCTTCTGGTGCTGCTCGTTCGGCTTCTTGACCAGCACGACGCCGCCGCCGCCGGAGACGTGATAGAGCCAGATCTCGCCGGTCCCGAGCGAGCGGCCGGTGGTGAAGTGCTTCTTGGCGGCGATGTACTGCCCGTCGGGGCTCCAGGAGGGCTGGTTCAGGAGCCGGAAGTCCTCCTTCGTCACCTGCCGCTTGTCGGAGCCGTCGGCGTTCATCACCCAGATGTTGTCGCCGCCGCCCCGGTCGGAATCGAAGGCGATGCGCTTGCCGTCCGGCGACCAGCGCGGCTGCACCTCCCAGGCCAGGCCCTCGGCGATCCGGGTCGGCGTCCCACCGGAGATCGGCATCACGTAGATGTCGCCCAGCAGGTCGAAGGCGATCGACTTGCCGTCTGGACTGACGTCGAGGTTCATCCAGGTGCCCTCGGTGACGTCGATCTTCACCTCGCGGATGGGGATGCCGGGTGGAGCGTTGACGTCCCACTTCGGCGGCTTGTCGTCCTTCTTCTTGTCCGGCGCCGGCGCGACCGGCGCGGTCGGCGGCACGGCCTGCTGGCGGTTCTCCGGCTTCAGCGCCTGATCCTCGGGACCCTGGGTCTTGGCCGCCGGCTGCGGCTGGGGCGGCGGGGTCTGGGCCAGGGCGGGCGTGAGCGCGAACGACGACGCGGCGGCGAGGGCGGCAAGCTTGGTGTTCATGAGGGTCCCCGAACTTGAGGCCATCACTAGCCGCCCGCGCGGGCGGCCTCAACGCCAGGCGAAGACCGGCTGCTCCAGGTCGGCGACACGGGTCACGCGGCCTGCCGCCAGCTCCCGCAGCTGGTAGACCAGCGCCGCCGTTGGCGCATGGATGTGGTGGCCCTCGATCAGCGTCAGGCGGATCAGCGGCCGCGGACTCTCCGGGATGGTCTCGAACCTTACGACGTCGTCGGGCGCGATGTGGTCCAGGCGGATGTGATGGACCGAAGCCACCTCCCGGGGGTCCGGTTTCAGGGCCGAGGCGTCCGCCAGCCAGGCCACCACCGGCGTGATCGCATAGCCCGACCGGGTCACGTAGTCGTCGAGCAGGCCCAGGATTTCGGTCTCGGCGATCGCCAGCCCCAGTTCCTCATGCAGCTCGCGGAGCGCCGTCGCCTCCAGCGTCTCGCCGGGATCGCACCGCCCGCCCGGCAGCGCCCACTGCCCGGCGTGGGCCCTGAGCGACGAGGCCCGCCGTGTCAGCAGGAACGCCGTCTCGCCCGACCCGTCGTTGGCGGCGGTCAGCGTCAGCGCCACCGCCGCACGCTTCAGCCCCTCGCCGTCGTGGACGATCCGCGGGAACGCTCGGCACCGCTCGGCCATGTTCGCGCGGAACGCTGCGGCGAAGGGGTAGCTCATGGGTCGCTGCTAGCGCGCCGGGGCGTTCAGGTCACGCCCGCCCCGCCTCGGCGCTCAGGAACTTGGGGTCGATGCCGAGCTTCCGGACCGCGCGGGCCCACTTGGTCTCGTGGTCGCCATCGAAGATCAGCTCTTCGTCGGCCTCGCAGGTGAGCCAGACGTTCTCGCGAATCTCGTTCTCCAGCTGGCCGGCCCCCCAACCGGCGTAGCCCATGGCCAGCAGCGAGCGGCGCGGTCGGCGGTTGTGGCTCCCCATCGCCTCCAGCACCTCGCGGGTGGGCGTCAGGCGCACGCCGCCGCCGACCTCCAGGCTGAACTCGCCCTGGTAGTCGTCGGTGTGCAGGACAAAGCCGCGCTCACGCTCGACGGGGCCTCCGATCAGCACCAGGTCGGGCGGCAGCACGATCGTCGACTTGATCTCGAGGCGCTCCAGGAGGTCCGGCACGGTCAGGCCCTCGACCGGGCGGTTCAGCGCCAGGCCCATGGCGTGCTTCTGGTCGTGGGCGCAGATCAGGATCAGCGTGCGTTCGAACCGCGGGTCCGAAATCCCGGGCATGCTGATCAGGAGCTGGCCCGTCAGGTAGCCGTCTTCCATCGGCGTTGAACTTTGCCCCTGGGGAAGACGGATTCAAGACCTGGAGGTGCGGTCCTGGGTTCCGGCGAGCGGGTCCAGGGGCTATCAGCGACCGTACAACCATAGGAGACGGCGATGACGATCAAGGTGGGTGACAGGATCCCGAGCGTGACCGTGACGGAAGGAACCGCCGAAGGCCCGAAGCCGGTGAAGACGGACGAATTCTTCGCGGGAAAGACGGTGGCCCTGTTCGCGCTCCCGGGCGCCTTCACGCCGACCTGCTCGGCCAAGCACCTGCCCGGCTTCAAGCAGCTGGCGCCGGACCTGAAGAAGAAGGGCGTCGACACCATCGCCTGTCTGTCCGTCAACGACGCCTTCGTCATGCGCGCCTGGGGCGAGGATCAGGCGGTCGGCGACGACATCGTCATGCTCGCCGACGGAAACGGGGATTTCACCAGCGCCGTGGGCCTGGAGATGGACGGCAGCCGCTTCGGCATGGGCAAGCGCTCGCAGCGCTACTCCATGATCGTCAAGGACGGGGTGGTGAAGGAGCTCAACGTCGAGGCGCCCGGCGAGTTCAAGGTCTCCGCCGCCGACTACATGTTGGCGCAGCTCTGACGGTGCGGCGGATCGCGGCCCTGCTCGTGGCTCTCTCGGTCGCCGCGCCTGCGGCGGCCAAGGGGCCACGGCTCGACAGCGATGAATACAGGCGCAGCTGGGGGCTGGAGGCGATCGGGGCGCGGGCCGCGTACCAGGCCGGGCTGACCGGCAAGGGCGTCACCGTCGCCCTCATCGACTGTGGCCTCGCCGGGGCCCAGCGCGAACTCCTCACAAACGTCTCCAAACGCTCGCACGACGTCGTCGGCAAGCGCGCCATGCCGGTGACCGATCGCCACGGCGTCTACGTCGCGGGCCCGCTGGCCTCGGCGCTGGACGGCCGCGGCATGGTGGGGGTGGCCTACAACGTCAGCATCCTGGAGATTCGCGCCGACGCCGACGGCGGCCTGGGCGGCGCCTGCGCCTTCAAGCCGAGCGATCTGGCCCGGGCGCTCGACTACGCCACCGAGCAGCAGGCGAGAATTGCCGTCCTGCCGCTGCAGCACGGCAAGCCGTTGGGCGCCACGTTCGAGGCGGCGCTGGAGCGGTTCACCAGGAGCGGCGCCATCGCCGTGATCGCCGCCGGCAACCGGACCGGGCCGGATCCCAGCTGGCCGGCGCGCTACGCCATCGACAGGCGCTTCGAAGGCTCGATCGTGGTGGCCGGCGCGTCGAGCTACTATGGCAGCATCGCCCCCTGGTCGAACCGGGCGGGACAGGTGAAGCCCTGGTACATCGCCGCGCCGGGCGAGTGGGTGCTCACCGATTGCGTCGACTTGTGCAAGCTGGTCTCCGGCACCTCCTTCGCCAGTTCCTATGTGGCCGGCGCCCTGGCGCTGTTGATGGAGGCCCGGCCGCAGACCTCCGGCCGGGAGCTGGCCGCCCGGCTGCTCGCCAGCGCCCGGGACGCGGGCGATCCCGGCGTCGACGAGATCTACGGCCGCGGCGTCCTCGACGTCACCAAGGCGATCGCCACGGACTAACGCGGAAACGGACGGCTCACGAACCGTGATCCGGCTTCGCCGAACCGCCAGGGGACCTCGGCCGCCTTGGTGATGCCGATGCGCGGGCCGGCGACGATCCCGGTCCCCCGTCCAGGCTCGAGCCGGAAGGGGGGCGCCTCCAGCGACAGCCCGTCGTGCGCCCGCGTCACCGCCAGCGCCTGGCATAGCTTCCCGGGCCCGGAGCACAGCGCCCGCGGATCGCCCAGGCCGCGCCGCTCGGCCATCACTTCCAGGCCGGCCGTGGGCTCCAGGGCCCGGATCAGGACCGCTCCGCCCGGCGCCCCCGACCAGCAGACGAAGTTCATGCACCAGTGGATTCCGTAGGACCGGTAGACGTAGACGTGGGCGGGCGGCCCGAACATCACCCGGTTGCGGTCGGTCGGGCCCGCGTAGCTATGCGAGGCCGGGTCCTCGCGGTGGTAGGCCTCGGTCTCCACGATCCGGCCGCCGACGCCGTCGACGTAGAGGCTCCAGCCGATCAGGTCCGGCGCCACTTCGGCCGGGTGGCGGTCCCAGAAGCCTTGACGCGCGACGTTCGAAGGTACGGAATCCTGGGAGACCATCGGGGAGAGGATGCGCCATGCCGTACGTCGAAGGCCAGACGGTCCACGACGCCGACAGCCACATCATGGAGCTGCCGGGCACGATCAACGCCTATGTTGACCCGAAGGTGCGCGACGCCTTTATCGAGAAGGCCGGCGCCAAGGCGCAGTCCGCCCACTGGTCGGAGAAGTTCCAGGCCCAGCACGACGACCCCGAGTTCCGCGCCGGCGCTGAGGCCAACGTCCTCCTGCGCAAGAACTACGAGGCGCTGGGGGCTTTCCGTGCGGCCGACCGGCCGGCGACGCTGGACTACCTGGGCTTCACCTCGCAGCTGGTGTTCACCACCGCCTGCCTCTCCAACTTCGGCCTGGAGCAGGCCGGCGAGGTGGAGCTGGCCGTCGAGGCCGCCCGCGCTCACAACCGGATGATGACCGAGTTCTGCTCGGTGGACCGCCGCCTGCTGGCCACCGGCTACGTGCCCCTGATCGACCGCGCCCGGGCGCCTGACCTGGCGCGAGAAGCGATCCGGCTCGGGGCCAAGGCGATCATCGTGCCGTCGCGCCACCCACCTGGGTTCTCGCCCAGTCACCGCGAGCTCGACCCGCTGTGGGCCGTCGTCCAGGAGGCCGGCCTGCCTATCCTCTTCCACGTCGGCGGCGAGGAGAAGATGCACCGCGACTACCTCGAGAACGGACTGCCCTACGTGAAGGACTTCCACGGCGGCGACGAGAACTTCACGTCGCTGACCTTCATGGCGATCCCGCTCAGCGTCTGGCAAACCCTCTCGGCCCTGGTCATCGACGGCGTCTTCGACCGCTTCCCGAACCTGAAGTTCGGGGCCATCGAGCTTGGCGCCTCCTGGCTTCCGAGCCTCATGAAGTTCCTGGACTCGGGATGCGCGGCGTTCGGCAAGGAGGAGCGGCTGCAGAACCTCTCCGCCACGCCGTCGGAGATCCTGCGCCGGCAGCTTCGCGTCACGCCCTATCCGCACGAGGACGTCGCTTGGATCATGGCCAACTCCGGCCAGGAGATGGTGTTGTTCTCGTCGGACTTCCCGCACGTGGAGGGCGGGCGCAATCCGCTCAAGCGGTTTAACGACAGCCTGGCCGGAGCCTCGGAAGCGGCCAAGCGCGCCTTCTACCGCGACAACTTCATCGATCTGATGGGCAAGGGGTTGGCCCCCGACCTGCACGACCTGCCGGCCCTCGCGGCGGCCTGAGGTCGGCGCGCGAGTCCCGCCGGGACGACCATCGACGACCGACCTAGGCTGCGACCTCGGTCCGCGTGCGCGCCGTCACGGCAGCCGCCATGGTGTTCATCAGCGCCTCGATCTGGATCGGCTTGGTCGAGTGTTCGTCGAAGCCGAGGGTCAGGTACCGATCGCGGCCGCCGGAGGTGACGTCGGCGGTCAGGGCGACCACCGGAACCCCGGCGTTCGGGCCCTCGCCCGCCCTCAGCCGCTGCAGCGCCTCGATACCGGTCATGCCGGGCATCTGGATGTCCATCAGCACGAGGTCGAACGGCTCGTGGGCCAGCGCCTCGAGCGCCTCGGCGCCGCTCTCGGCCTTGGTGACCCGGCAGCCGAGGCTGGAGAGCAGCTGCTCCAGGACAAGCAGGTTCACGGCGTTGTCGTCGACCGCGAGCACGTCCAGGGCGCCCAGCCCACCGTCATCCTCGGCCTCCGACGCCGTCGCCGCGTCGGCCATCGCCGTCTCAGCCACGGCGAGCGGCAGCCGCACGTGGAAGGCGGCCCCTTTGCCCGGCGTACTCTCCGCCCAGATCTTGCCGCTCATCAGCTCCACGAGCTGCTTGGCGATGGCGAGGCCGAGACCCGTGCCGCCGAATCTCCGCACCTCGGACGCGTCAGCCTGGCTGAAGCGGTCGAAGAGCGCGGGCAGGTGCTCGGGGGCGATACCGGGCCCGGTGTCCCGAACGGTCAGGTGCAGCAGCGTGGCGCCGCGGCCGTTCGGGCGGGCGCTGGCGGAGATTTCGACGAGCCCCTCGTCCGTGAACTTCAGCGCATTGCCAACCAGGTTGAACAGGACCTGGCGCAGGCGCAGGCCGTCGACGAGCACGCAGGCCGGCACCTCGGCGGCGATGTCGAGCCGCAGGGTCACGCCCTTCTCGTCGGCGCGGGCCCCCCAGAATCCGACCAGGCGGCTGAGGAACGGACGCAGCGCTTCGGGCGCGGGCACGATGTCCAGCTTGCCGGCGTCGATCTTCGAGACGTCGAGGATGTCGTTGAGGATCGACAGCAGGTATTCGCCCGAGTCGATGAGCACATCGATGCGCTCCCGCTGGCGCGGATCGACCTCGTCGCGTTTCAGGAGCTGCGCCATGCCCAGCACGCCGTTCATCGGCGTGCGGATTTCGTGGCTCATGGTGGCCAGGAAGTTGGACTTCGCCCGGTTCGCCTGGCGCGCCTCGTCGCGCGCCGCCTCCAGTTGCTCCACCAGGGTCCGTTTCGCCCGGAACGCCTCGCGCGAGCCGTCCATCAGGCGGTTGGTGGAGTCGGCGATGTTCCAGAGGACCATCGCGGCGACGACCAGGGTGAGACCGACGCCGGCTGCCGGCACGGGCCCGAGGTGGGCGACCGTCAGCGCCGTCATCGCCGCCAGCATCGGCCCGAGGTAGCACCAGAAAAGGCCCCGCGAGAGCGTGCCCATGGTCAGCCCGATCGAGAGGATCCAGACCAGCATCGCCATGAACAGCAGTAGCTCCGCCGCGCCGCCGGTGAACGCCAGCCAAGTGATCGGCGCAAGCCCGGCGATTGTGCGCCCCGCGGCCAGGATGGAGATGCGGCGCATGCCGACGCGGTCGGAGACCTCGGCCATCCGCGGACGCCAGCGCCGCAGGATCAACTCCTGGCCGGCATCGAAACCCATCGCCAGCGCGAAGGCCGCCAGGCCCATCATCGGGTGGCCGATCAGCGCGATGGAGAGGCCCGCCAGTCCGTTGAAGACCAGGTGTCCAAGCAGGGGATAGCCGAGCGCGGCGACGGCCAGTTCGTAGCGGCCGCTCTCGGTCAGCGCGTTCAGCGCCGCCGCTTCCTGTGCGTCGTCGGCCATGGCCACCCCGCGAATTCGTAAGGCGGGTACGCCGGATAGGTTAAGTTCTGGAAAACCGCGGTATGGCGACACCGCGGCTTTGGGCGCAGCCTAGCTAGCCTGCCAGCGCCTCGGCCTTCGTCGCTTCCAGGTCGGCGGCGTCTCCCATCACCGCTTCGGCCTGGCCGGACGCGAGGCTGAGCACCTGGGTGGCATATAGGCGGGCCAGGGCGGACTTCGAGCGGCTCCAGGCGTCGTCGCCGGCCGCGGTCGCCAGCGCCTGACGGCCCAGCACCCAGCCGCCGACCACGTCGCCGGCCAGCTTCAGGAACGGCGTGGCGGACGCGAGGGGCGCGGCCCCCTCGGCGGCGAGGGCCCAGTCGGCGGCCGCTTCCAGGGCGCGCAGCCCCTCGCCGAGCCGACGGCCGACAACGGCGAGGTCGGCATTGGCCCGGAGGGCGTCGGCGGTGGCGGCGATCTCGGCGCAGAGCGCCTTCAGGCTCTCGCCGCCGTTGCCCTTCAGCTTGCGGCCGATCAGGTCCAGCGCCTGGATGCCGTTGGTGCCTTCGTAGATCGGCGCGATGCGGGCGTCGCGGTAGTGCTGGGCCGCACCCGTCTCCTCGATGAAGCCCATGCCGCCGTGCACCTGTACGCCGGCGGAGGCGACCTCGACGCCCACGTCGGTCGACCAGGCCTTGGCGATCGGCGTCAGCAGCTCCTGGCGGGCCTTGGCGGCGGCGCGCTCCTCGGGCGTCGAGGCGTGTCGCGACAGGTCGGACGCTACGCCGGTCATCATGCAGATGCCGCGCGCCGCCTCGACCTTCGCCTTCATCAGCATCAGCGTGCGCCGAACGTCCGGGTGGCCGTAGATCGACCCGTCGGAGGCCCAGGCTGCGCGGCCCTGGCGGCGCTCCTGGCTGAAGCTGAGCGCCTGCTGGAAGGCGCGTTCCGCGATGCCGACGCCCTGGACGCCCACCTGCAGGCGTGCGGCGTTCATCATGACGAACATGTGCGCCAAGCCCTGGCCCAGCTCGCCCACGAGCTCGGCCTGGGCGTCTTCGTAGGCCATCACGCAGGTCGGCGAGCCGTGGATGCCGAGCTTGTGCTCGATGGAGACCGGCCGGAAGTCGTTACGCGACCCCAGCGACCCGTCGTCCTTCACCTCGAACTTGTTGGCGAGGAACAGGCTGATGCCCTTCACGCCGGGCGGCGCGTCGGGCGTGCGGGCGATGATCAGGTGGCAGATGTTGTCGGCCGCGTCGTGGTCGCCCCAGGTGATGAAGATCTTCTGGCCGGTCAGCCGGTAGCCACCTTGGCCGTCGGGGCGCGCCATCGAGGTGAGCGCCGCCAGGTCCGAGCCGGCCTGCGGCTCGGTCAGGCACATGGCGCCGGTCCATTCGCCGGACACCAGCTTCGGCAGCACCAGCCGCTTCTGCCGCTCGGTGCCGTGCAGGGTCAGCGCCTCGATGGCCCCCTGGGTCAGCATCGGGCAGAGGCCGAAGGCCATGTTGGCGGCGTGCACCATCTCGAACACGGCGAGCTCCATCGCCTTCGTCAGCCCCTGGCCGCCGTGCTCCGGCTCGGCGGAAAGCGAGTTCCAGCCCTGCTCGACGAAGTGCTTGTAGGCCTCGGCGAAGCCCGGCGCGGCGGTGACCTTGCCGTTCTCGTAGCGGGCGCCCTCGATGTCGCCCTTGCGGTTGAGCGGCGCCAGCTCGTTGTTGGCGAAGTCGGCCGCCGCCTCCAGCACGGCCTGAACCGTGCCGGCGTCGAGGTCCGGGAAAGCGCGGGCGATGAGGGCGTCGTGGCCGGCGCAGGAAAGCGCCAGCGCAAGGTCGCGGACGGGAGCGCGGAAAGTCATGGCGGGGGTTCTAGCGCGCCCTTGCAGACCTGCAAAAGATGAACCGCGGCGGCCGCTGGCAGGCTTTCGGCCCCGCGGCCGACATTCGCCGCCATTCCGCCCAGCTATGGCGTAACATGGCTGGGACAGCCTGACGTGGAAGCCGCCGATGCTCCGAAGCCTGACCCTCGCCCTCGTGCTCAGCCTGACCGCACTCGGCGCCGCTGCGGCCGACCCGACCACTCGCGACCCGATGAAGGTGCCGGCCGGGACCTACGAGCTCGACAAGCGCCACGCCAGCCTGGTCGTCCGGGTCCGGCATATGGGCTTTTCGTCCTACACCATGCGTTTCCTGGGCCTCTCCGGCGCCTTCGCCTACGACCCGGCCAACTGGCAGGCCACCAAGGCCACGATCCTGGTCGATCCGAAGTCCATCGACACCGAGGAGAACAGCTTCAACCGCACGGTCGCCGGCTACTTCGAGCCCGACAAGTACCCCGTGATCCAGTTCGAATCGACCGGCCTGACCCAGACCGGCGAGGGCCAGGGGCAGTTGGCCGGCAACCTGACCTTCCATGGGGTGACGAGGCCGCTGACGCTCGATGTGGTGTTCAATGGGGTGGGCCCTGGCCTCACCGGCGGCACGCGGTTGGGATTCTCCGGCCAGGGAGCGATCAAGCGCTCGGAGTTCGGGGTGACGGGGGGGCGCCCGTTCGCCGGCGATGCGGTCGACCTCCTCTTCGAGGTCGAGTTCTACAAGAAGTGAGGTCCGCAGCCCGATACTCCGGGATCGCCATCGTCCTTCACTGGACGATCGCCGCGGCGATCGTGCTGCAGGTGGTTCTGGCCGAGCGGATGGAAGGCCCGCGCACGCCGGAGACCTTCGCGATCTTCCAGCTGCACAAGTCGGTGGGGATCACCATCCTCTTGCTCAGCCTCGTGCGGCTGGCATGGCGGCTCATTCACCCGCCACCACCGATGCCGGCGAGTCTGAAGCCGTGGGAGAGGACCCTCGCGCGGATCACTCACGTGGCCTTCTACGGCGTGATGCTGGGCATGCCCCTGACCGGCTGGATCATGGTCTCCACCAGCCGGATCGCCGTCCCGACTCTGCTCTACGGAGTAGTCCCATGGCCGATGCTGCCCGGCCTCCCGGATCTCGCCCCCGCAGCCAAGGGGATCTGGCACGAAGCCGGCGAGCTCGGCCACAAGGCGATCATTCTCGGCGCCTTCGGGCTTGTCGCGCTGCACGTCGCGGGCGCGCTGAAGCACCAGCTGTTCAGCCGCGACGAGCCGGTGCTCGGCCGAATGGCGCCGGGCGCCGTGCCGGGCCGGTGGTGGGAGCCGCGCCTGCTGCTCATCGCGCTGGGATTGACGGGGGCGATCGCATTCGGCGTCCTCGTGCGGCCGCCGGCTCCGGCCGCCGGGCCTGCGCCGGCGGCGGTCGCACCGGCCCCATCCCAGGAGCCGGCTGTGGCGCTCGCGGCGCCGACCGCCGTCTCGCCGGCCGTTCCGCCAGGCCCGGCGCGCTGGGTGGTGGACCGTGGCTCTTCGCTGACCTTCACCACCGCCTGGAGCGGCCAGGAAATTCGCGGCCGGTTCGACCGTTGGACCGCCGACATCGTCTTCGCCCCGGATGCTCTGGACCGGTCGAAGGTGACGGTCAGCGTCGACGTCGGCTCGGTGAAGACCGGCGACGCCCAGCGCGACCAGACCCTCCCGTCCGGCGACTGGCTGGACGCGGCCGCCCACCCGCAGGCGGTGTTCACCGCCCGCCGGTTCGAACAGATCGGCGAGGGCCGCTATATGGCCCGCGGCGTGCTCAGCCTGCGGGGCGTCGAAAGGCCGCTCGCCTTGCCTTTCCGCCTGACGATCGAGGGCGACAGGGCCATGGCCAAGGGGACAGCCAGCCTTGACCGCACGGCTTTTGGCGTCGGCCAGGGCGAGTTCGCCGCCACCGACCAGATCCCGGCCAAGGTGGGGATCGGCTTCGACCTCAGGGCTCACGCCTCGAGGTAGAGGTCCATCGACGTTCCGGGCGCCTCGACCACCGTGTCGGCCACCACCCCACCGGTGTCGTGAGGGCCGACCGCGGTCAGCGGTTTGCGGTCCCGCAGCAGGCTGACGACCACCGGCTCGCCCGGCGCTGCGGCGACGGCCACCAGGGCCAGGTGGAACTCGGCGGGCCGGCCGTGGGCGGGGGCGCGGGTGGGGCCGACCGTCATCGGGCCGGTCGGTGTCGCGAAGGTCAGGATCGGCCCCGCGCCGACCGCCAGCGCCCATTCCGCGCCGGTTCCGGCTACCGGCTCCACCTGCAGCATCCGTCCGGCCTCGTCGACGGCGGTCAGCATCCCCCGCGCCGGCGAGGCGTCGCGGCCCGAAGCGCGCAGCCGCAGCTCACCCGGTCCCCGCGCCGCTCCGGCATAGGACGCCGCCCACATCCTCGTCGCCATTCCCCTGACCCACCCTTATGACTGTCCCCCGAGTCCCGAGGTACATACTGGAATTTGTCTCTGGCGCCGACACAACCGGACATTGAAGCCGCGGCCGCGAAGTTGCGGGCCGGCGGTCTCGTGATCCTGCCGACGGAGACGGTCTATGGCCTCGCCGCCGACGCGGCGAACCCGCGGGCTGTCGCGGCGGTCTATGCGGCCAAGGGACGGCCCAGCTTCAATCCGCTGATCGCCCACGTGGCCGACGTCGGCGTCGCGCGGCGGATCGCCCGCTTCGATGCTCGCGCCGAGCGGCTGGCGGCGCGGTTCTGGCCGGGACCGCTGACGCTGGTGCTGCCGGTCGCCGACGCCGCGGCGGTGTGCGACCTCGCCCGCGCCGGGCTCGACACCGTGGCGGTGCGCGCGCCGGCGCATTCCGTTGCGCGAGCGCTGCTTTCGGCGTTCGGCGGGCCGCTGGTGGCCCCGTCCGCCAATCGCTCGGGCCGGCCGAGCCCCACGACATTCACAGACGCCCTCGAGGAGTCCGGCCCGGCGGCCGCCGCGGCGCTCGACGGCGGGCCCTGCCGGATCGGGCTGGAGTCGACGGTCGTTTCCCTTCTGGACGCGGCGCGGCTGCTGCGGCCGGGGGCGGTGACGCGGGCCGAGATCGAGGCGGTGATCGGCGCGCTCGAAGAGGCCGATGCGGACGCCAGGCGGTCGCCGGGCCGGCTGGCGCGACACTACGCGCCGAATCTGCCGCTGCGCCTGGACGCCCGCGAGCCGCGGCCCGGCGAGGCCTATCTGGCCTTCGGCGCCCCGGCCGGACCGGGGGGGGGCTGGAGCCTCAGCCCGACGGGCGACCTCGGCGAAGCCGCCGCCAACCTCTTCGCGCACCTGCGCGCCGCCGATCGCTCCGGCGCCAACGGCATCGCGGTCGCCCCGATCCCGCATGAGGGCCTGGGCGAGGCGATCAACGACCGGCTGCGCCGTGCGGCGGGGTTTGTCGGCTAAGCTGCGGGGTCTATCCTTGGCCCATGACCGCGCCCGTGCCCGCCGACGTGATCTCGCGCCTCAAGTCGGTGCTGGGCGAAGGCGGCTGGAGCGAGGACACCGACCTGATCGCGCCGAAGCTGGTGGAGTGGCGCGACCGCTGGGTGGGGGCCACGCCGTTCCTGGCGCTGCCAAGATCGACGGAGGCGGTCGCCGCGGTGGTGGGCATCTGCGCCGAGGCCGGCCAGCCGATCACCGTGCAGGGCGGCAACACCGGGCTTGTCGGCGGTCAGATCCCGCAGGGCGAGGTGCTGCTCTCCACCGATAGGCTCAAGGCCATTCGCGGCGTCGACGCCTTCGACGACGTGGTCACCGCCGAGGCCGGCGTGACGCTCGCCGAGGTGCATGTGGCCGCCGCCGAGGTGCGCCGGCGCTTCCCGCTGGGCCTTGCGTCCGAAGGCTCGGCGACGGTGGGCGGCGTGGTCTCCACGAACGCCGGCGGCACCCAGGTGTTGCGTTACGGCATGACGCGCAATCTGGTCCTGGGCCTGGAGGCTGTGCTGCCCAATGGCGTGGTCTGGAATGGCCTCAAGCGCCTTCGCAAGGACAACACCGGCTATGACCTGAAGCAGCTACTGATCGGGGCGGAGGGGACGCTGGGCGTGGTCACGGCCGCCAGCCTGCGCCTGGTTCCGATGATGGAACGGGCGGTGGCGATGCTGGGGCTGGCCGAGCCCGACGACGCGATCCGGTTGCTGGCCATGGCCAAGGACCTGGTCGGCGATGCGGTCGAGGCCTTCGAGCTGATGGGCCGGGTCGGTTTCGAGTTCGCGCTGAAGAACATCGCCGGGACCCGCGACCCGCTGGCCGGGCGCCATCCCTGGTACGTGCTGGTCGAGTTCGCCGCGGCCGAGCCGGGGTCGGCGGCGCGGGGCCTGGAACGGTTCCTTGAGGCCGGCGTCGAGGCGGGGCTCATCCGCGACGCGGTCGTGGCCCAGTCGGACGCGCAGCTGAAGGCGCTATGGGCCATCCGCGAGAACCAGTCCCCGGCCCAGAAGCCCGAGGGCGCGACCTGGAAGCACGACGTGTCCGTGCCGGTCAGCGCCGTGCCGCAGTTCCTGGCGACGGCCGACGCGGCCATGCGCGCATTCGTGCCGGACTGCCGGATCGCCGCCTTCGGCCACGTGGGCGACGGCAACATCCACTACGACGTGCTGCGCCCGGACGGGGGTTCCGACGCCGAACACTCGGCGCGACGCGACGAAGGCTCGCGGATCGTGCACGACATCGTGGTGGGCCTCGGCGGCTCGATCTCGGCCGAGCATGGCCTGGGCTCCATGAAGACGGCCGAGGGGGCCCGTTATAAGAGCGCGGCCGAGCTCGAGGCGCTGCGGGCCATCCGCTTGGCGCTGGATCCGAAGCGGATCCTCAATCCACGGGTCCTGTTCTAGGCCAGCCGGGGTGTGCGGCGGCGGACCTGCGCCGCGAACCACAGCGCCGGAAGGATCAGCAGCGCGGAGGCGGCGAACGGACCGGCGGTGTGCAGGGTGAAGAGCTGGCCGGCGACCACCGGGCCCACGATCCGCGCGAGCGCCATGCCCCCGGTGTTCAGGCCCAGCATCTCGCCCTGCCGGTCCGGAGGCGACGAGCGCGAGATCAGGCCGGAGATGTTCGGGAAGCAGATCGACTGACCGAGGCAGACGAAGCCGAAACCCACGATCGCCACCTGCCAGGTCGGCGACAGTCCCTGGGTCACGATTCCGATCAACATGAAGACGAGGCCCGCCATCAGGGTCGTCGCCTCGCCGTACCGCCGCGCCAGCCGCCCGGAAAGCCAGCCCTGGAACACAGCGCCCATCAGGCCCATCATCATGAAGGCCAGCCCGATCTCGCGCGGGCCCCAGCCGAAGCGGGTCTCGGTCCACAGGCCGTAGGTCGCCTCGATCCCGGCGAAGCCCACCACCACGGTGAAGCTGATCATCACCACCCGGCTGACGATTGGGTCGGCGAAGCCGTCGCGCACGCGGGCGGGTTTGGGTCCACGCAGGGCCGGGCCGCCCTGCGGACGGCTCTCGCGGACGAACAGCACCACCGCCAGCGCCGAGGCCAACGCGAAACCGGCGGCCACCAGCAGCGGCAGCTGGAAGCCGAGCGCGCCGCGGCTGGGCTGGGCCAGGAGGCCGCCGATGGCCGGGCCGGTGGAGAAACCGGCGGAGAACGCCGCGCCCATGATCCCCATGCGCCCGGCGCGCTTCTCCGGCGGGGTGATGTCGGCGAGCGCCCCCTGCAGGGTCGAGATGTTGCCGGCGAACACCCCGTTCACGAAGCGGATGGCGAAGGCGGCCCAGATGTTCGGCGCGAAGGCCAGGGCCGCGTAGCTTACCCCCACCGCCGCGATGGTGCCGATCAGCACCGGGCGGCGCCCGACGCGGTCCGACAGCTTCCCCCAGATCGGCTCGCCGATGAACTGGCCGAGAGAGAAGGCCGAGAACATCGCCGTCACCTGCCAGGCCGGCGCGTCGAACGCCTGGGCGAAGAACGGCAGCAGCGGGATGACGAGGCCGAAGCCTGCGATCATCAGGTAGATGACGCCCAGGAGCACGAGCAGCGCGCGGCGTTCCTCGCGCGGGCTCATGGCGCACCCGCTGGTTCGAACCTGTGGCGGGGGGCAAGCCGTCCGGCGATCAGCGCCAGCCAGATGGCCGGGGCGACGGCGACGGCCCCCATCACGTAGGGCGCGTGGATCGAGAGGCTGGCGAAGCTCTGGGTGGCGCACAGCGGTCCGATCACGCGGGCCAGGGCGCCGGTAGCGTTGTTGAGCCCCAGGAACTGGCCCTGGCGGCGAGGGTCGGCGACCTCGGAGATCAGGGCGCTGACGTTGGGCCAGGCTACCGACTGGCCGATGGCCGACAGGGTCATCAGCGCAATGGTCATCGGCCCGCCCGTGGAGAGCGGCTGCAGGCCGATGCAGACCATGGTGATCGCCATCCCGAGCGCCAGCATTCGCCCCTGCCCGAAGCGTTCGGAGAGCGGGCCGGTCAGGGTCATCTGGGTCACGGCGGAGGCCACGCCGACGAAGGCGAAGGCCAGCGCCACGTCTTTTGGACCCCAGGCGAAACGGGCCTCGGTCCAGAAGGCGAAGATCGACTCGATGCCGGTGAAGGCGAAGCCGACCACGAAGGTGACCAACATCAGCCGTCCGATCACCGGATGGCGCGCCGCCTCGCCGGTCGCCTTCCAGCGGCTGGGCCGATAGGTGGCGGTGAGGTCGCGCTGTCGGCTCTCGCGAACGAAGAGGAGGATCCCCAGCGCGGCGGCGGCGAACAGCCCCGCCGAGATGAAAAGCGGCAACTGGAAGCCGATCGGCCCGGCGCTCGGCTTGGCGAACCACCCGCCGACCGAGGGTCCGACGATCAGGCCGACGTTCCAGGCGGCGCTCATGTAGCCCATCGAGCGTGTGCGCCGCTCGGGCGGGGTGACGTCGGCGATGTACCCCTGGATAACCGAGCCGTTGCCGGAGAACAGGCCGCCAAGCAGGCGGATCAGGAACGCCGCCGTGGCAGTGGGCGCGAACGCGAGCGCAAGGTAGCAGAGGCCATTGGCCACGATGGTCGAGATGAGCACGGGCTTTCGGCCGTACTTGTCCGAGAGTCGCCCCCAGAACGGCTCGCCGAAGAAGGTGCCGACCGAGAAGGCGGAGAAGATGAAAGCCACCTGCCACGGCTCGGCGTCGAACGAGCGGGCATAGAAGGGCAGCAGCGGGACAATCACCCCGAAGCCCAGCATGTTCAGGAAGATGAGGGCGATCAGCGACGCCGCCGCAAAGCGGGGCGGCGACGCCTCCCGCGGCGGCGTGTCTGACATGGCTCGCACGTAGGCCGGCCCGCCGCCTACGGCAAGGCTGGCGGCGCGGCGCCTCGCTCCGGCGACGCAGGCGGCGGACCGTCAGCCCAAGGTGAGCAGGGGGTAGTCCGGCAGCGCCAGCCGGTCGAAAATGTCGCGTCCCAGGGCGATGCGGGCGATCCCGGGGATCGCGAGCAGGCGGATCACGAGGTTGCGGAACCAGACGCCGAAGGCCGTCCTGGGCGCGAAGGCGCCGGCGAACCTGACCGCGGCGGCGTGCTTCGACGCCACGTAGCGGCGCAGGAACCGCTCGTAGGCGGCCAGGCCGTTCTCGATCCGCCGCTGCGGCCGCGAGAGCTCGCCCGCCAGCACGTAGGCTCCCACGATCGCGAGGGCGGCGCCCTGGCCCGCCAGCAGCGAGACGCAGTGGGCGGCGTCACCGACCAGAACCGTACGGCCGGCGGACCAGCTGGGCGCCACGATCTGGCTGACCCGGTCCAGGTAGACGTCGTCCGCATCGTCCAGCCGCCGCAGGATCTCCTGCGTTTCCCATCCGTCGTATCCGTAGAGATCGTGCAGCAGCGCCTTGCGGGCCTCGGGCGCGGCGGGCGGCGCGCCCTCCAGCTCGAAGACGAACAGGAAGAGGCAGCGGTCGTCGCGCAGGGTGAAGCGCCCGACCATCCGGCCCGGCTTGCCGTAGAGGACGTAGACGTCCGGATCGCGCGGCCGGTAGCCGGTGGTTTCAAAGGCGGCGACAGCATAGCCCAGCGGCTTCTCGAACCGGGCCTGCGGCCCGAACGCCAGGCGGCGGACGCCCGAGTGCAGCCCGTCCGCGCCGATCACGAGGTCGCAAGGCACGACCTCGCCGCCGGCCAGGCGGGCGCGCAGGCCGCCGCGCCCGGCGGCGCCGATTTCCACGATCTCCTCGCCGTAGACGAGATCGGTTTCCGGCGCGACGGCTTGCAGGAGCAGCCGCGAGAGGTCCGAGCGCGGCAGGGTCACGTACCGGCCGCCGGTCAGCTCGTCGAAGACGCGCGTTCCGAACCCGGCGAGGCGACGGCCGTCGTCGCCTGCGACCCGCAGTTCGCGCATGTGGTAGCCCGAGCGCTCGATCCCCTCGGATAGGCCCATCCGCTCGGCGAGGTCGTAGCCCAGGCCCCAGAAGTCGATGACGTAGCCGCCGGTCCGCGGCGCCGGCGCGGACTCGACGATCGTGGTCTGCCAGCCTGCCGCGTTCAGCCACCAGGCGGTCGCCGGACCGGCGATCCCGGCTCCCGAGATCAGGGCGCGCCGCCCGCCGCCGCCCCGCCTGCGCCGTGGCGCCGCCCCGGCCATGGTCAGTAGTCGACCTGGCAGCCGTAGGGACGGCTGAACGGCGTGCGGACCGAGCGGCCCGCGGCCAGGTCGTCCAGGGCCGCGGCGACATAGTTCTCGGTGCGTCGCCCCGAGCCGTCGCCGTCGGCGTCGACTGCGCCGGCGTAGGCGAGGCGGCCGTCGCGGCCGACGATGAACACGCTGGGCGTGGTCTTCGCGCCGTAGGCGCGGCCGAGGTTCCCGTCGCGGTCGAACAGGAAGGCCGTGACCTGGGCCCGGGTGCGGACCAGGCGGCCGCGCGCCTCCGCCGCGGTCAGGTAGCTTGGCTTGCCGCGGGCGCCGGTGGCCACGGACAGCCAGACGAAGCCCTTGGCGGCGGCGCTGCGCTGCAGGCGCTGCATCTCCCCGCTTTCGTACTTCTGCGCCGTGAACGGGCAAGCCGGGCTGGTCCACTCCAGCACGACGACCTTGCCGGCGTAATCTGAGAGGGAATGGCGTGCGCCGTCGGCGCCCAGGACGGAGAACGCCGGCGCCGGTGCGCCGATCGGCACGTGGCTCAGCGGCTTGAACGCCGCGTGCGCCGCCGCCGCCGCGAAGGCGGCGAACGCGACCGCCACGGCGGCGCCGGCGGAGCGGGCGCGACTCACTCGAAGTTGATCAGGCATCCCTGGGTGTCGCGATGGGCCACGGTGACGGTGCGGCCGGCCAAGGCCGCCTCGATGGCCTCGACGCCGTAGGGGTGTTCGGCTTTCGCCTTCTGGGTCCCGTAGCTCAGCCGGTCGTCCAGCGGCCCGTGGTAGACCACCGACCACGTCTTCGGATCGATCACGATCAGCTCGGCGGTCCGCACGACGCCCAGCCGCTTGCCGACCGCCTGGCTGGCGTCGATCAGCACCGGCAGGCGGATGTCGTACTCCGCGACCTCGGCGGCGATGTCTTCGCGGGTGTCCTGGCGGCTGGAGTTCAGCATCAGGAACGTGACGCCCTTGGGCCCATAGGCGGCCTTCAGGTCGTTCAGGGCGGGCACGATGTTGCGCACGATCGGGCAGCCGTTCATCTGGGTGACCAGCACCACCGCCTTGGCGTCCGCGAGGCCGTAGAGCCGGTGGGCGACCTGCGTCTGATCCTTCAGAGTGAAGTCGGCCACGCGCGCGGGCGCCGCCGGCGGGCTTGGGGCGGCGGCGAAAGACGGCGCGGCGACGGTGCAGGCGAGGACGGACAGGGCGAGAGCGGCGAACGCGCGGCGGACGCAAATGGGCATGAGGCCTCCTTTCGTCCAATATTATATCTTATTGCGATGTATTCCCAGGTCGGAACCGCCGATGCGGCGCCGAATGTGCGGAGGACTATGCGCGGGGGCGACTCGCCGATGTGCGAGCCGTCTGAGCAACGAGGGCTCAGGCCGCCTTACTTCGCCGCCGCTTGCTGCTTGGCCAGGGTGTCCTTGAAGGCCGCGTACCCCCGCTCGAAGTAGGCTCTGCAGCCTTCGGGGTCGACGAAGGGGTTGGTGTCGAGGGTCAGCTTCGGGCGCTTGGCGTTCATGTTGAAGAACTGGCCGTGGCTGCCCAGGAAGATCTCGCAGGGGGCGCTCTTCCAGAAGGCGTAGCTCTTCTCATAGTCGGCGGCGATACCCGGATAGCTCTCCTGGCCAGCCAGCCGGTACATGGGCAGCACCGAGTTGGAGCAGAGCAGCAGCACCTGGCGGGCCACGCGCTTGCCGCCGCGGGTGTCCGGCGCGGTGAACGTCCAGGTTGTGCAGCCGCGGGTGTGGCCGGCGGTCAGGTGTGCGGTGAGGGCGTAGTTGCCGACCGTGACCGTGTCGCCGTCCTTGAGGACGCGGTCGACCCGTACCGGCTCGTAGGGGGCGCGGTCCCCGAGGCCGAAGTCGCCCTTGCCGCCGCGCTGCAGGAGCTCCGCGTCGGGGCCCATGGCCCAGAGCTGGGCCTTGGTCTCGCGCTTCAGCATCGCCAGGCCGCCGGCGTGGTCCAGATGGGCGTGGGTGTTGAGCAGCACCTTCACCTGGCCGGGCTCGAAACCCAAGGTGCGGATATTCTGCAGGATCATCGGGGCGGTCTTTTCGTAGCCGCCGTCGATGATGATCAGGCCGCCGCGCGCCACGATCAGGTAGGCCGCGATGTCCGAAGCGCCGACGTAGTAGAGGTCGTCTGCGATGCGGAACGGCGGGATCGGCTGGTTGTCCGTTCCGGTCCCGGGCGCCTGTTGGGCGGCCGTGGGGGCGGATACGAAAACGGCCGCCGCGAGGGCGACCGTCCCGAGCACTGCAGCGACGGCCTTCGTCACCGGGGCGCCAGGATCATGATCATCTGGCGGCCTTCCATGCGCGGCTCGTACTCGACCTTGGCGACGGGCTCGAAGTCGGCTTTCACCTTCTGCAGCAGCTTCATGCCGAGCTCGGGGTGGGCCAGTTCACGGCCGCGGAAGCGCAGGGTGATCTTCACCTTGTCGCCTTCCTCGAAGAAGCGGTGCATGGACCGCGCCTTCACGTCGTAATCGTGGATGTCGATGTTGGGGCGGAGCTTGATCTCCTTGATTTCCACCACCTTCTGCCGCTTGCGCGCTTCGTTCTTCTTCTTCTGCTCCTGGAACTTGAACTTGCCGTAGTCCAGGATCTTGCAGACGGGCGGATCGGCGTTGGGCACGATCTCCACCAGGTCCAGCCCGGCCTCTTCGGCCGCTTCGATGGCGGCGGAGGTGGGCATGACGCCCTGCTTCTCACCATGCTGGTCGATGAGCAGGACACGAGGCACGCGGATATCTTCGTTCATGCGCGGCCCTTCCTTGACGGGCGGCGCTTGCATGGGGCGGCGAATAGGCAGGGCTCCTAGGCAGTTGAGACACGACAACGCCGGGACGCGCAGATGCGCTCCCGCCGCTTATGCCAGTATATGACGTGCGGTTACGGCCGCATCAAGGACGCGGCGGCAACACCCGCGGGTTAAGTTCTCCCCGGCTGGCCCGGAATCGTCGCGAGCTCGGTCGCGGTCTGGGCGACCTTGGCGACGGGGAGGTCGGCCAGGTTGTCGGCCTGGAGGATGGCGACGCGGCCGCGGGGGGCCGACAGGGCCGGGTCCGACGCCTGGGAGAAGAGCACGATCGTGGGCGCGCCGGCGGCGGCGGCCAGATGCAGCGGGCCGGTGTCGTTGCCGACCGCCAGCGCGGCCTTCGCGCCCAGGATCGCGATGCGGGCGAAGTCGGTGCGCCCGGTCAGGTCGCG
Source organism: uncultured Phenylobacterium sp. (assembly GCA_964495645.1). Lineage (GTDB taxonomy): Bacteria > Pseudomonadota > Alphaproteobacteria > Caulobacterales > Caulobacteraceae > Phenylobacterium. The sequence goes on along the minus strand of CAZBXO010000006.1, from coordinate 29,711 downwards.
GGCGCGCGGTGTCTGGCGCTGGATGGCGTGGGCGAGGGACGTCTCCTGCACGCCGCCGATGATCACGATGTCGTAGCCGCGGGCGTAGAGGATGCGGGCGAGCTCGGCGTACTTCTCGACCGGCCAGCGCTTCTCGGGCCGGTGGGCGGAACCGCCGGGGACGAACATCACATAGGGCCGTGGCTTCACCGCGCCGGGGACCGGCCGCTCGGCCGGCTGGTTCTTCCAGATCCAGGAGAGGTCGGGGGGCGGCGCCTCGCCGGGCGAGGTCGGGGCGTCGGGCCAGACGCCGGCGTACATCAGTTGGTCGGCCTGGCGTTCGAGCGTGTGCATCGCATTGCGCAGCGGGTTCTTGTGCGGCATCGAGCAGCCGAAGGCTATGCCCGACCACGGCGGCGGCCCGGGCCGCAGCAGCTGAAAGATGCGGTTCGACTGGGCGGAGGTCTGCAGGTCGTAGACGCGGGTGAAGTCGGCTCCCTTGAGGCGGGTGCGAAGGCGCATCCAATCCTGGAAGCCTTCCGGCCGCCCGCCCACATCGACGGCGTTGAAGTAGGGGCAGGATTTCGCCAGCGCCTCGAACGGCGGCGTCGTCAGCAGGGTGATGTGCGCCTTGGGATGCGCCTGGCGGATGCGCTTCATGGCCGCCAGCGCCAGGACGAAGTCGCCCAGCGCCGACAGCTTGATCACCAGGATGCGCTCGACCCGTCTGCTCATGCCGCGCGCGCCTCCAGCACGCGGGCGTAGGCGGCGAGCGTCGCCTCGCACATGGCCTCGACGCGGTAGAGCCGGCGGGCGCGGGTCATGCCCGCCTGGCCCATGGCGAGGCGCCGGCCAGGGCCCAGGTCGATCGCCCGGCCCATGGCTTCGGCCCACGCGTCCGGATCGCCGGGGGCGGCCAGCCAACCGGTGACTCCGTCCTGGACAGTCTCGACCGTGCCGCCATGGGCGGAGGCGATCACAGGGCGTCCCATGGCCTGCGGCTCGACGGCCGCGCGGCCGAAGCTCTCCGGGACGGTGGTGGGCAGGAGGGCGACGTCGGCCAGCAGGTACGCCGCCGGCATGTCGTCGCAATGGCCGACGATGCGGATGCTGTCCGTCAGGCCGGCCGCGGCGATGGCGGCGGCGAGCTCCTCGGCGTAGCCCGTGCGGCCCTGGTCGTCGCCGGCGAACAGCGCCAGCAAGTCGTCGCGGCCGGCGGCCTTCAGGCGCTCCATCGCCTCGATGATCGTGAGGTGCCCCTTGATACGGGTGAGCCGTCCGGCCAGCAGGAACTTCGTGCGGCCGTCGGAAGGGGCGATCCCCCAGGCGTTGCGCAGCGCTTCGATCCGGTCCGGGGTGACCCATGAGGGGCTGAAGCGGTCGAGATCGACGCCGCGCGGGATGGAGACCACCTTGCCCGGATCGACGGCGTGCTCGGCGAGCACGTGGCCGCGCGTGTAGTCGGAGTTGGCGATCACCAGGTCGCCGCGGGTCATGACGGCGTTGTACCAGCGCTTGAGCCGCGACCGGGCCTTGTAGACGCCGTGATAGGTGGCCACGAACGGGACGCCGGCGGTCTTGGCGGCCCAGAGCGCGGCAAAGGCGGGGGCTCGGCTGCGGGCGTGCACCACCGAGACCTTCTCCTGGCGGATCAGGCTGACCAGGCGCGCCGCGTTGCCCAGCATCACCAGGGGATTCTTGGTCTGCACCGGCATCTGGGCGAGGCGCCCGCCCTCGGCCGTGAGGCGCGCGACCATGCGCCCGCCCCGGGTGGCCACCAGCGCGCGCCCACCGGCCGCGATCACCGCGCGCGCCACGTCGACGGTCGTCTGCTCGGCGCCGCCGGTCTCCAGCTCCGGCACGACCTGCAGCAGGGTGAAATCCGGGGGAAGGGCCACGCGGGCTCCTTACACTGCGCCGGCCCTCCCGGTACAGGAACCGCCATGGGTGAACGGACGGGATTCCTCGACCGCGGCGACGGCGAGCGGGTGGCCTGGCGGGCTGTGGACGGGGCCGGTCCGGCGGTGGTCTGGCTGGGTGGCTTCAAGTCCGACATGGCGGGGACCAAGGCCCAGGCGCTGGCCGAATGGGCGCTGGCGCGCGGGCGCTCCTACGTGCGCTTCGACTACTTCGGGCACGGGGAGTCGTCGGGCGACTTTCGGGCCGGCACGGTGACCCGCTGGCGGGAGGACGCACTGGCGGTGCTGGACGCCTTCACGGACGGGCGCGTCGTGCTGGTGGGCTCGTCCATGGGCGGCTGGATCGCCTCCCTCGCGGCGATGGCGGCGCCGGAGCGGGTGAAGGCCATGGTGCTGGTCGCTCCAGCCCCCGACTTCACCGAAAGGCTGATGAGACCCGGCATTCCGCCGCAGGGGCTCGCGGACCTCGCTCGCGACGCGGTGTGGCTTCGACCCTCGGAATACGGCGATCCCTATCCGATCACCCGCGACCTGCTGGAGGACGGCGCCCGCTGGTCGATCCTTGGCGGCGAGGGCGTGCCGATCGAGGCGCCCGTACGCATCCTGCAGGGGGCAGAGGACCCCGATGTGCCGTGGCGCCATGCGCTCGAACTGGCGCAGGCGATCAAGGGGACCGACGTGGTCTTCAGCCTGATCAAGGATGGCGACCACCGCCTGTCGCGCCCGCAGGACATCGCCCGCCTCATCGCGGCGGTCGAGGAGGTTTCCTAGATTGCGTGTCCCCCAGGGGGCATCCGGCTAGAGCAACTCGCGGATCGCGGCGCGCGCGGCGTCGGCGAGGTCCGGGCGCATGAGGGCGAAGGCGACGTTGGCGCGCAGGAGCCCGAGCTTGTCGCCGCAGTCGTAGGTGGTCCCCTCGTACTCCAGGGCGTGAAAGGCCTGGGTCTGCATCAGGTTGGCCATGCCGTCGGTCAGCTGGATCTCGCCGCCGGCGCCGCGTTCCTGCGTCTCCAGGATGCGGAAGATCTCGGGCTGCAGGATGTAGCGGCCGGAGATGAAGAGGTTGGAAGGCTCGGTCCCCGGCGGCGGCTTCTCGACCATGCCCACCATGCGGTTGAGGCGTCCGGACCGACCCTCCAGCGCCACGATGCCGTACTTGTGCGCCTCGCCCTCGGGAGCCGGCTCCACGACGACGATGTTGCCGCCGGTCTGTTCGTAGGCGGCCACGGCCTGGGCCAGCGCGGGCGGGCGCGCCGCCATCAGCATATCGGGCAGCATGACCGCGAACGGCTCGTCGCCGACGATATCGCGGGCGCACCAGACCGCATGGCCCAGGCCCAGCGGGGCCATCTGGCGCACGAAGCTCATCTGCCCGGGCTCGAGCACGTCGCGGCGCACCTCGGCCAGGACGTCGGTCTTGCCCTTGGCTTCGAGCGCCTGCTCGATCTCAGGGGCGGCGTCGAAGTAGTCCTCGATCGCCCCCTGGCCGCGGCCGACGATGAACACGAAGTGCTCGATGCCTGCGGCCACCGCCTCCTCGACGATGTAGCTGAGAATGGGCCGGTCCACGACGTTCAGCAGGTTCTTGGGCGTGGTCTTGGCGCCAGGCAGGACCCGGGTGCCCAAACCCGCCACAGGCAACACCGCCTTGCGCACCCGCCGTGTCATCGAACGCCTCCTGAACCGCCGTCGAGCTAGAGAACGCGCACGGAGAAATCCACTGCCGCGCGGGACTTTTTTCGCGCCCGGCGCACGATCACGATTTTGAGATCGCACGAAGTTGTGTACGCTTCGCCTGTCGGGGGATTCACCCCCAGGGGAGCCCAAGTATGAAGCTTCGCATCCTGACCGTCGCCGCAGCGAGCGTCTTTGCTCTCGGCGTCGCGGCCTGCACGAAGAAGGAAGAGGCCGCTGCGCCCGCCGCTGACGCGACGGCTGCCGCGCCGCCGGCTGACGCCGCTGCGGCTCCGCCCGCCGCCGACGCCTCGGCGATGGCCACGACGCCGCCGGCCGACGCCGGGGCCATGGCGACCACGCCGCCGGCCGAAGGCGCGATGCCCGAGAAGAAGTAAGCTCTTCCACGGCGAAAGCTGTAAGCCGCGGCCGCTCCGGGAGACCGGGGCGGCCGTTGGCGTTTCCGGGCTCCATCGGGGCGCTCAGTCCATCCACCCCCTCCGGGATTGGACAGGGAGGATCACTCGACCGTCACGGACTTGGCGAGGTTGCGCGGCTGGTCGACGTCCGCGCCCCTCCGCACGGCGACGTGGTAGGCGAGCAACTGGATGGGCGCGGCGAGCACCAGGGGCGCGATCAGCGGGTCGCACCTGGGGGCCGTCACCACGACCCGGGCTCCGGCGGGGGCATGCTTCTCGCCCTCCGGGTCGGTGATGAAGATCACCTGGCCGCCGCGCGCCATCACCTCGCTCATGTTGGACGCCGACTTCTCGAAGTAGCTGTCGAAGGGCGCGAGGATGACGATCGGCGTCGCCTCGTCGACCAGGGCGATGGGGCCGTGCTTCAACTCGCCAGCGGCATAGCCTTCGGCGTGGATGTAGCTGAGTTCCTTCAGCTTCAGCGCCCCTTCCAGGGCCAGCGGGTACATCGGGCCGCGGCCCAGGTAGAGGACGTCGCGCGCCTCGGCCATGTCGGCGGCGATGCTCTTCACAGCCTCCTCGAGGTTGATCGACTCCGCGATCAGGCGCGGCGCCTCCATCAGCACGCCCGCGAGGCGCTTTTCTTCGGCCTCGTCGATTACGCCCCGGGCGCGGGCGATGGCCACGGCCAGGGCCAGGAGCACGCTGACCTGGGCGGTGAAGGCCTTGGTGGAGGCGACCCCAATCTCCGGTCCGCAGTGGATCGGCCAGACCACGTCGACCTCCCGGGCCATGGTCGACCCGGCGGCGTTGACGACGACGGCGCTCTTCATGCCCTTGGCCTTGCACCACCGCAGGGCCGCCAGCGTGTCGGCGGTCTCGCCCGATTGGGAGATGGCGATCACAAACGAGTCGGCGCTGAGCGCCGGCTGGCGATAGCGGAACTCGGAGGCGATCTCGACGTCGACCGGCAGGCCGGCAAGCGCCTCGATGGCGTACTTCCCCAGCAGGCCGGCGATGTACGCCGTGCCGCATGCCACGACCTGGATACGCTGCAGGGCGGCGAAATCGACGCCGCCGGGGATGCCGGTCAGCCCGGTGAGCGGGTCTACGTAGGCGGCGATGGTCCGCTGGCAGCCCTCGGGCTGGTCGTGGATCTCCTTCTCCATGAAGTGGGCGTAGTTGCCCTTCTCCATCAGCGCGGGCGACTCCGGCACGACCTGCACGGGCCGCGAGACCGGCCGGCCGTCCTCGTCGAACACGCGCGCCGAGCCATGGTCGATGGCCACGTAGTCGCCGTCTTCCAGGTAGGCCACGCGCGTCGTGAACGGGCCCACCGCCAGGGCGTCGGAGCCCAGGTACATCTCGCCGTCGCCATAGCCCACGACCAGGGGCGGGCCGCGCCGCGCGCCCAGCAGGAGGCCCTCGTGGCCTTCGATCATCACGACGAAGGCGAAGGCTCCGGTGACCTGGTCCAGCGTGGCCTTCAGCGCCGCCAGCGGGTCGTTGGACGACCCCAGCAGCGAGTCGAGCAGGTTGGCGACGACCTCCGTATCGGTGTCGGTCTCGAACGTCCGGCCCTTGGCCGCGAGGTCGGCCTTCAGCTCGGCGAAGTTCTCGATGATCCCGTTGTGGACCAAGGTGACCCGCCCGGCGCGGTGCGGGTGGGCGTTGCCGACGGTCGGGGGCCCGTGGGTGGCCCAGCGCGTGTGACCGATGCCGACCGTGGCGTTCAGCGGATCGGCGGCCAGGACGTCCTCGAGGTTCCTCAGCTTACCCGCAGCGCGGCGGCGCTCCAGGCCCCGGGCAGTGAAGCCGGCGACGCCCGCGGAATCGTAGCCACGGTACTCGAGCCGCTTCAGGCTCTCGATCAGCCGCTCCTGGACGGAGCTGACGCCCACAATGCCGATGATGCCACACATGGGGGTCCTTTGTGATAAGGCCGATTCCGCGCCGAACCGATGTAACGGCGGGGCTTTAGCATCGGCTAAACTGCGTTGAACTAAATCTCGGTTTCGGTTCGTTTCGGGAGCTGATCTTGAGCAAGCGCGCCTACTTCGGCACCGACGGCATCCGCGGTGAGGCCAACCGCCATCCCATGACCGCGGAGGTGGCGCTGCGCGCCGGCATGGCCGCCGGCAAGGTGTTCATGTCGAAGGACGAGCGCCGCCATCTGGTGGTGATCGGCAAGGACACGCGCCTGTCGGGCTACATGATCGAGCCTGCGCTGGTCGCGGGCTTCACGAGCGTGGGAATGGACGTGCGCCTGTTCGGTCCGCTGCCGACCCCGGGCGTGGCGATGATGACCCGTTCGCTACGCGCCGACTTGGGCGTGATGATCTCCGCCTCGCACAACGCCTTCTCCGACAACGGCATCAAGCTGTTCGGGCCCGACGGCTACAAGCTGTCGGACGAGAAGGAGCTGGAGATCGAGGCCTTGATGGATCAGGGCCTGGAGGAAGGCCTGGCGCCGCCGACCGGCCTCGGCCGCGTGCAGCGGATCGACGATTCGCAGGCGCGCTACATCGAGATCGCCAAGGCCACCTTTCCCAAAGGCCTGTCGCTCTCCGGCATGCGGATCGTCATCGATTGCGCAAACGGGGCGGCCTACAAGGTGGCCCCCACGGCGCTCTATGAGCTTGGCGCCGAGGTGATCCGGGTCGGCGTCGACCCCAACGGTCTGAACATCAACGAGGAGTGCGGCTCCACCCATCCATTGGCCATGAACCGTATGGTCAGGGAGTACCGCGCCGACATCGGAATCGCCCTGGACGGCGACGCCGACCGGCTGGTGATCTGCGACGAGCGCGGCCAGATGGTCGATGGCGACCAGATCATGGCGATGATCGCCGGCCACTGGGCCAAGGCCGACCGCCTGACCGGCGGCGGCGTGGTGGCGACCGTGATGTCGAACCTCGGGCTGGAACGGTTCCTGGGCGCGCGAAACCTGAGGCTCGAGCGCACCCAGGTGGGCGACCGCTACGTGATGGCGCGCATGCGAGAGGGCGGCTTCAACCTCGGCGGCGAGCAATCGGGGCACGTGATCCTCTCCGACTTCTCCACCACCGGAGACGGCCTGCTGGCGGCGCTGCAAGTGCTGGCCGTACTGCGCGAGAGCGACCAGCCGATGAGCGCGCTGGCGCGACAGTTCGAGCCGGTGCCGCAGAAGCTCGAGAACGTCCGCTTCGCCGGCGGCAAGCCCCTGGAAACCGAGGGCGTCCAGGCGGTGCTGAAGGACGCCGAGGCGCGGCTGAACGGCTCCGGCCGCATCGTCGTGCGCGCTTCCGGCACCGAGCCGCTGATCCGTATCATGGCCGAGGGCGACGACGAGAAGCTGGTCGACCAGGTCGTCAAGGAGATCGCCGGAGCCGTGAAGAAAGCTGCAGCCTAGCGTCGCCTAACTGACGTTGTGCATTCGCGCGGAGGCGTACTGCGCAGCTTGCCGCATCTGAGCCCGCGTGCGCGACCGTACTGAGCGGGCATGTCGATCAAAAGAATCCTGAAGTGGACGGGTGTGGGTCTGGGCGGCGTGGCTGCCGCGGCCCTGTCGGGCGGCCTTGGCGTCATGGCGGCGAGCGAGGCGATGATCCGCTGGCCGGTGGCCAAGCCGCAGGTGCGGATGGCGGCCGCGGCCGACGCCGGCGCGGTGGCGCGGGGTCACCGCGTGGCGACCGCGCAGGGCTGCAACGACTGCCACGGCGCCAATCTCCAGGGGAAGATGTTCGACGACATCCCCGGCCTCGTGAAGCTGTATGCGCCGAACCTGACGCTCGCGGTCGCCAGGCAGACGGATGCGGACCTGGACCGGGCGATCCGCCACGGCGTGAAATCGGACGGCCGTGCGCTGTGGGTCATGCCGTCGTCGACCTTCGCGCATCTGACCGATGCCGAGGTGGCCGACCTGATCGCCTACCTGCGGGCGCAGAAGCCCGCGGGCGAGCCGCAGCCGCGGTTCAAGGCGCGTCCGATCGCGCGCATCGGCCTCCTCCTCGGAAAGTTCAAGTCGGAGCCCGCGATCATCGCCGCGCGCGAGAACCCGGCGCTGCCCGACGTCGGGCCGCGGTTCGCCCTGGGTCGCGCGGTCGCCCGCGCCTGCGTGGAATGCCATGGCCCGGCGCTCGAGGGAGGCGGCATCCTGTCCACGCCGGACCTGACGATTGCGGCGGCCTACGACCCGGAGGACTTCCGCCGTCTGATGCGCGCCGGCGTCGCCGCCGGCGGCCGCGAACTGAAGCTGATGTCGCCGGTGGCGCGCTACAGGTTCGGATCGCTCACGGATGCCGAGATCGCGGGGCTTCACGCCTATCTGAAAGCCCGCGCCGAGCGGGAGATCGCGGCGGCGGATACGCCCGCGGTTTCCAAGCGTTGATATTTGTGTCAGCCTCGAAGCAATCGGCCGGCTCGACCCGGGCGGCGACGAGAAGAAAGTTGCTTGGGAGGACTATCATGCGGCGCGAGCTCGCCTTCCATGGCGGAGCGCGGCAGATCGGGCGGCCTGTCCGCTCCATCGCCTGCCTGGCCTTCGTGGGCCTGATGGCGGCGGCCTTCTGGGCCGGCGCGGCGTATATCTTCGAGACGTTCGTCAGGGTCGGCGGCCAGGGCTTCTAGCCGCCGCCTCTCGGCCGAGCGTTCCGCTTGCGGATGATCGAGAACTGCAGGCTCGATCCCGTCACCGCGTCGCAGAGCGGCCAGAAGTCCTGCAGAACGCGCATTTCCACGCCCCGTTCGGCGAGCGCCGCGGGCGCATCCGCGACGATGGTGAGTCCAAGCGGCGTCACCGGCTCGCGCGAGATCCAGTATCCGGCGTCCGGCAATGCTTCGGCGAAGGTCTCCAGCGGCATTTCGTAGACCGCCAGCCGGGCGCCCCGCACCCGCTCCAGCCAGGCCTCCTCGAACGCGATGACGTGGCGTGCGCCGCCAAGCAGAGCGCGGTCGTCGTCGGTGGTTTTCCTGCCGGCGCTGAAGCAGATTCGCGGGCAGTCACGCGGCAGGAGATAGTTGGGCAGGTGGCTCTCGGCGACCGCCCAGATTGCGAGGCCCGCGACACCGGCGTCGGGCGACGGAACCGGCCGCGGTTCGAACCGCGCGATCCCCAGGTCCTCGCTGACGTGGAAGAGCCGCGTCAGGCGCGCCCCACGCTGGTGTAGGCGAAGCCGCGGGCGCGCATGTCTTCAGGTTTGTAGATGTTGCGCAGGTCGACCAGGACCGGCTTGTTCATGGTCAGCTTTATGCGGTCGAGGTCGAGCGCGCGGAACTGGTCCCACTCAGTGATGATCACCAGCACGTCGGCGCCCTCGGCGGCCGCGTAGGGGTCGTCCTTGAAGGTGACGCCCTCGAGCAGGGTCCGGGCTTCGTGGCCTTCAGGATCGAAGGCCTGGACCTTCGCACCCTGGCGGATCAGCGAGGGGATGATGTCGAGCGACGGTGCGTCGCGCATATCGTCGGTGTTGGGCTTGAAGGTGAGGCCAAGGACGCCGACCGTCTTGCCCGAGATCGCTCCGTCCACGGCCCGGACAACCTTCTTGGCCATGGCCCGCTTTCGCTCGTCGTTGACCTTCACCGTGGTCTCAACCAGTTCCACCGGCGCGCCCGCGTCGCGCGCGGTGCGGACCAGCGCCAGGGTGTCCTTCGGAAAGCACGAGCCGCCGTAACCGGGGCCGGCGTTCAGGAACTTGCCGCCGATGCGGCCGTCGAGGCCGATGCCGCGGGCCACTTGCTGGACGTCGGCGCCCACCGCCTCGCAGAGGTCGGCCATCTCGTTGATGTAGGTGATCTTCAGGGCCAGGAAGGCGTTGGCGGCGTACTTGATCAGTTCGGAGGTGCGCCGGCTGGTGAACAGGATCGGCGTCTCGTTGAGGTAGAGCGGCCGGTAGAGCTCGCGCATCACTGCCTGGGCGCGCGGCTCGTGCGTGCCCACCACGACGCGATCCGGGCGCTTGAAGTCCTCGATCGCCGCGCCCTCGCGCAGGAACTCGGGGTTGGAGACCACCGCGACGTCGGCGTCGGGCCGCACGCGCCTGAGGATGGCCTCGATCTCGTCGCCGGTGCCGACCGGCACGGTCGACTTGGTGATCACCACGGTGAAGCCTTCGACCAGGGAGGCGATCTCCTCAGCCGCCGCATAGACGTAGGTCAGGTCCGCGTAGCCGTCGCCGCGACGCGAGGGGGTGCCGACGCCGATGAAGACCGCATCGGCCTCGCGGATCGCGTGGGTCCCGTCGGTGTCGAAGAAGAGGCGGCCGGCGCGGACGTTCTGGGCGACTAGAGTGTCGAGGCCGGGCTCGTAGATCGGGATGCCGCCCGCTCTCAGCTGCTCGATCTTGGACGCGTCCTTGTCGATGCAGGTGACGGTGTGGCCGAAGTCGGCGAAGCAGGCCCCCGAGACCAGCCCCACATACCCCGTCCCGATCATCGCCACGCGCATCTACGAGATCTCCTTCCAGCCTCGCGCGGCTTTGATCACGCGCCGCTTCGGATGCCAACGCCTAGGAGCAGGCGCCTGATCATGATACTCTTGCGAAATCATGACGAAGCCGATCCAGATCAAGCGCGAGGATGTGACCCAGCGGGTTCGCGACGCCGCCGCGGCTGCCGACATGTCCATCACCGACGTGGTTGACGAGGGCGCCAGGCTGGTTCTCGAGCGCGCGCAAAACCGCAGCGAACGAGAGGTTGCGGATCGACTGGCGGCTGTCAGGCGGATCGTCGAGGAGTTTGCGGCGCTGCCGAAGACGGGTGAGACACTGACGGACGAGGATCTCTACGACGAGGACGGCTTTCCCAAGTGATGGTGGTCGACGCTTCGGCAGTCCTTGCCATTCTCCTGGATGAGCCTGAGGGGGAGACGTTCGCGCGGGCCATCGCCACGAGCGGCGCCCGGATGTCGCCCGTCTCTCACTGGGAGGTTCTCTCCCGGGCCTTCAAGACTGGGCGTTCGGCCGGCGCCGAGCGCGCCGAAGCGCTCATCGACCAACTCGGCATCGAGATCACACCCATCATCCGAGCGGATTCCAAGGGCGCTCATCGTGCGTTCACGCAGTTCGGCAAGGGAGTGGGCGGCCCGCTCAACCTCGGCGACTGCTTCTCCTATGCGCTCGCCGAATCTGAGGGGGATGGCCTGCTGTTCAAGGGCGACGACTTCCGGAAGACCGACGTGAAAGTGGTTCTCTGAGAAAGTCAGGCGCCTCAGTAGTCGACAAAGCAGTCGAGGCCCAGCAGTTGGGGCATCGTCTTTATCGTTTTCAGACGCGCGAGTTTCGCCTTGATCTTAGCGATCTCGGCAGGTCCGTCCTCGGGGAATTCGACATGATCTTCCGGGTGGGCGTCGAGCCAAGCGCAACAGCGCCGTTTGATTTCATCCAGGCCGACCGGAGGAAGGGCCTCGGAACATCAAATCTCCTGGTTGTACGCGCCGACTTGCGGCCGCTTCGCCAGGCGCGGACGGACCTCCTCGCGGAAGAGGGCGCGCATGTCGTCTTCGCTTCTCGTGCTCTCGACCACGACGACCAGCTCGGGCTTGTTCGATGAGGCGCGCACGAGGACCCAGCTGCCGTCCTCCAGGGCGACGCGGACGCCGTTGACGTCGATGAGGTCGACGATCTTGCGGCCGAGGATCAGGCCACCGGCGCCCGCCAGCTCGCGGTATTCCTGCACGACGTCCTCGACGACGCCGTACTTGATCTCGTCGGAGCAGTGCGGGCTCATGGTGAGCGAGGTGTAGGCGACCGGCAGGGCCTTCTTGAGGTCCGAGAGTTTCTTGCCCGGATTGCGGTCGAGCATCCCGAGGATGGCGGCGGCTGCCACCAGCCCGTCGTCGTAGCCGCGCCCGATCGGGGCGTTGAAGAAGAAGTGGCCGCTCTTCTCGAAGCCGGCGAGTGCGCCGAGCTCGGCGGTCTTGCGTTTGATGTAGCTGTGGCCGGTCTTCCAGTAGACGGTCTTCGCGCCATTGCCCTTCAGCACCTGATCCGTGGCGAAGAGGCCGGTGGACTTCACGTCGACGATGAAGGTCGCATCCTTGTGCAGGGCCGACAGGTCCCGGGCCAGCATCAGGCCGATCTTGTCGGCGAAGATCTCCTCGCCCTCGTCGTCGACCACGCCGCAGCGGTCGCCGTCGCCGTCGAAGCCCAGCGCCAGGTCGGCGCCGAACTCGCGCACCGTCCGGGCCATGGCGTGCAGCATGACGCTGTCTTCGGGGTTGGGATTGTACTTGGGGAAGGTCCAGTCGAGCTGGCAGTCCATCTCGATGATCGTCGCCACGCCCATCCGCTTCAGAGCCTCGGGGGCGAAGTGGCCGGCGGTGCCGTTGCCGCAGGCGGCGACCACGGTCAGCGGCCGGTCGATGGAGACGCGGGACGCCACGTCGGCGATGTAGCGCTCGGCCATACCGGGGATGTGGGCCACCGAGCCGCCGGGGCGTTGCTTCCATTCGCCCTGGAGCACGATCTCCTTCAGCCGACCCATCTCGTCGGGGCCGAAGGTCAGCGGTCTTTGGGCGCCCATCTTCACGCCGGTCCAGCCGTTCTCGTTGTGGCTGGCGGTGACCATGGCGACGCACGGCGCGTCGAGGTCGAACTGGGCGAAGTAGGCCATCGGCGAAACGGCAAGCCCGATGTCCAGCACCTCGCAGCCGGCGGCCACCAGGCCGATCGTCAGCGCCTGCTTGATGGCCAGCGAGTAGGACCGGTAGTCGTGGCCGACCACGATCCGCGTCTGGCCGAGTTCGTGGATGTAGGTCCCCAGGCCCAGGCCCAGAGCCTGGACGCCCAGGAGGTTGATCTCGGGGCCGAACAGCCAGCGCGCGTCGTATTCCCGGAAGCCCGTGGCCTTCACGAGCGGCGTCAGCTCGTAGTCGAAGGTGTTGGCGACGAGGTCGGCGCGCGGGGTGGGCAGCATGGGGACTCCGGAGTTGCGGGCGGGTTCTAGTCCGCCCCGGCTTAAGGGACCACTGCGATCCGCTTGACGCCGCCCGGCTTCTGGCGCGGAAATTCGAAAACGCGGGATGGAGGGGACGCGGCGATGAAGTTCGGCATCTTCTATGAGCTGCAGCTGCCGCGGCCTTGGGGCCCCGACGACGAGTACAACCTCTACAACAACGCCTTGGCCCAGCTCGAGCTGGCCGACCGGCTCGGCTACGACTACGCGTGGGAGGTGGAGCACCACTTTCTGGAGGAGTACTCGCACTCTTCCGCGCCGGGCGTCTTCCTGGCCGCCGCCAGTCAGCGCACCAAGCAGATTCGCCTCGCCCACGGCATCCTGCATCTGACCACCAACCATCCGGCCAAGCTGGCTGCGCAGGTTTCGGCGCTGGACCTGATCAGCCACGGCCGCGTCGACTTCGGCATGGGCGAGAGCGCCTCGCTGACCGAGCTGGAGCCGTTCGGCGTGGAGTTCGGCGAGAAGCGGGCGATCTTCGAGGACGCCGTGCGCTGCCTCGTGCCGATGTTCACGAAGACGAGCCACAGCTACAAGGGACCCTACTTCGACTTCCCGCCGCGCAATGTGCTGCCCAAGCCGCGGCAGCAGCCGCACCCGCCGCTGTGGACCGCCTGCTCGCAGCTGCAGACCATCGCCTATGCGGGGGAGAAGGGGCTCGGGGCGCTGGGCTTCCAGTTCCTCAGCGCGGACGCCGCCCACGCCTGGGTCCACGCCTACTACAACGGGATGACCAAGCGGCTGGACAAGCTGGCCGACTATCCCGTGAACCCGAATATCGCGCTGGTCTCCATGTTCATGTGCGCGAAGACCGACGAGGAGGCGCGGCGCAAGGCGGACGGGGCGACCTTCTTCCAGTTCTGCCTGCGCTACTACAACACGCCGGACCGCAAGCGCCCGCCGCCGGGCACGGTCGACATGTGGAGCGAGTACGTGAAGTGGAAGGAGGCCAACCCCGAGGCCGCGGCCAACGCGCTCGCCGGCGGCCTGATCGGCAGTCCGGAAACCATCCGGCGGAAACTCCGCAAGTTCGAGCAGAGCCACATCGACCAGGTGATCCTGCTGAACCAGGCCGGGCGCAACACCCACGAGGACATCTGCGAGAGCCTGGAGCTGTTCGCCGCGGAGGTGATGCCGGAGTTCCACGCCAACGTGCCGGCGCACGAAGCCTGGAAAGCCGACGTCATGGCCGGCCGCATCCAGCTGGAGGAGATCGACACCGCCGCCTTCACGGCGCGCTATGGCGGGCGCTCCGTGGACCTCTCGAAGGCGCCGGTTCCGGCGGGCTAGTCTCCAGCTCCTGCCCCTCCTCTGCGAGATGGGGAAGAGCGGTCGTTACATCACCCCGGCCCGCAGCAGGTCGTGGACATGGAGGATTCCGACCGGCTGGTCGTCGTCGACCACGAAGAGGACGGTGACGGCGGGCGGCGGAT
>CAZBXO010000006.1:0-15256 GCA_964495645.1 uncultured Phenylobacterium sp. | reverse complement strand
CCGACCGGCTGGTCGTCGTCGACCACGAAGAGGACGGTGACGGCGGGCGGCGGATCGCTCATCAGGGCCAGCGCCTCCCCGGCCAACATGCCGGGCGGCGCGGTCTTCTTGGGTCCCGGCGTCATCACCTCTCCGGCTGTCATCGTCAGGAGCCCGTCGATGTTGCGGCGCAGGTCGCCGTCGGTGACGCCGCCGATCAGGCGGCCCTCCGCGTCGACCACACCCACAATCCCCCAGCGCTTCTCCGTCATGACCAGCAGGGCCTGGCGCATCGGCGTGTCGGCCGTGACGAGGGGAAGTTCGTCCTCGCCATGCATGAGGTCTGCGGCGGTGCGCAGCATCGCGCCCAGCTTCCCGCCCGGGTGGAAGATGCGGAAGTCATGCGGCTGGAACCCGCGCCGCTCCAGCAGCGCCACCGCCAATGCGTCGCCCAGCGCCATCTGCAGCGTGGTGGAGGTCGTGGGCGCGCCGACCGCCGAGGTCGCCTCCGGAGCGTCGGGCAGGCGCAGGATCACGTCGGCGGCGCGGCCGAGCGCGCTCTTGGGCGCCGAAGTCATGGCGATCAGCGGGATCGCGAAACGCTTGGCGTAGGCCAGCACGTCGGCCAGTTCGCGGGTCTCGCCGGTCTTGGAGAGCGCGAGGATCACGTCGCCCCTGCCGATCATGCCGAGGTCGCCGTGGCTGGCCTCGGTGGCGTGCACGAAGATTGACGCCGAGCCGGTCGAAGCCAGGGTGGCGGCCACCTTGCGCGCCACGTGACCGGACTTGCCGATGCCCGTGCAGACGATGCGGCCCTCGGCTGCGAACATCGCCTCGACGGCCTCGTTGAAGGCTTCGCCCAGCCCCTCGGCCATGCGCTGCAGGGCGGCGGCTTCCGTCTCCAGCACCCGGCGGCCGACGGAGATCGTATCGTGTGGACTCATTGGCTGGGGGCGATCGCCTGGTTCTGGATGTTGCGTACGGCCTCGCGCGCCTGCTCGACATGGCGGCGCGCTTCGTCGGCCTCGCGCCTCATGGCGGCCTGCATGGCCGGCGTCCGCTGGACGGGCGTCTTGCCGAACGGACCGGGCGAGCGGTCGCCCAGTCCCTGGGGCCAGACCAGCGCCAGCGCGATGGCGCCGGCGGCCGTCAGGCCCAGGATCGGCAGGAAGAAGCGGTCGAACATCGAAGGGCCTGTCTAGCGGCGCCAGCCTTGACGGGCCAGCCCCCGGCGCTTTAGCCGGACGCTCCGGATTCATAAGTGGGAGCGCATTCCGGGCGCAAAAGTGGGACCACTTTTGCTGAACGCGCTCCGGGAGACCACCCGCCTTGCCGACCCTGATCCTGCTGCGCCACGGCCAGAGCCAGTGGAACCTCGAAGACCGCTTCACCGGCTGGGTGGACGTCGACCTGACGCCGCAGGGCGAAGCCGAGGCGAAGAAGGGCGGCGCGCTCATCGCCGCGGCCGGCCTGGCCATCGACCGTTGCTTCACCTCGGTCCAGACGCGGGCGATCCGCACCTCCTGGCTGGCGCTGGCGGCGGCCAGGCAGGCCTTCGTGCCCGAGGTGAAGGACTGGCGGTTGAACGAGCGCCACTACGGGGGCCTGACCGGACTCAACAAGACCGAGACCGCCGCCAAGCACGGGGCCGACCAAGTGAAGATCTGGCGGCGCAGCTACGACGTCCCGCCGCCCCCTATGGCCCCGGGCGGTGAGTTCGACTTCTCCAAGGACCGCCGCTATGCCGGCGCGGTGCTACCGGAGACCGAGAGCCTCGCCACCACGCTGGCGCGGGTGCAACCCTACTGGGAGGCGGAGATCGCGCCCTGCCTTGCTCGCGGCGAGACGGTGCTGGTGGCCGCCCACGGCAACTCGCTGCGCGCCATCGTCAAGCTGCTGTTCGACGTCTCGCCGGACGAGATCGTCGGCGTCGAGATCCCAACAGGCAATCCGCTGGTCATCGAGCTCGACGCCGCCCTCAAGCCCGTCGCCGCACGCTATCTCGACGCGGACCGCGCCACGGCCCTGCCGGCCATATGAGCGACGAGGCCCACATGCGCCGGGCCATCGAACTGGCGTCCGGGCAGGTGGGCCGCACCGGCGACAATCCCGCCGTGGGCTGCGTCATCGTCTCGGAGGGCCGTGTCGTGGGCGAGGGCGCCACCGGCGACGGCGGCCGGCCGCACGGCGAGGAGGTCGCCCTGGCCGCAGCCGGCGCGGCGGCGCGCGGGGCCACAGCCTATGTCACCTTGGAGCCCTGCGCCGAGCGCTCGAGCGGCGCGCCGTCCTGCTCGGAGCTGCTGGGGGCGGCCGGCGTCGTCCGCGTGGTCGCCGCCTGCGCCGACCCGTCCGTTTTCGCGGGAGGCCGTGGGGAGGCGATACTGCACGCCCATGGTGTGCGGATCGACCGGGGGTTGCTCAACCCGGAAGCGAGCGAACTCTATACGCTCTACCGTCCCGCTAACTCCCTGGAAAGCGGGCGTTAATCACCCTCCGGTAACCGTGTTGGCGAGTCCGCACCGATGTCGCCCGCCGCCAACCACGCCCGCAGCCTCGTCTCCTCGCGCCTGACCCAGGCCGAGGCCGATGCCGTCTGCGCCAAGCACGATCGCCTCTGGAGCGCCAAGCCCGGGGGTGCGCGGGCCGTCTTCGCGTTCAAGGACCTGACCGGCCTCGACCTTTCCGGGCGCAATCTGTGCGACGCCGACTTCACCGGCGCCATCCTCGTGGACTGCAAGCTGAAGGGCGCGCGGCTCGACAACGCCACTCTGTTCTGCGCCGACCTGCAGAGCGCCAATCTCACCGACGCCTCGCTGCGCCGGGCCGACCTGCGCGGCGCCTCGTTGCGCAACGCCGACCTGACGGCCGCCGACATGTTCGAGGCGGACCTGCGCGAGGGCACCCTGGCCGCCGCCGACCGCAGCGTCGGGTTCCGCAAGCTCGAGACCGGCGGTCCTGCGTTCGGCGAGATCCAGGGCGCGATCCTGGCCGGCGCCAACCTGGAACGTTCGCGTCTTTCGGGCGCAATGGCGGTGCGCGCCGACTTCACCGACGCCATCCTGAAGGACGCCAAGCTGATCCGCGCCAACCTGAAGCAGGCCTCGATGATGGGGGCGAACCTGTCAGGCGCCGACCTTTCCGGCGCGGACCTGGCAGGCGCCGACCTGCGCGACGCGGTCCTGGTGGGCGCCAAGACCCACTCCTGGAACGTCAGCGACGCCAACATGACCGGGGTCCTGACCGACGAGCCGGCCGGCAAGAGCGTCAACGACCTGCCCTACGACGATATGATCAAGGACCACGCCCGCTGGTGCGAGACCGGGGGCCAGGAAGGCAAGCCGTCGTCGTTCGACGCAGCCGACCTCCGCGGCCTGAAGTCGATCCGCGGTTACAACCTGACGGCCCTCTCGGCCAAGGGAGCGGTGCTCTACGGCCTCGACATGGAAGGCGTGCAGCTGCAGGGCGCACATCTCGAAGGCGCGGACCTGCGCAACTGCATCCTGCGGCGGGCGGACCTGCGCGGCGCGCGGCTGGTGGGCGCGAAGCTATCGGGCGCGGACCTGCGCGAGGCGCAGATGGGCCCCCTCCTGCTGGGCGCCGACCGCGTCCTGCCCTGCGACCTGACCGGCGCGCAGCTGAAGGCCTCCGACCTGACCGCGGCCGACTTGCGCCAGGCCGTGTTCGCCGGCGCAGACGTGACCCGCGCCAACTTTACGGGCGCAATCCTCAGGCAGGCGGACTTCACCGGCGTCACCCGGCCCGGCGCGCGCGGCCTGGACGACATCATCTAGTGGTCAAGACCCACGACAAGGCGCTCGCCGGCCGCCGGCGCCTCAGCGAAGGCGAACTCTCGATCCTGCTCGACAACCACGCCCGCCACCTGGCTGGCAAGGGCGGCAAGAAGGCGTCGCTTCCGTTCGTCGACTTCTCCGGCCTCGACCTCAGCGGCCGCAACCTCAGCGGCGCGGACTTCACCGGCTCGGTGTTCGATGGCGCCAAGCTCACCGACGCGGTGCTGGTGGGCGCGAACCTATCCGGCTGCGACCTGCGCGGCGCCGACCTGCGGCGCGCGGAGCTGCGCAAGGCCAATCTTCGCGGCGCGTGCCTCTCGGGCGCGAACCTCGCAGGCGCCGACCTGACCGAAGCCGACTTCCGGCCGGGCAAGGTGGCCCAGCCGCACCCGTCGCGCGGATTTCCGACTCTGGTCGAAGAGGACCGCAGCGGCCAGCTGCATGGCGCGTTGCTGGCGGGCGCGACGCTCGAACGGTCCCAGCTGGACGGCGTCTACGCGGCGGGCGCGGACTTCTCGGACTGCTCTCTGGCCGGCGCCAAGCTGGCCGACGCCAACCTCAAAGGCGCCGATCTGTCGGGCGCGTTGCTGAAAGACGCCCAGCTGGGCGGGGCAAATCTCGAGGGCGCGGATCTCGAAGGCGTCGACATGACCGGCGTGTCGCTCGCCGCTGCGCGCACGGTCGGGACCAAGATGGAGGGCGCGCTCGCGGCGCCGACGCGCGACGCCATGGCGCGCGCCGAGATTCTGGCGCGCGAGGCGCGCGGTCACGACGCCTGGGTGGGCTCGGGCGGCGCGGCCGGCCAACTCGCCCGGCTCGACGGAGAGGACCTGCGGCCGATGGGCGAGGCCCTGCGCGGCCTGAAGCTGACGGGGGTCAGCGCGCGCGGAGCCTGCTTCCTCGGGCTGGACATGACCGGGATCCAGCTGCAGGGCGCGAACCTGGAAGGCGCGGACCTGCGCGGGGCCAAGTTGGGCGGCGCGGACCTCCGCGGCGTGCGTGCGGCGGGGGCGGACTTCACTCGCGCCGACCTCACCGGGGTCCGTCTCGGGCCACTGACCATCGCGCCGGGGCGCACGACGCCGGCGAACCTGACCGGCGCGAAGCTGCGTTATGCGCGCGTGGAGGGCGCCGACCTGACCGGCGCGATCCTCGACGGCGCCGACCGCAAGGGCTGGCCGGCCAAGGCTGCCTGACCGGCAAGGAAAAGGCGGCGCTCACAGAGCGCCGCCCAGTCATTACGGAGAGAGGCTTCGAAGTCGCCGCCCTTACGCGGCCTTCTCGCCTTCGATCACCGGCTGCGTCGCAGCGCCCGTGGTGATCTGCACGGTGCGCGGCTTCAGCGCTTCCGGCAGCTCGCGCTTCAGGGAGATCGACAGCAGACCGTCGGCCAGGTTGGCGTCGGTGACGATCACGTAGTCGGCCAGCTGGAAGCGGCGCTCGAAGTTGCGCTCGGCCAGGCCGCGGTGCAGGTACTTGCGGCCGTCTTCATTGGCCGCCTTGCGGCCGGTGACGGTGAGCAGGTTTTCCTTCACCTCGACGCCGAGCTCTTCCGGCTTGAAGCCGGCGACGGCGATGTCGATGCGGTAGGCGCTCTCGTCGGTCCGCTCGATGTTGTAGGGCGGATAGCCGGCGGCGCTGTCGGCCTGGGCGGTCTCGAGCAGAGAGGCCAGGCGGTCGAAGCCGACGACGGAGCGGTACAGGGGCGAAAAGTCGATCGTACGCATGCGGGTCACATCCTTCTCATCAAGCAAGGTTGCGTTGTCTGTCTTGAGCCAGGGGCGCGCCTGACGGCCCCGCCCCAGCCCGGAAAGCCCGGATACCCAGCGCCTTCCGCTGAATGAGGTAGGCGGCGCTCTGGGCCGTTCAAGAGGTCACGGCGTCACAAAATTCGCGGCGGTTTACACAACCTGCGGGTAAGGCGAAGCTCGAACGGATTCGGAGCTGGGCCATGGCCACCCTGGAGGAGCTGACGGAACGGATCCGCCGCGCGGCGGAGGCCGGCGATGGCCTGGACGTCCCGGTGAAGCTGGACCTGAAGGGCGAGGGCTTCATCCATCTCGATGGCCGCACCGTGAGCAACCAGGACCTTCCCGCCGACCTGACGGTGACGGTCAGCCGTTCGGACCTGACGGCGCTGGGCAAGGGGGAGCTGGACCCGACGCGGGCGATGATGACCGGCCGCATACGGCTCTCGAACTTCGGCCTGGCGATGCGGCTAACCCCGCAGATTCAGGCCTTGTTCGCCAAGGCGGTGTGACGGTCCAGGCATGCTCGAACCCCCTGTCCTGACCGCCATTCCCGAGGCCCCGGTCCCCCCCGGAGCGGAGACGGAGTGGGTGGCGGGCGCGGGTGGCGCGCGGTTGCGCGCGGCGCTCTTCCGGCCACGTGGGCGGCCCCGCGGTTCGGTGGTGCTCTCCGGGGGCCGCACCGAGCCGATCGAGAAGTACTTCGAGGTGATCCAGGATCTGCTCGACCGCGGGTTCGTCGTGCTCGCCCACGACTGGCGCGGGCAGGGCCTCTCGCACCGGGAACTGCCGGACCGGCGGAAGGGCCACGCCCGGGGCTACAAGGCCTTCCTGGAGGACTTCCGCCGCCTGCTGGACGCCTTCGAGGACCGCCTGCCGAAGCCCTGGGTCGCGGTGGGACACTCCATGGGCGGCTGTCTGACGCTGCTGGCCCTGGCGCACGGCGAGCGGCGGTTCGCCGGCGCGGCGCTCTCGGCGCCGATGCTGGGCCTCAACTTCGGCGGGCTATCGCCGGTGGCCGCGCAGGCGATGTGCCGGTTGAACCTGATGCTGGGCCGGGCGGGGCGCTACACCCTGCGGCGCGGACCGCTGGTCGACGAGGACGCCTTCGAAGGCAACATCCTGACCCACGACGAGACGCGCTTCCGCCGCTACCGGCTGCAGGTGGCGGCCAACCCGGACATCGCGCTCGGCATGCCGACGTGGGGATGGCTCGACTTCGCGTTCCGCGCCACCGCCTTCCTGGCGCGGCCGGAACGCCTTCGAAGCGTGACCATTCCGGTGGAAATCGTCGCCGCAGGCGAAGACGCCCTCGTCGACAACGCCGCCTCCGCCGCGGCGGCCCGCAACCTTCCGCAGGGACGGCTGGTGACCGTGCCCGGCGCCTTCCACGAAATCCTCATGGAGACCGACGACATGCGAAACATCTTCCTGCGGGTCTTGGACGCGCTGACCGGCAAGACGGCGCCGAAGCCGTCCGAGCCGCCGAAGCCCGCGCCGGCCGCGGCCGCGCCTGCCCCCGCGCCTGCCCCTGTGTCGAAGCCGCCCGAGCCTACCCCGGCTCCGGCCGCGGCGGCGGCCGCTGCGGCGCCCAAGCCACCCGCCGCCCCCAAGCCGGCCGCGAAGAGGGCTGCGGCCAGGAAGCCGGCGGCGAAGAAGGCGCCCGCCAAGGCCGCCGCGAAGCCTGCGGCGGCTCCAAAGCCTGCCGCGGCGAAGCCCGCAAAGGCTGCCCAGAAGGCCGCGCCGGTGAAGGCCGCCGCGAAGAAGCCGGCCGCCAAACCTGCGGCCCCGAAGGTCGCCAAGCCGGCTTCCGCCAAGAAGCCTCCGGCCGCGAAGGCGCCCGACAAGAAGCCCGCACCCGCGAAACCGGCGGCGGCCAAAAAGCCGGCGGCTGCGAAGAAGAAGCCCGCAGCCAAACCCGCTGCGGCGAAGGCGCCTGCGCCCGCAAAGAAGCCGGCGGCCAAACCAGCCGCTGCGAAGAAGCCTGCCGCTGCGAAGAAGCCGGCCGCCAGGAAGGCGCCTGCGAAGAAGGGCTGAGCGACTCCCCCCAAGCGCGGAGCTGTTCAGACCGGTGACATAGAGGACAGCGTGCGGGGGCGTCGAGGACACCATCATCGTCGAGTGACGGGGATGGGAGCGAGCTAACTGGCGGCCCGCTGTAACGTGACCAGGGCTTCGTCCAGGCAGCGGCGGTCGCCGGCGATGGCGATCTGGCCGCCTTGGTCGCCCACCGGCTGGCCGCGCCAGTCGGTGACGAGGCCGCCCGCGCCCTCGATGAGCGGGATCGCGGCCTCGATGTCCCAGCTCTTGAGGCCCGCTTCGAGCACGAGGTCCATCGTGCCGGCGGCGACCATGGCGTAGGCGTAGGCGTCGCAGCCCAGCCGCGCGAGGCGCGAGGCGGCGCGGACAGCGTTCCAGGCGGTGCGCTCCTCGCCCTGGAAGCAGCCCTGCGGATCGGTGGTGGCGATGAGGGCCTCCGCCAACCTGGGGCATTCGCGGACGGCGAGCGGCGTTTCGGTCCCACGCGAAACCAGCCGAGAGCCTGTGGCGCTGCCGATGTAGACCTCATCGAGGAACGGCTGGCCGATCGAGCCGAGGACCGGTCGGCCCTGCCAGCGCAGCCCGATCAGGACGCACCAGAGGGGAAGCCCGGCGATGAAGGCGCGGGTGCCGTCCACGGGATCGATCACCCAGACGAAGTCCGCGTCGGGTCGATCCTCGCCGTACTCCTCGCCGATGACGCCGTGGTCCGGATAGCGATGCTCGATCAGCTGGCGGATGGCTCGCTCGGCGCCCTGATCGGCCTGGGTGACGGGGTCGAAGCCCTGGACCAGCTTATTGGTCACGCCATGGTCGCCACGGAACAGCGGCAGGATCACCCGCGCCGCGGCTTGGTTCAGTTCGAGGAGAAAGCGGTCAAGCTCGGCAAGACGGCTTGAGCTGAACGAACTGGGTGCGAGGGCGGACATGCCCCCGCTGTAGCTCATTGGTGGATGAGGCTTAAGCCTCGACCTCGCCGTTCATCGCCTTGGCGAGATCCAGCAGACGGCGGCGCGGACGCTCGCCGAGCTGGTAATAGGCGCGGATAAGGTCCTGGGTTTCCTTCGAGGCCATGGCCTCGCCGTTGGCATGGCCGTGGTCGCGATCGCCCCAGGCCTCTCGCTGCTCGCGCGTCAGGCCTTCGTAGAAGTAGCTGACGGGAACTTCGAGCACCTCGGCGAGCTGCCAGAGGCGGGCGGCCGACATACGGTTGGCGGCGCACTCGTACTTCTGGATCTGCTGGAAGCGGACTCCGCACGCTGCGGCCAGCTCCTGTTGCGTCAGACCCAGCAGGCGGCGGCGCCTCCTGAGCCTGCGGCCCAGGTGAACGTCAATCTCGTCCATCGAATCCCCGACCATGTTTGCTCCTGCGTCCCGCTTTGGAACGCTGTGGTCCAGACCCGGCAAGTCGCGCGCCATTTCCTCTCCATTGCCGAAGGTCACCGGCGCCGCCTAGTTAGGCAGATGGCCGCACCCATGGTTAACTACGGACAGAAACTCGCTTGGATGCTGGAGGCCATCGCTTTTGATTGCACCGCAGCACTAGCTAGACTGTTTCCCATTGATCGCGTTTCGGATTTCGGGGGCTGGCTGTTCAAGAAGCTGGGTCCGCTGACCGGCGTGAACCGGATCGCCGAGACGAATCTGCGGATCGTGTTCCCTCGAGCCTCCGACGCCGAGATCGCCCGGCTGATGACCGATCAATGGGAGGAGCTCGGCCGCTGGTTCGCCGAATTCCCGATCGTCGACCGCATCGTAGCGGATGGCGGACGTATCGATGTGACGCAGGCCACACGACTTCGTGACATTGCCGCGGGCGGGCGTCCCGTGGTTCTCATTTCGGGCCATTTCTCGAACTTCGAGATCATGGCCGCGGCCATCGTGGCGGCCGGCATACCGTGCCAGGTGACCTACCGGGCCACCAACAACCCCTACATTGACAAGCGCATCCGCGAGAGCCGGTTCCGCTACGGGGTGCGGCTCTTCGCGCCCAAGGGCGTCGACGGCGCGCGCGAGCTGATGCGCGCGATCGGGCGCGGCGAGTCGATCGCGCTGATGAACGACCAAAAGTTCAACGGCGGCGTGGCGGCTCCGCTGTTCGGCGTCATGGCGCATACCGCCCCCGGCCCCTCGACCTTCGCGCTGCGCTTTGGAATCCCAATTCAGCCGCTGTCGGTTCAACGGGTGTCGAAGGCCCGCTTCCGGGTGATCGCCCACGAGCCGATCGTGTTGGCCGACACCGGCGACAAGGAGGCCGACATCGCCGCCGGCGTGGCGCGGATCAACGCCTTCATCGAAGAGCGCATCCGCGAGCGGCCGTCCGAGTGGTTCTGGGTCCACAAGCGCTGGCCCAACGAGGTGTACAGGCGGGCGCCTGCCTAAGTCGTGCGCATTTTGTTCTTGACGCGCGGGGTCACCTTGCGATAGCATATTGCAAGATGCGATCGCCCTCAGTTTGGCTGCCGATCGCTTCAATCCACCAAAGATCAGCAGACATGGCGACGTGTGGCCGCCAGCCCAACCGCACGGCTGAGGCGATGTGTCGGGAGAGTGCGATGGAGCGATACGCCTATTGCATTAAGTCCCGAGGGGAAGTGGGCTGGCCTAGGCTCTTCACTCATCCAAGCGTTCCGAGATGACATGCGTCGCAGAACGAGGCGCCCTATCCGTTCTGAGGCAACAGCCGAGCCGGACACGCCCGGCTAGTCCGGCGGCGACGGGCTGCTAAGCTCGTCCGGACAGCGGGGAGGGCGGCATGAAGCTTCGGACGACGATCCTGGCGCTGGCGGCGATGGCTGTGGCCGGCGCGGCGCAGACGCAGCAGCAGGACTTCAGCAAGGTCGAGGTCAAGGCCGCCAAGGTGGCCGGACAGGTCTGGATGCTGACCGGCTCCGGCGGCAACATCGGGGCGATCGTGGGCGACGACGGCGTCGTCATCGTCGACGACCAGTTCCTGCCGCTGGCCGAGAAGATCCGCGCGGCGCTGCGGGGCGTCACCGACAAGCCCCTGCGGTTCGTGATCAACACCCACCACCACTTCGACCATACAGGCTCGAACGCGGCGTTCTCCAAGGAGGCGACGCTGGTGGCGCACGACAACGTCCGCAAGCGGCTGGCGGAGGGCGCCGTGGCGGGCAACGGCAGCACGGTGGTCAATCGAGCCGACCCGCAGCCGAAGGAGGCGCTGCCGATCGTCACCTTCGGCCACGACCTGACGCTGCACCTGAACGGCGAGGAGATCCGCGCCATCCACATGCCGCACGGCCACACCGACGGCGACGCCATCGTCTGGTTCGTGAGGTCGAACGTGGTGCATACGGGCGACCTGTTCGTGACCTACGGCTTCCCGTTCATCGACCTGTCGGGCGGCGGCTCCAGCGCCGGCATGATCGCCGGGCTCGAGAAAGCCATGCGCATGCTGCCGGCCGACGTGAAGGTGATCCCGGGCCACGGCCCGGTTTCGACGGTGGCCGACATCCGCAAATACGTGGCGATGCTGAAGGAGACCCGCGCTGCGGTGCAGGCAGGCATCCGCGCCAAGAAGACCTTGAAGCAGATGCAGGACGAGAAGCTGCTGGCCCGCTGGCAACTGCCCGGCGCAAACCCGGCCAGCACGGTCCAGTTCACTGAGACGCTCTACAACGAACTGACCGGCAAGGCCGGCGGCAAGTTCGTTCCGCACTGAGCGGCTGGTCTCACGCTCGGCGCTGCGCGCCGTGGGAGAGGCGTCTAGTGCGTCTCCTGCCAGCGCTTGAGGGCTTCGGCGGGGCCGGCGTAGGCCTCCTGCAGCTCGGCGCTCCAGTAGCGGAGCATCTCCAGCGGGATCTTCACGCCGGTGACGGCGCAGATCACGAACCGGCCGGGCTTCAGCACCGCGAAGTCGCCGTCGCCGTAGTGCAGGCGGGCGATCTCGCCGTCGGCGAAGTTGCGGTCGTGGGCGTTCATCGCCTGCTCTTTACGCCCAAGCGGCGGCTCAGAACAGGTCGCCCTGGTCGAGGGCGCCTTTCTTCGCACGCCGGGCAGCGCGGGCGCCGTCGATCACGGCGCGGCGGCTCTCGCGGTCGGCGAACTTGATCGCCACCTCTTCGCCCACCGCCAGCGAGGCGGCCGAGACCACCAGCGTGCCGTCGCCGCGGATCACCCGGGCGAAGCCTCGGTCCAGCGGCTTCTCGGGATCGACCGAGGCGTAGAGGCGGTCCAGAGCCGCGAAGCGCTCGGCGATCCGGTCAAGGCCGCGGAGGGCGGCGGGGCCGAGCCGGGCGGCCACGGCGCCGAGGCGCTCGCCATGCACCTGCTGCGGCCGTTTCAGCAGCTGCGGGGTCAGGCGCGCGGCGGTGCGCACCAGGTCGCGTTCATGGATGGCGGCGTTGCGGGCAAGGCCGGCGGCGAGGCGGCCGGCGACCACCGCAAAGTGCTGGCGGGCCAGTTGCACCAGGTCCGGCACGCGGCGCAGGGCCCGCTCGGCATGGGCGATGCGGGCCTTGCGGTCCTCGACGGCGCGGCCGCCACAGCGATGCATGCGCGCGCCGAGGTCGGAGACCAGCGCCTTCAGCTCGACCAGCACCGGCGTCGCCATCTCCGCGGCGGCGGTCGGCGTCGGCGCGCGGCGATCGGAGACGAAGTCGATCAGGGTGGTGTCGGTCTCGTGGCCGACGGCGCTGATCAGCGGGATCGTGCAGCCGGCCACCGTGCGGGCGAGCGCTTCGTCGTTGAACGGCCAGAGGTCCTCAACCGAGCCCCCACCGCGCGCCACGATCAGCACGTCCGGCCGTGGGACCCTGCCGCCCGGCTCCAAGGCGCAGAAGCCGCGGATGGCCGCGGCCACCTGGGCGGCGGCGGCGTCGCCCTGGACCACCACCGGCCAGACCACCACCCGGCACGGCCAGCGGTCGCGGATGCGGTGCAGGATGTCGCGGATCACCGCCCCGGTGGGGCTGGTGATCACGCCCACCACCCGCGGCATCGCCGGGATCGGCTTCTTGCGGCCGGCCTCGAACAGGCCCTCGGCCGCCAGTTTCGCCTTCAGCCGCTCGAGCTGCGCCAGCAGCGCGCCGACGCCGGCGGCCTCCAGCGTCTCGATGACGATCTGGTAGCGGGAGCCCTGGGGGTAGGTGGTGATCTTGCCGGTGACCACCACCTCCATCCCCTGCTCGGGGCGGATCGAGAGGCCGCGGACGTTGGTCTTCCAGACGACGCCGTCGATGGCCGAGCGGTCGTCCTTGAGCGTCAGGTAGACGTGGCCGTTGGCGTGGAAGGTGACCTTCGAGACCTCGCCGCGCAGCCGCACGAACCCGTAGGCGTCTTCCAGCGTCCGCTTCAGCGCAAACGCCAGCTCCGAGACGGAGTAAGGCTTGGCGTTGGAGTCAGCGCTGGCCGCGACGTCGGTCATGCCGTGAAGTTAGTCCGTTCCGCGCAAACAGAAAGGAGCGCGTCCGGGGTCTCCGGACCGGTCGGCCCGCGGGAATCCCGGACGCGCTCCCCATCCCCAACGGATGACTAGGCCGCGTGTACGACGCGGATCTCAGATGTAGCGGCGCAGGCTGCGGGCGAGCTCGGCGGCGCTGGTCTTCTTCTTGGCCTGCGGCGGCTGGTAGGCCACCTGCGCGTGTTCGTGGCAGTAGGGGCCTTCGTCGGTGCGGCGGCCGCAGAAGGTGAAGTTGTCCAGCGCCGGATCGCCGATCGGCCACTTGCACATGTGGGCGCCGAGGGTGAGCACCGTGGCGGTTCCGGGCGCCTCGTCCAGCAGGCGGACCGGCGCGGGAGCATGGTGATGGTGGTGCGAGGGCTCGGCGAGGCGGCGCGGAGCCGACGGGGTCGAGGTGACCACGCGCGCCGGGCGGGGGGCCTTGAAGACCGTGCGTTGCGGCTTCGAGGGGGTCGCGCGGCCGGAGAGCCCGAGGCGGTGGACCTTGCCGATCACCGCATTGCGGGTGACGCCGCCCAACTGCTTGGCGATCTGACTGGCGGACAGGCCGTCCTGCCAGAGCTTCTTCAGGAGTTCGACGCGTTCGTCCGTCCAGCCCATGTCCGTCTCCCACCCCACGGGATCAACATCTTGTGGCGCCCGGCAACTTCAGGACCCACCAACCACCATCAGTAGTAAACAGATCGCTAACGGCCACAATAGGCGCCATCGGGATCATCCACAGGAACTAGATATGGTGGTGCAGTTGTCGCACCTTGCGGCGCTTGCCGCGGGGGCGCATGTGAGGGGCGAGATGAAAGACGTCGCCGCCGAGACCGTCCTGCCGCCGCAGCCGCGCGACTACCAAGGCGTCAACTGGTTCGGCCTGAGGACCCTCTACGTCCGCGAGGTGCGGCGCTTCTTCAAGGTGGGCATGCAGACGCTGGCCGCGCCGGTGGTGACGGCGCTGCTCTACATGCTGGTGTTCGTGGTGGCCGTGGGCGGGGGCCGCCCGGTGCACGGCGTGGACTACGGGACGTTCGTGGCGCCGGGCCTCGTGATGATGCAGATCCTGGGCAACGCCTTCGCCAACTCGTCGTCCTCGCTGCTGCAGGCCAAGTTCAACGGCCTCATGGGCGACTTCATGACCCCGCCGCTGTCACCCACGGAGCACGTCATCGGCTTCGGAATGGGCGCCGCTACCCGCGGCATCTTCGTGGGCGCGATCGCGCTGGCCGCCGTGCTGCCGTTCGCCCGGCTGCCGATCGCGCAGCCGTGGGCGGTGGCCTACTTCGGGCTCGGCGCGGCGCTGATCATGGGCTTCATCGGCATCATGGCCGGCCTGTGGAGCGAGAAGTTCGACCACATGGCCGCGGTGACCAACTTCGTCATCATGCCGATGACGTTCCTGTCGGGCACCTTCTACCTGGTGGAGCGGCTGCCGGAGCCGTTCCGGACGTTCAGCCACTTCAACCCGATCTTCTACCTGATCGACGGCTTCCGGTACGGCTTCATCGGCCAGGCGGAGGGCAACCTGGCGGTGGGCGCGGCGCTGACCGCGGTGCTGACCCTGACCACCGGCTGGGCGTGCCTGTGGATGTTCCGGGTCGGCTACAAGATCAAGACCTGAGGATCTCCGACGGCGCGACGCCCAGGAGCCGGCGCATCCAGCGGGCCAGGTGGCTCGGGTGTGCGAAGCCGGTCTCGTAGGCCACCGCCGGGATGGTCAGCGCGCGTCCCAGCAGCAGGGATCTGGCGCGGCAGACCCGGCGCTCCATGACGTAGCCGTGCACCGTCTGGCCCATGGTGCGGCGGAACAGGCTGGTGAGATGCGGGATCGAGAGACCGACCACGCGGGCGAGCTCCGCCAGCGACAGGTCCTCGGCGAGGTTGACCTCGACGTACTCCACGAAGCGGCGCAGCTGTGGCTTCGACAGCGTCTGGCGGGCGTTGCGGACGGCGGGCGCGTAGTTCTGCAGCAGGCGGGCGGAAAGCGCGGCCGCCAAGCTGTCGGCATAGAGGCGACCCGCCGGCTCGGGTGCGTCCAGCTCGGCCAGGGCCTCGCGCACGATGTGGGTGACCAGCGCGTCGCGGCCGCCCAGCTTGGGCGCGAGTTCGCCGGTGACCTCCAGCGCCTCGGCGGTCTCGGCCAGGATTTCGGGCGCGAGGCGCAGGGTGACCATCTCCATCGCCGCGTGGTCTTCCCACGATCCGGTGACGCCGGCCGGCACGAGGTCGAAGTCGAAGGGATCCTGGACCCGCACCTGGCGCACGCCGTCGCAGGCGCAGTCGGT
>CAZBXO010000005.1:55620-59129 GCA_964495645.1 uncultured Phenylobacterium sp. | reverse complement strand
CGGCGGCGGCGGGGGAGGCGGCGGCGGCGGAGGCGGCGGCGGGGGAGGCGGCGGCTCCGGCGCGGCGAACGCATAGCGGATGCCGATCGTCACCGCGTGGTCATGGGCGGTGCCTTTGGCCTTCCCGCTCGTGCCGGGCAGCCCCGGGAACGGATCGCGGACGATGTTCTCGCGCACGTGGCCGAACGAATAGCGGTAGATGAGGTCGAAGGTCAGCCGGTCGGGTACGCCGTCCCAGCTCAACCCGGCGAGCCCTTGGGCGCCCCAGCCGAATCCGCTGTCCTTCGAACTGTACCTCACGCCCGGCGCCGCGATGCCCGAGAAGTGCCCCGACGCATGGGTGAGGCCGCCGCCGATCCCGAGGAAGGGATTGATCGAGGCGTCCGGCATGAAGTCGTAGATGATGTTGGCGTAGAGGTTCCAGACCCGGCCGCCGCCGCTGACGGCGGTCAACGGTGTTCCGCCGCCGCCCCGGATGCCGTCGATCTTGCCCGGACGATAGCCAAGCTCGCCCTCGACCCGCCAGTTGGGGCTCACACGATTGCCGACTCGCAGGAAGCCCGCGAAGTCGCCCTTGGTGGAGACCTTCGGGTGGGCGGCGCCTAGGGCGCCCCCCGTGAGGGTGAGCTTCTCGGCCTTGTGCCAGCCGACATCGACCGCACCATACCAGCCGTCCGCAGCCGTCTGCGCCGCCGCGCCCGTCGCCGCAAAAACGGCAGCCAAGGCGGCTCCGGCGAGGAGTCGTGATCTCATGGTATTGCCCTCTCTCACGTCGCCCCAAGCGACCGGTCCCGCAAGCAGAACGCGAAAGCTTGGCCGTAGGTTCCTCGCATCGTGGACGCCTCTTGGGAAGCCCTCGCGAGTAGGGCGCGGGCCTCGAAAGTTGAGACACGGAACGGCCACGGCCGTATGTTGCTTGGGGGACGAGACTTGGGAGTTCAGGTCATGAAACTCGCCGTTGCCACTCTCGCGGGCCTTGCCGCGCTCTCCGTGGGCGGCTGCGCCCAGTCCAACTACGCGGAAGCGCCGGCCGCTCACGCGGTCAATGCCGCCGCGACCGCGCAGGACAGGATCGCCGGCGGCTGCTTCCGCAGCCGCGACATCCGCAACCACACGGTCGCCGACAACAGGACCATGTACATCGATGTGCCGCCGCGCGGGGTCTACCGCGTGACGATGCGCGGTTCGTGCCTGGCCGGCGCGGTGACTTCCGATCCGCTGGTGATGGTCTCGCCGCCCGGCCGCGAGAACATCTGCCGGCCCATCGACATGGACGTCGCCATCTCCAAGGGCGGCTTCCCGTCCCCCTGCATCGTCGACGCGATCACGCCGCTGACGAGGGAAGAGGTCGCAGCGCTGCCGAAGAAGCACCGTCCGTAGCGATGCGCCGGCTTGCATTCGCCATGGGCGCGGCGGCGCTGGCCGCCGCCTCACCGGCCGCCGCGGCCAATGCGGAAGCCCCGGTCGCGGGCGGCTGCTTCAGGGTCTTCGATGTCGTCAACCACACGGTGGGCGGCGGATACATGTATCTCGAACTGGCCTCGCGCGGCGTCTATCGGGTGACCGCGGCCGGCGCCTGCCTGAAGAGCGCCCTGCCGTCCGACCCCGTGGCGCTGGGGCCGGCGGACGGGCGCGCCAGCGTGTGCCGGGCCAGCGACCTGGAGCTCGCGGTGCGCGGCAACCGGTGCGTGGTCCAAGCCATCACGCCGATGAGCGCGGCCGAGGTCGCCTCGCTGCCCAAGAAGTTGCGGCCGTAAGGATAGGTCTGTAGGGCGGGGCGATGCGCCTCGCCCGTTTCGGCCCCGTCCGCTTCGCCCACCTGCCGACGCCGCTGGAGCCCCTGCACGGTCTGACCGAGCATCTCGCCGGCGAGGACGGCTCGGGGCCGACGTTGTGGATCAAGCGCGACGACTGCACCGGCCTGGCCGGGGGCGGCAACAAGACCCGCAAGCTGGAGTACCTGCTGGGCGACGCCCTGACATGCGACTGCGACACCCTGGTGACGCAGGGGGCGGTGCAATCCAACCACGTGCGCCAGACCGCGGCGGCGGCGGCGCGGTTCGGGCTGAAGTGCGAGATCATCCTGGAGCAGCGCACCGGCTCCAACGCCGTCGACTACAACCGCTCCGGCAACGTGCTGCTGGACGAGCTGCTGGGCGCGAAGCTGCGCACCGTCCCGGGCGGGACGGACATGACAAAGGCGCTGGCCGACGTGGCCGCCGAGGTGGAGGCGGGCGGCGGGCGTCCCTATGTGATCCCCGGTGGCGGCTCGAACTGGATCGGGGCGCTGGGCTATGTGGAGTGCGCGTTCGAGCTGGTCGGACAGGCCAACGAGATGGGCCTCGACATCGACCGCATCGTCACCGCGACCGGCAGCTCGGGGACCCATGCCGGCCTGGTGGCGGGCCTGGCGGTGATGGGAGCGGACATCCCGGTGCTGGGCGTCGGCGTGCGGGCGCCGAAGGACGTACAGGAGGCCAGCGTCTTCCGGCTGGCGTCCGAGGTGGCGGAAAAGCTCGGCCATGCCGATCGGGTGCGTCGCGAAATGGTCGTCGCCGACTGCGACTATGTGGGCGCGGGCTACGGCCTGATCGACGAGGGCGTCATCGAGGCGATGAAGACCATCGCGCGGACGGACGGGATCCTCATCGACCCGGTCTATACGGGTAAGGCGATGAAGGGCCTGCTGGCGCTGTCGGCGCAGGGCGCGTTCGACGGCGAAACCGTGGTCTTCCTGCACACCGGCGGGGCGCAGGGGCTGTTCGGCTACCAGGGGGAACTGGAGGGTCACCTGTGAGCGATGCGGACGATCAGGGCTCGCTGACGCTGGGCGTGCTGGGGGGCATGGGGCCGGCCGCGACCGTGGAGTTCCTGGCCAAGCTGCAGGCCTACACTCCGGCCGAACGCGACCAGGACCACATCCGGGTGATCGCCGACATCAATCCCAAGGCGCCGGACCGCAATACGCCGGGAACCCTGGCCGGCGCGGTGCTGGCCGAGATGGCGGGGGCGCTGCGCGGCGCCGGGGCCGAGGTGCTGGCCATGCCGTGCAACACCGCCCACGCCCACGCCGACGTGATCATGCGCGCCTCCGGTCTGCCGCTGATCGACATGATCGACCTGGGCGCCGAGGCGGCGGCGCAGACGGGGGCCATGCGCGCCGGTGTGCTGGGGACCAAAGGGGCCGGGCGGCTCTACCGCGAGTACCTGGCGGCGCGGGCGATGGGGGTGGTGACGCTATCGCCGGAGAGCCTAGAGCGGTTCATGGCGGACCTCTACCGGATCAAGGCTGGCGACTTCTCCGACGCCCTGAGGGTCCGAATGCAGGCCTATGCCCAGGAACTGGTCGACGCCGGCGCCGAGGTCCTGATCGCCGGCTGCACCGAGGTGCCGCTGGTGCTGGAGGAGGAGGACGTGCGGCCGGAGTTCGTCGACCCCGGCGATCTCCTGGCGAGAAAGGCCGTCGCCGTCTGCCTCGGCTGGGAAACCCTGCCGCACGTGCCTGCGTA
>CAZBXO010000005.1:50552-55520 GCA_964495645.1 uncultured Phenylobacterium sp. | reverse complement strand
CATCGATGTGGTGTTGTAGTTATGTATAACACCATAGGACCTGGACGCTGATGGACTCCGAGTGGAACGACAGCCAGCCGATCTACCGCCAGATCCGCGACCGCGTGGTTGCGATGATCCTGGACGGGCTGCTCGGCGAAGGGGAGGCGCTGCCATCGGTGCGCGCCGTGGCCGCGGAGTCGCGCGTCAACCCGCTGACCGTGCTCAAGGCCTACCAGCAGCTGCAGGACGACGGGCTGGTGGAGAAGCGGCGGGGGCTGGGAATGTTCGTGGCGGACGGGGCCAGGGCGCTGCTGCTCTCGGGCGAGCGCGAGAAATTCCTCTCCGAACAATGGCCGGCGATACGCGCCACCATCCAGCGGCTGGGGCTGACGGCCGAAGAGTTGTGGCCAAACGGCGCGGAGGGCTGAGGCGATGACCGCGATCACCGCGCGCTCCCTGCGCAAGGCCTACCGCCAGACGGTCGCCCTGGACGGCGTCGACCTGGCCGTCGCGCCCGGCCGCATCGTCGGCCTGATCGGTCCGAACGGCGCCGGCAAGTCCACCGCGCTCAACGCCATCCTCGGCCTGACCCAGGTCGAAGGCGAACTGACGGTGCTGGGCTGCGATCCCTGGACCCAGCGCGACAAACTCATGGAGCAGGTCTGCTTCATCGCCGACGTCGCCGTCATGCCGCGCTGGATGCGGGTCTGGCAGGCCCTGGACTACGTGGCCGGCGTCCATCCGCGCTTCGACCGGGCCAAGGCCGAGGCGTTCCTGGACCGCACCGACATCAAACGCACCAGCAGGGTGCGCGAGCTTTCCAAGGGCATGGTCACCCAGCTGCACCTGGCGCTGGTGATGGCGATCGACGCCAAGCTGCTGATCCTCGACGAGCCGACGCTGGGCCTCGACCTGCTCTACCGCAAGGCCTTCTACGACAGCCTGCTGAACGACTACTTCGACGGCGAGCGGACCATCGTGGTCTCGACCCACCAGGTCGAGGAGATCCAGCACATCCTGACCGACGTGCTGTTCATCGACCGCGGCCGGATCGTGCTGGCCGCCTCGATGGATGATTTCGAGGCGCGCTACGCCGAGGTGATGGTGAAGCCCGATGCGGTCGAGGCCGCGCGCAAGCTGCGGCCGGTCCA
The DNA here is from genome assembly GCA_964495645.1 of uncultured Phenylobacterium sp. GTDB lineage: Bacteria > Pseudomonadota > Alphaproteobacteria > Caulobacterales > Caulobacteraceae > Phenylobacterium. The sequence goes on along the minus strand of CAZBXO010000005.1, from coordinate 54,387 downwards.
TGAGCGGCAGGTGTTCGGGCGCAGCCTGATGATCTTCGACGGCGTCGAGCGCGAGCGGCTGGCCCTGCTGGGCGAGGTCCGCACGCCGAACCTGGCCGACCTGTTCGTGGCCGTGATGACCCCGATTGGAGCGGGGAGGGCGGCATGAGCGACTCCGTGAACACCCGCAAGGTGCGGCCGTACGTCTGGTCCGTCCGCCGCGAGATCTGGGAGAATCCGGCGATCTGGATCGCGCCGCTGGCGGTGATGGCCGTGGTGCTGGTGGGCTTCCTCTTCGGCCTCCAGGGCATGCCCAAGCAACTGCGCATCGCCACTGACCCGGCCGAGGCCGCCGCCTCCGCGGCGCGCGCCGAAGCGATGGAGACCCGCAAGGTCATCGCGCGCCGGACATCCCGGCAGACTGCCGAGGCCGTGTCGTCGGCCGCCGTTCCGACCGCGCCGTCCGCCGCGCCGGGCAAGCCGCTGACCCCGGCCGAGAAGGCCGCCCAGCAGCAGAAGAAGGCCCAGAACTGGCTGGGCATGCCGTTCTCCGCCGCCGCAGGCGCGATGTTCGTGACGGCCTGGCTGGTGATGGTCTTCTATTCGCTCGGCACGCTGAATGGAGAACGGCGCGACCGCTCGATCCTGTTCTGGAAGTCGCTGCCGGTTTCCGACACGACCGCGGTGCTGGCCAAGGCGACCCTGCCGCTGGTGGTCCAGCCGCTGATCATCCTGCCGATCATCCTCGCCGGCCACGCGGTGATGCTGGCGCTGATGGCGGCGACGTTCGCGGCCAGCGGCCTCTCGATCGCCCAGGCCTGGCCGTACCTGCACCTGCCGACGATCTGGACGGTCATGCCCTACGGCCTGCTGGTGAACGTGCTCTGGGACGTGCCCCTCTACGGCTGGCTGTTCGTGGTCTCGGGATGGGCGAAGAAGAACACCTTCGTCTGGGCCATCGCCCCCTGGTTCGGCGCGGCGCTCTTCGAGTTCGTGACCTTCCACACGACGCACGTGCTGCGCCTCATGCAGGATCGGGTGTTCGGCGGCTACCAGCTGGCCTTCTCCGATCCGAAGAGCGGCCATGCGGTCAAGGGCTTCGCCGACGTGGACGTCATCGGCTTCATGACCAGTCCCGGTCTCTGGGGCGGGCTGGCGGTCGGCGCCGGGTTCTTCTGGCTGGCCATCTGGCTGCGACGAACGCGCGACCCGATCTGACACCGCTTTCCTGACCCGATTTTTCGACGCCTGCCCGGCAGGCCACGCCCGAACTTTGCCCGAAGGGACCCCGCCATGATCCTCGAGATCGCCCCCGACGCCCCCTGGTACGTCCACGCTGCGGCCAATACGGCGCTCATCGGCCACATCGGCGGCGGCGCGATGGGCATCGCCTCCGGCTGGGTGGCGATGGCCGCCAAGAAAGGCGGTCGCAACCACCGGGTGGCGGGGACGGTGTTCTTCGTCTCGATGCTGTCGATGGCCGGGTTCGGCGGGATCGTCGCCCCGATGCTGCCCGAGGCGCAGTGGATCAACACCACCGCGGCTGTCTTCACGCTCTACCTGGTGCTGACCGGCTGGATGGCGGTTCAGCGGCCGGCCGGCCAGGTGGGCCGCTTCGAGACCGCGGCCATGGCCGTGCCGGCCGGGCTCCTGGCGATGGCGGCGGTCCTGCTGCTGCTGCCGGCGGGCGTCGGGCCGGGCCCGGCCGACAGGACCTTCGCCTACGTTTTCGCGGCGCTCGCGGGCCTCTCGCTCTGGCGCGACGTGACGGTGGTCCGGCGCGGCGGCCTGCGCGGCCCGCAGCGGACGGCGCGCCACCTGGTTCGTCTGGGCGCGGCCTTCTTCGTCGCCAACGGCTCGTTCTTCCTGGGCCAGCCGAAGCACGTGCCGGAGTTCATGAAGACGACCGGCCTCAACGTCGTCATCAGCCTGGGCGCGATCGCGATCACCCTCTTCTGGCTGGTCCGCACGCTGAAGCCCCGGCTGCCGCGCACGTCGCGGCGCCGCACGGCGGCGGCCTGACCATGGCCGCCGTGCAAGTCGCGGCCGACGCGCCCTGGATCGTCCAGACGCTGGCGAACTCGGCGCTGGCCGCGCACGTCTCCGGCGGCGTGGTCGCCATCGCCGCCGGCTGGGTCGCCACGGTCGCCAGGAAGGGCGGCCGCGTCCACCGGATCGCCGGGACGGTGTTCCTGTTCGCCATGGTGACCATGGCCACGATGATCTTGGTCATGGCGCCGATGCTCACCGAGAAGCGGTGGAGCAACGCCATCGGCGGGATCCTCACCTTCTACCTGGTGCTGAGCGGCTGGCACGCGGCGCACCGGCCCGCCGGCCAGGTCGGGCGTGTCGAGAGCGCCCTGATGGCGATCCCGCTGGCGCTCGTCGCGCTGATGACTCTGTCGGTGATCGGCGTCCTGCCCGCGGAAGGCGGCCTGGGCGGGGTCATCTTCACCGGCGTGTTCGCGGGCCTGCTGGCGCGCGCCGACTGGTCGGTGATCCGCCGGGGCGGCCTCGTCGGCGGACCGCGGCTGGCGCGTCACCTCTGGCGGTTGGGGGCGGCCTTCTTCGCCGCCAACGGCTCGTTCTTCATCGGCCAGATGGAACACGTGCCGGGACCGCTCAAGCTCGCCGGCCTCAACTTCATGATCCCGCTCGCCGGGATCCTCATCACCCTCTTCTGGCTCAACCGGACGCTCCGTCCGCGCCTCGCGCGCCGGCCCCGTCCGGCGGCCGCCTAGTCCAATCTGGAGTAAACCTATGAAGACGCTCACCTGGCTCGTCGCCGCAGCGCTCGCCATGACTGCTGCGGCGGACGCCGCCGTCGCCGCCGAGAAGCCCTACAAGGCGCCGCGGACGTCCTACGGGGCGCCCGATTTCCAGGGCATCTGGACCAACACCGCGCTCACCTTCCTGGTGCGCCCGCCGATCTTCAAGAACCTCATCGCCACCGAAGCCGAGGAGAAGATGATGATGGCCGGCTTCAAGCAGATGACCGGCGATCTGCTCAGCGACAAGCCGATCGATCCCAACAAGGGCCCGCCGCCGGTGGTCAAGGACGCACCCAACTCCGACTTCCTGGAGATGGACCTGAACCTCGCTGTCATCGACGGCAAGAAGCGGTCGTCCTGGATCACCGAGCCGGCCAACGGCCAGATCCCCTTCACGGACGCCGGCAAGGCGGCTTACAGCGGCAAGAAGCAGTCGTACGACGGGCCGGAGGGGCGGCCGCTGACCGAGCGCTGCCTGGTGGCGATCGGGTCGCCGGAGAGCCCGCCGATGCTGAACACCGGCTTCAACGCCCACTACCAGTTCACCCAGACGCGGGACCACATCACCATCCTGGTGGAGATGAACTCCGACGCGCGGATCATCCGCATGAACGACCGCAGCCATCCGCCGGCGGCGGTGCGCCGCTGGATGGGCGACTCGGTCGGCTGGTGGGAGGGCGACACGCTCGTGGTGGAGACCACCAACTTCGATACCCGCGCGGCGGTGGACTCGATGGCCGGCGGCTTCCGCTACGGCCTGAACACCAAGGTGACCGAGCGCTTCACGAGGACATCGAAGGACGCGATTCTCTACCAGTTCACGGTCGAGGATCCGGACTACTTCAAGCAGCCGTGGAAGGGCGAGATGCCGATGCGCACGGCCAAGGGGCCGATCTACGAGTACGCGTGCCATGAGGGGAACTACTCTGTGGCCAACGCGCTCACCGGCCGCCGGTACGAGGAGAAGGTGGCCGCCGCCGAGGCCGCCAGGCCGCCGGCCGCCACACCCGCAGCCGCGCCTGGGCCGGCCCCCGCGGAGAAACCCGACCTGCACGCCGAGCACACGGGACAGAAGGGGCGCTAAG
>CAZBXO010000005.1:30883-50452 GCA_964495645.1 uncultured Phenylobacterium sp. | reverse complement strand
CCCGCGGAGAAACCCGACCTGCACGCCGAGCACACGGGACAGAAGGGGCGCTAAGACCGCTCAGGGCGCGGGGCGGACCTCCACGTCCCGCGCGGCGAAGGCCTCGCCGCACGCCGAGCAGGTCATGACGGGTGCGAAGTCGCAGCCGCAGGCCTTGTGGCGGTGCAGCAGCGGCGGGCCGGCGAGGCCGGCGTAGTGGACGTCCCCCCAATGGACAATGGCCATCATTACCGGGTGCAGGGCCAGGCCCTTGTCGGTGAGGCGGTACTCATGGCGCAGGGGCCTGTCCTGATAGGCCTCCTTGCGCAGGACGCCCTCCTCGACGAGCGCCTTCAGCCGATCGGCGATGATTGAGCGGCTGATGCCGAGCCGGCGCTCGAAGTCCTCGAACCGGCGGATCCCCAGGAAGCAGTCGCGCAGGATCATCAGCGTCCAGCGGTCGCCGATCACCGCCACCGAGCGGGCGATCGAGCAGGGTTCGTCCGAGAGGGCATTCCACTTCATGCTGCGAAGTTTCTCATTGACTGCGTTCGGATTCAAGACGTACTTGGTTCGGAATTCGAACGGGGGATGCGTATGGCCGGCGGCGTTTGCCTGGTGGTGGGCGTGGGCGACGGGCTTGGGACCGCCATTGCGCGGGCCTTCGCGGCGGATGGGATGACGGTGTGCATGACCCGCCGGCCGCGCAACCTCGCCGACCTCGAAAAGACCGCCGAGGCGATCCGCGCCAAAGGCGGCGACGCGCGCGCCTATGGCGTCGACGCCCGCGAGGAGGCCGACATGGTGGCGCTCTTCGAGAGTATCGAGCGCGACGTCGGTCCGCTGGACGTGGTGGTGTTCAACATCGGCGCGAACGTGCGGTTCGGCATCCGTGAGACGACCTCGCGCGTGTTCCTGAAGGTCTGGGAAATGGCCTGCTTCGGCGGCTTCCTGGCGGGCCGCGAGGCGGCAAAGTTCATGGTCCCGCGTGGCAGGGGCACGATCCTCTTCACCGGCGCCACGGCCAGCGTGCGCGGCCGCGACGGCTTCGCCGCCTTCGCCTCCGCCAAGGCGGGCCTGCGGGCGGTGGCCCAGTCGATGGCCCGTGAACTGGGGCCGCAAGGCATCCACGTTGCGCACATCGTCATCGACGGTGGCGTCGACGGCGTCTTCATCCGTGCCAATCGCCCGAACGTCGAGGAGGCGGCGGCGGAAGACGCGATCCTCAAGCCCAACGACATCGCTGCGAACTACGTGATGCTGCACCACCAGCCGCGGTCGGCCTGGACCCATGAGCTGGACGTGCGCCCCTGGAAGGAGAGCTGGTGATGGGCAAGGCGATCGACTTCATCTTCGATTTCGGCAGCCCGAACGCCTACCTGGCCTGGAAGGTGCTGCCGGACATCGCGGCGCGGACGGGCGCGACCGTGAACCTGATCCCCTGCCTTCTGGGCGGCATCTTCAAGGCGACCAACAACCAGAGCCCCATGCAGGCGTTCGGCGAGGTGAAGGGCAAGCTCGCTTACGAAGGGCTCGAGACCCGCCGCTTCGTGGCGCGCCACGGGCTCTCCGCCTACCGCCAGAACCCGCACTTCCCGGTCAACACCCTGATGATCATGCGCGGCCTCGTCGCCGCCCGACGGATGGGCGTCGGCGACCGCTACCTGGAGGTCGTGGAAGCCGCGATGTGGGAGGCCGGCGAGAAGATGGACGATCCGGAGGTCGCCGCCCGGGTGCTGGCCGCCGGTGGGCTGGACGCCAAGGCGATCCTGGAAGCCACCCAGGACCCCGAGGTGAAGGCCGAGTTGGTCGCCAACACCGAGGCCGCGGTGGCGCGCGGCGTGTTCGGCATCCCGACCTTCTTCGTGGACGGGGAGATGTTCTTCGGCAAGGACCGGCTCTGGCAGGTGGAAGAGGCGGCCGCGGCCGGCTAGCGTGGCGGCATGAAGCTCTACTACTCGCAAGCCAGCCCCTACGTCCGCAAGGTCCTCGTCGCGGCCCACGAGACGGGACTCGCGGCCGACATCGAACTCGTCCCGGTGACCGTGACGCCGGTGGCGCCGGATGCCGCCGTGACCGCGGCCAACCCCCTCGGCAAGCTCCCGACGCTCGTCACCGACGACGGCGCGGCGCTCTACGACAGCCGTGTGATCCTGGAATGGCTGGATGAGCGCTCCAGCGGCAGGCTCGTCCCGGACGAAGGGCCGGCGCGCTGGCGGGCGCTGACCATCCAGGCGACCGCGGACGGCCTGCTCGATGCGGCCCTTCTCGCGCGCTACGAGACCTGGCTGCGGCCCGAGGCGCTGCGCTGGGACGACTGGACCGACGGCCAGCTCGGCAAGGTGACCCGCGCCCTGGACCAGCTGGAGGCCGCTTTCGTGCCGGCCGACCCGCCGCGTCTGGCCGAGATCGCGGTGGCCTGCGCGCTCGGCTACCTCGACTTCCGCTTCCCCCAGCTCGGCTGGCGCGACGGCCGCCCGAAGCTCACCGCGTTCGAGGCCGCGATGGCCGCGCGCCCGTCCATGCAGGCGACCCGGCCCCCTACCTAGCGCTTGGCGAACAGCAGGTCAGACCAGCGCCAGTCGCGCTGGCCGAGCACGAGGCGCGGACCGCCCGGAGTGTCGTTCAGGGCGAGGACGACGAGACCCTTTACGGACTGGCGTTTGCACTCGGGCGGCGCGAAGCCGACCTCCCACTGGATGGCCTCGCGCACGGCGGCCAGGCCCGCGCCTTCCTCGGCGCCGTGGCGCACCCAGTCGCCGTTCCAGACCCTGAGCGCCTTGCCCCGATGCGCGCCGGCCACGGCGGACTGGACCATGCGGTCCTTGCGCAGCGCGCTCTCCAGATGGCGCACCATGTTGCAGCCGCCGCCGCCCGAGCCCGTCCCGGCGGTCGCCGCGCCGGCGAGCTCGGCCTCGCCGACCTCGGCGTCGCCGGCGGACAACGGCCCCAACCTGACCGCCAGCGGCGCCACGGCGGGCGGCGGCGGGACCCGAGCGGGCCTTGCGGGCAGGCGCCGCACCGCCGGCGCCTTGGGCGCGGGCGGCTCGGGCTCGGGATCCGGCGGCGGGAGCTCGGGTCCCGGCGGCGGGGGCGGGGGCGGCAGGGTGACGAAGGCGACCGGGATCGGTTCGATCTCGACCAAATCGGGCGGACCGCCGGGCCGGACACTTAGGAGCGCGACCAGCACGGCGGCGTGCCCCGCGACGACGAGCGTCGCGGAGGCCACGCGTCGCCGCGTCGCCCGACGCCCATCCATCGCGACCGCCTCAGCTGAGGACGATCAGGACCACCCGGCGATTCTGTTGGCGACCGTCGCGGCTGGCGTTGTCGGCCACCGGCGCATCAGGGCCATAGCTGATCGTGCCGATGCGGTTCAGGGCGACGCCCTTCTGGTTCAGGTAGCGGCGCACGGCCTCGGCCCGCTGCTCGCCGAGCTTGTAGTTGTGGTCCTTGGGCCCGGTGATGTCGGTGTGACCCTGGACCTCGACGTAGACGTTGCGGTTGTCGGACTTCAGCTTCTCGACGAAGGCGTCGAGCCGGGCGGTGGCCTCGGGCGAGAGGTCGGCCTTGTCGATCGGGAACTTCATCGAGTCGTCCGACAGCACCTCCTCGAAGAGGAACTTGCCTTCCGCGAGTTTGCCGGCGGCGATCGCGCGGGAGAGCGCATCCTTGGCCGTGCCGTCGACCGCGTTCACCTGCGTCTGGACCACGTCGACGCGGCTGCCGACGATGGCCGCCTGTTGCGCCGCCTGGTTGCGCGCGTACTTCTTCGTGGCGCAGCCGCCGAGGCTCGTCGCCGCCAGCAGCATTGCGCCCACCGCCATCACCTTCGTGGCGCGTTCGATCATTCCTGGGTTCCTTCCGTCCAAGGCCCCCACCCCGGTTCGTTGACGTTTCAACGACCCACGGCATCGCTTCCCAAAGCGGCGGGGATTGGGCCCGATCGCGGCAATTCGACACGGAATGTGGCGCAGCTTGGCCTTAGATGTTCAACGCCAGTCGTCGGGGCCCCGGGGAGGATCCGGCGGCCAGGGGCTCTTCCAGACGGCGCCGTCGGGCCGGGTCCAGAACCAGCCGGTATGGCCGTTGTCGGCCCGTTCCACCCGCACCGTGGCGGGGTCGAGGTCCAGGCACATCCGCACGTTGACGCCGCGGATCTTGTCCGGCTCGCCGATGAGCGTGTGGTGGGTGTGGCAGCCGCAGGTCCTGCAGCGCCAGAACCCAAGTTCCCTGTCACCCCAGACATAGGCCTCGACCGCGTCGGCCCCCTGGACGAATTCGATCTTCAGATCCCGCTCCGCCAGCCGGTCCCAGGCGTACGCCCAGAGCCCGCCCAAGCGCCGGCAGATCGAGCAGTTGCAGTCGAGCACCCACTCCGGCGCCCGCTCCAGGACGATGCGCACCGCTCCGCAGTGACACGCTGCTCTGATCATCGGGCCTCCTCCATTCGCGGGACGGACGTTAGCTTTCGTCGATCTCCGCGGGCCCGTCGACGTCGAAGCCGCGGGCGCGCAGGCGAGCCAGCACGCCTTTGCGGCCCAGCATGCCCATCTCCGCGCGGCCGAGCGGCGAGAGCGCCTCCAGCACCGCAACCGAGCGGCCGGGCTTCGCCAGGGCCCGCTCGACGGCCGCGGCCTGGTCGCGCACGAAGGCCTCCTCCATGCGGGTGATCGGCCCGCCCACGTTGGTGTTCTCATGGTAGCCGGCCGACTTGCCGGGGCCGGCGCACTTGGGATCCACGGGCGCCGGTGGCGGCGGGTTGAGCAGCGGGCGGACGTCGCCGGACGCCCACGCCAGGTAGACGGCGCGCTCGCGTTCGGCCCGCTGGGTCATGCGGGTCAGGGCGGCGTCGAGGCAGGTCCAGACGACTTCGGCCGGCGGCTCGTCATTGGTCTGGAACTTCAGCTTCACGGCCGGGATGGTGATCTTGTAGGCGACCTCCGTGCGCACCGCGTTGCGCTTGGCGAGGTCGGCGAACTCGCGCACCACGATCCCCCCGGCCGACAGCATGTCGCTCTGAGTGAGCTTCAGATGGGCGCGGTAGTCGCGCTCGAGCGCACCGGCCGCCTGCCACGGTGCGAGGTGGGCGTAGCGGTCCGCCGGCTGGCCGGCCCGTTCGCGGAGCGCGACGAAGCGGGCGCGCAAGGGGGCGGGCATCTCATCCTCCAGCGGGCGCGGGTCCTTCGCCTGGAACTTCGGCTTGCGCATGAACAGGAGCTTCGGGGTCTGGGCGATCATTCCGGCCATGCCTGGCGCGGAACGGAGATCCGCCACCGACAGCGCAGCGGGCAGGATGAAGACGTTGGCCCCCTTCATCCGCTTCTCGAGGGCGCCGCGATCCCAGGCGTGGCCGGCGATCGCCACGCTTGGCGCCACCATCACGTAGACCTCGCTGTCCTGGTCGGAGACCCGCCACCAGGCGGGCCCGGGGACGGGCGCCACGACGACCAGCTCCTCGATGAGCACGGAGTCCGGCGCCTGCGCCGCCGCGGGTGCGGCGAGCGCAGCGGCCGCGGCGAGGCCGGCGATGGCGAGCTTCATGGTGCGCAGATCCCCCGACATGCGCGCCCCCCGCGATCCGGGTAGCGACGGTCTGTGGCCGAAGCTTGGCTTTGGGCCGATGAACCTCAGCTGACCGAAGTGATCTCCACCTCCGCCCCGTTGACCGTGGCGACGTCACCCTCGCGCTTGCCCATCAGCGCGCGGGCCAGCGGGCTGACGTAGCTGACGCTGCCGTGTGCCGGGTCGGCTTCGTCCTCGCCGACGACGCGCCAGGTCTGCCGGCGGCCGTCGCCGCGCTCGATGGTGACGGTGCGGCCGAACTGGACGGTTCCGGGTTCGCCCGTCGGCTCGGTCAGCTGGGCCGAGGCGCGGCGGCTGGACCAGTAGCGAAGGTCGCGCGTGGCGCGGGCCATGGCCGTGCGGTCGGCTGCGATGCCGCCGCCGGTCTGGGCCGCGGCGTAGGCGGCGCGGGCGGCGGCGAGTTCGGCCTCGATGGCGGCGAGCCCGGAAGCGGTGACCAGGTTGGGATGCGGCGACATCGGCCGGTCGGGCAGGTTCGCCGCCTGGGCTTCGTAGTCCTCCTCGCGGGTGAAGGCGACGGCCATGGTTCGGACCCTAGGACTGGAGAGCGGACAAGAGAAGGGCGGCCCTGGCGGGCCGCCCTTCCCCCCAACGGCTGGATGAGAGGCTCAGGATTGCGGGAGGGCCGGCGGCGCCGTGTCGTTCGGCGGCGTCGCGGCTGGCGCGTCCGGCGTCTGCACCGGCGGGGTCACCGGGATCGGGGCGGGCGCGGGGTTTACCGGTTCGGGCGGCGCGGCGTCGGCCGGAGCCGGAGGGGGCGTCGCCGACGCGGGAGCGGGCGTCGTCGTGGAGTATGGCTGAGGCGCGTCCGGGAGGGTGGCGCTGGCGCTGGTCGCGTTGTCGGCGGCCGACGGAGCCGGGCGCACGCGCGGCGTCGCGCGGGCGGTGCGGACGGCCGCCCGCGGCGCCTCGCTGGAGACCGTCACGGTCTGGCGGGACGGGGCGACCGTGGCTGGCGGCGCCGTGGTCGCGGCGATCGCGGCGGTCTCGGACGGCGTAGCTTCGGCGACGACCGGTGCGCCCGGCGTCAGTTCCGGTACGCCATCGTCGCGGTCCTGGCTGGCGTACCAGCCTGCGGCGCCCACCCCGGCCAGGGCCAGAACGCCGAGCGCGATGGCGGCTGGGGCGGCAGCCGACTTCTTCTGCACGGTCGTCGTACGCGTGCGGCCGATCGGGGTTCCAATGCCGACGTCGTCTTCGCGCGTGATCGTGTCCGGCGCCGCGGCCGGGCCCATGATGTAGGCGTCGTTGGCGTCCATCGCCGCCGCGGACCCGGGCTCGATGGTGCGCGCCTCGACAGGCGCTGTGGCGGCCGCGCCGGCGGCCGGCGCCGTGCGCGCGGCGAGGCCCTTCTTCTTCCTGCCGCGCTGTTCCCAGATCGGCGTCGCGTTCATCAGGGGCGCGTCGGTCAGCGAACCGGAGCCGCTCGCCGAGCCATCGGTGGAGGTGGGGTCATAGTTGTTCATGGACATCTTTCGATCCCTCGGTGTTCGGCCCGACAGAACGATGAGATGTGGCATCGGTTCCACGCAAAGGTTGTTTGAAATGGTCAGGCTTTCTACCTGCAAGACCTTCGAAAGACTTGCCTTATTCTGGCCAAGCTCGCCAAAGTCGCGCCTCAATCCGGCGGCGTGAGCAGCTCGGGGATCGCCCGGATGATGCGGTCAGGCTTCACCGGGCTTCCCGGGGGCAGGCCCTCGCCCAGATGGTCGTGCCAGATGGCGTAGATGCCGAGCCGCTGCGGACCGGCCACTTCCCAATCAAGGTTGTCGCCGACCATCCAGGCCTCGGCGGCGGCCACGCCCAAGGCGTCGAGGGCGTGACGGTAGGCCCGCTCCTCCGGCTTGCCGAAGCCGACTTCGCCCTCGATCTGGATGTGGTCGAACCGTGGCGCCAGCGCGAAGCGGTCGACCTTGGCCCGTTGCTGCGTGGCGTCGCCGTTGGTGACGAGCGACAGGCGCACGCCGGCCGCCTTCAGGATGTCGATGGTCTGCAGCGCCTGAGGGAACTCGTCCATCTGCGCCTCGCGGTAGGCGTGGAAACGCTCGGCGAAGGGGACCGCGAGCTCTGCCGGCAGGCCGAGTTCCGCAAAGGCGATCCGCGCAGACTCGGCGCGGGCCTCGGCGAGGCGGAAGCGCCAGTGCTTGTGGCGGGCCGCGTCGCCCCAGAAGCGGTCGAAGCTCTGCGTTATGCCAGACCCTATTCCAGCCGGCAGGCCGAACTCCTCGGCCACGACGTCGATCTGCTCGCGCCGCCGGCCAAAGGTGATGAGGGTCTCGTCCAGATCGAACAGGATCGCCTTCGGCAGGTGCTGCATGATCAGATCCTACCGCGAGTCGGCGTCAGGGAGGTCTTGACGGGCCGGGTGTCAGGATATACTTGACAGTCAAGGATACCTTGACATGGCGATGACCCCGGAAGCCAAGGCGCGGAAAAAGGCGGAGCGGGCGATGGGCGCAAAGCTGCCCAAGACCATCCACTGCTCGTTCTGCGGCAAAGCCCAGCACACGGTGAAGATGCTGGTCGCGGGCCCCGGCGTCTTCATCTGCGACGAGTGCGTGGAGCTCTGCCGCGGGATCATGGCGGGCGGTCCGCCGCCGGACCACAGCACGTTCAAGCCCCTGGCGCGGCCGACGGAGGAACTCGTGGAGCTGATGGGCCACGCCAACTTCGCCGCCGAATCCAGCCGCAACTTCCTGCAGTCGCTGGTGGACGAACTCCGCAAGCGCGAGGTCAGCTGGGCGGTGATCGGCGAAAAGCTCGGCGTCTCCCGCCAGGCGGCGTGGGAGCGGTTCAGCTGACGACTGTGGCGCCGGCGTCCTTGACCGCGCCTGCGCGTGCTCTCCACTGTGAGGGCGGCTTGGGAGAGCGGGATGCGGCTGAGCGCGCGGCTGAAGCGGGACCTCCGCTACTTCCAGGGCCTGCGTCGGACGCTGAATCGCGTGAAGTCGATCGACCGCGCCTCCCCGGTGCTGGTCTGCGACGACCTGCAGGCGGCGGTGGAAAAGTGGCGCGGCCGCCCGGCGATCACCTTCGAGGGCCGCACCTGGACCTACGGCGAGATGGACGCAGTGGCCAACCGCTACGCCCACTGGGCCAAGGGCCAGAACCTGCGCAAGGGCGCTGTCGTGGCGCTGTTCATGCCGAACCGGGCGGAGTACCTCCCAATCTGGTACGGCCTCTCCAAGGTCGGCGTGGTCACGGCGCTGATCAACAACCAGCTGGCCGGGGCCCAGCTGGCGCACTGCCTGACCATCTCGGGGGCGACCCACATCCTGGTGGACGGCGAGACCTCGCCGACCTTCGAGCAGGTGCTGCCGCTGCTCGACAAGCCGCTGCACCAATGGGTGCTGGGGCCGGCGCACGGGTCGCAGCGCGACCTCGCCCAGGCGCTGAAGAGCTGTAGCCAACTCCCCCCGGACCGCTCGGTGCGCGAGGGCATGACTGCGGCCGACACGGTCCTGCTGATCTTCACCTCGGGCACCACGGGCCTGCCGAAGGCGGCGCGGATCGCCCACACCCGCGCGCAGCTCTACATGCGCGCCTTTGCAGCGGCGACGAACGCCAAGGCCAGCGACAGGATCTACGTGGCGCTGCCGCTCTACCACGCCACCGGCGGCCTCTGCGGTATGGGGGCGGCGCTGCTGAACGGCGGTTCGGTGGTGCTGAAGCGGCGGTTCTCGGCCACGCAATTCTGGCCGGAGGTCGTGGCCGAAGGCTGCACCATGTTCGTCTACATCGGCGAGCTCTGCCGCTACCTCGTGAACAATCCGCCCGATCCGGATGAGACCCGCCACAAGATCCGGCTGGCGTTCGGCAATGGCCTGCGCCCTGATGTCTGGCCGGAGATGAAGCGCCGTTTCCGCATCCCCAACATCCTGGAGTTCTACGGCTCCACCGAAGGCAACGTGTCGTCGTTCAACTTCGACGGCCACGAGGGCGCGATCGGCCGCGCGCCAAAGTGGATGCGCAAGCGGTTCAACATCCGCCTCGTGCAGTACGACGTGGAGGCCGAGGAGGTCGTCCGCGGCGCGGACGGCTTCTGCATCGAATGCGGACCGGGGCAAGTCGGCCAGTGCATCGGCAAGGTCGGGACCGACGCGCGCACCGACTACACCGGATACCTCGACAAGGCGGCCTCCGAGAAGAAGGTGTTGCACGACGTGTTCGAGCGCGGCGACGCCTGGTTCGCGACCGGCGACCTGATGCGCATCGACGCCGACGGCTACCTCTACTTCGTCGACCGGATCGGCGACACCTTTCGCTGGAAGGGCGAGAACGTGTCGACCAGCGAGGTCTCCGAGCGGCTGACGGCGGCTCCGGCCGTGGACGAAGCCACGGTCTACGGCGTCGAGGTTCCGGAAGCCGAGGGCCGCGCCGGCATGGCGGCTCTGGTCGTCGGCAAGGGCTTCGACATCAAGGCGTTCGGCGAGCATGTGGAGCGCGAGCTGCCCGGCTACGCTCAGCCGGTGTTCGTCCGCGTGCTGCCGGCCATCGCGACCACCGGGACTTTCAAGGTGCGCAAGATGGACCTGGTCGCCGACGGCTGGGACCCCCTGAAGGTCAAGGGGCCTCTCTACTTCAAGGACCCGAAGCGCGGCTACGTGAAGGTGACCAAGTCGGTCGTCGACCGGATCGGCGCGGGAACGGTGAAGTTCTGATCGTTCGAGGAGGCGGGCGACGTGGCCATCGAGAAGAGCTTCGTGGGGTGCAAGCCGCTCACCGGGGTGAACCTCACCGAAACCGGCCGCGAGGCCTTCATCCGCGACCTCGACGCCATGTCGAGGCTGGTCAATCCGAACTAGGAACACCCCCAATGCTCAAGACTCTTCTGGCCGCAGCGGCGGCGCTCGCCTTCGCCTTCCCGGCGGCGGCGGCCGACACCACCCCGCTCTTCAAGGACTCCACGGTGGTCGTCCGCGACCGCTTCTCCGACGAGATCGTGGGGAAGGGCCCGGACGTGGTGTTCATCCCCGGCCTCGCCTCGTCGCGGGAGACCTGGAAGGCCACGGCCGAGCGGCTGAAAGGCAGGTACCGGGTGCACCTGATCCAGATCGCCGGCTTCGCCGGCGAGAGCGCCCGCGGCAACGCGAGCGGCGACGTGCTGATCCCGACGGCGGAAGCGATCGATGCCTACCTCGTCGAGGCGAAGCTCTCGCCCGCGACCGTGGTCGGCCATTCGCTGGGCGGCACGACCATCCTCTACCTGGCCGAGACCCATCCGGAGCACCTGAAGCGGGCCTTCATCGTCGACGCCCTGCCGTTCTTCGGGGCGACGATGCTGCGCACGCCGAACCCCACGGTCGAACAAATCCGCCCGATCGCGACGCAGATGCGCGACGCCATGCTCAGGTCGACTGGGCCCGTTACGCCGGAGTCGCTGAAGGGCCAGATGGCCGGCATGTCGAAGCTGCCCGAGGTGCGCCAGCGCGTCGCCGAGTGGGGCGCGATCAGCGACCGCTCGGTGGTCGGCCGGGCGATGTACGACGACCTCCTGCTCGACCTGCGGCCCAAGCTGGGCGCGATCCGGACGCCGATCCTGCTGATCCACCCCGACAACGTGCCGGTGGGTGCGCCCGCGGGCGTCATGGGGCCGATCTACAAGAGCTTCTACGCCGACGCGCCGGCGATCACGGTGCAGCTGGCGCCCGACAGCGCCCACTTCGTCATGTACGACCAGCCGGAAGCCTTCGCGAAGGCGCTCGATGCCTGGCTGGCGGCGAAGTAGCGGAACCCGCGCCCACGTGACGTACCGACGCGCGAGCTGAGCCCAAAGATGCTCCCCAGAGGGGGAGCATCTGGGCCTGCCGCCCGTGCTGATTCCGCCCTATATCCCCCGCATGCTCGACACCCCCGCGGGCGCGCCGCTGAAGGGCGCCGCGCTGATCAAGGACGAGGTCAAGCGCCTGCCCGACCGGCCCGGCGTCTATCGGATGATGGCCGAGGACGGGGAGGTGCTCTACGTCGGCAAGGCGCGCTCGCTGAAGAAGCGCGTGGTGCAGTACGCGCAGGGGCGGTTCCACACCCAGCGCATCGCCCTGATGGTCGACCTGACGCGCTCCATGGAGTTCGTCACCACCCGCACCGAGACCGACGCCCTGCTGCTCGAGATCAACCTGATCAAGCAGCTGAAGCCGCGCTTCAACGTGCTGTTGCGCGACGACAAGAGCTTTCCCGAGATCGTCATCCGCCGCGAGCATCCGGCCGCGCAGCTGAAGAAGCACCGCGGCGCGCACACCATCAAGGGGGACTACTTCGGCCCGTTCGCGTCCGCCTACTCGGTGAACAAGACCCTGAACACGCTGCAGAAGGCGTTCCTCCTGCGCTCCTGCTCCGACAGCGTCTACGAGACCCGCACCCGGCCCTGCATGCTGCACCAGATCCGCCGCTGCGCGGCGCCCTGCACCGGCCTCATCAGCCTCGACGACTACGCCGGCCTCGTGGACCAGGCCGAGGCCTTCCTGCGCGGCAAGAGCCGGGCGGTGATGGCGAAGATGGCCGGCGAGATGCAGGCCGCCTCCGACGACATGGAGTTCGAGCGGGCGGCGAAGATCCGCGACCGCATCCGCGCCCTGGCCTCGGTGGCGCAGGAGCAGCAGATCAACCCCGAGACGCTCGACGAGGCCGACGTCTTCGCGCTGCACGCCGAGGGCGGCCAGGCCTGCGTGCAGGTGTTCTTCTTCCGCGCCGGCCAGAACTGGGGCAACCGCGCCTACTTCCCGCGGGTCGACCGGACGGACGAGGACCCGGACGTGATGAGCGCCTTCCTCGGCCAGTTCTACGACGACAAGCCGATCCCGAAGCTGATCCTGGTGAACCTGCTGCCTGGCGAGTGCGAGCTGCTCTCGGAGGCCTTCGCCCAGAAGTCGGGCCGCAAGGTGGAGATCAGCCGGCCGCAGCGCGGCGAGAAATGCCGTCTCGTGGAGCATGCCCTGGTCAACGCCCGCGAGGCGTTGGGGCGGAAGATGGCCGAGAGCTCGGCCCAGTCGAGGCTGTTGGCGGGGGTCTGCGAGGCGTTCGGCCTGGAGGCGCAGCCGGAGCGGATCGAGGTCTACGACAACAGCCACATCATGGGGACCAACGCGGTCGGCGGGATGATCGTGGCCGGGCCCGAGGGCTTCCAGAAGAGCCAGTACCGCAAGTTCAACATCCGCTCGACCGAGCTCACGCCCGGCGACGACTACGGGATGATGAAGGAGGTTCTGCGCCGCCGCTTCGGCCGGCTGGTGAAGGAAGAGGAGGAGGGGGCCGAGGCCATCCGTCCTGACCTGGTGCTCATCGACGGCGGGGCCGGCCAGCTCGCCGCCGCCCTGGAGATCATGGCCGACCTGGGGGTCGACGACATCGCGGTGGTGGGCGTCGCCAAAGGGCCGGACCGGGACGCCGGCCTGGAGCGGTTCTTCATGCCGGGCAAGGAGCCCTTCATGCTCGAGCCCAAGTCGCCCGTGCTCTACTACCTGCAGCGCCTGCGCGACGAGGCCCACCGCTTCGCCATCGGCAGCCACCGCACGCGGCGCACGATGGAGATGAAGAGGAATCCGCTCGACGAGATCGAGGGGATCGGTCCGGGCCGCAAGCGCGCCCTTCTCAACGCCTTCGGCTCCGCCCGGGGGGTCAGCCGCGCGTCCATCGACGACATCGCCAAGGTCGAAGGCGTCAGCCAGCCCCTGGCCGAACGCATCTACGCCTTCTTCCACAAGGCTTGAGGCGCGGCCTAGGTTGGCGGCCATGCTCAAGCTACTCGCCGCCGCGCTCGCTGTCCTCGCCATGCCGGCCGCGGCGCAGGTCCAGCGGACGCTGATCGAGCCGGACGCCGTGTGGACAGCCGGCGAGCCGCGGCATGCCGGCTGGGTGGTGCTGGTGGAAGGCGGGCGCATCGCCGCGGTCGGTCCGAAGGCGCAGGTGGCGGCGGGCGGCGCGGAAGTCGTTCGCCTGCCGGGGACGACGCTGATCCCAGGCCTGATCGAGCTGCACTCGCACCTCTTGCTGCACCCCTACAACGAGGCTGCCTGGGACGATCAAGTGCTCAAGGAGCCGCCGTACTACCGGACGCTGCGCGCGGGCCGCGACGCGACCCGGACGCTGATGGCGGGTTTCACCACCGAGCGCGAACTGGGCACCGAGGGCGCCGGCGACGCCGACGTGGCGCTGAAGAAGGCGATCGCCGACGGCCTGATTGCGGGTCCGCGCCTCTTCGTGACCACGCGGGCGATCGTGGCGCGCGGCGCCTACGGCCCCCGCAAGGGCTTCCGCACCGACATGGAGCTGCCGCAGGGCGCGCAGGAGGTCTCCGGGGAGGCGGAGATCGTCCGTGCCGTACGTGAACAGGCGGCGGCCGGCGCCGACTGGATCAAGGTCTACGCCGACTACCGCATCGGGCCGGCAGGCGAGGCGCGGCCGGCGTTCACCGAGGCCGAGCTGAAGGCCCTGGTCGACACCGCGCACGACCTCGGGCGGCCGGTCGCGGCGCACGCGGCGTCCGACGAGGGCATCCGGCGCGCCGTCGCCGCCGGCGTCGACACCATCGAGCACGGCTACGAGGCCTCAGAGGCGACGCTGCGGCTGATGAAGGCCAAGGGGACGGCGCTGGTCCCGACGCTCGCGGCCGTGGCGGCGACGTCAGAGTACGCCGGCCGCTACAAGCCGGGCGGCCCGCCGGCCCCTGCGATGGCCCGCGCCGCGGAGACTCTCCGCCTGGCGATGAAGCTGGGCGTGACCATCGGCATGGGTGGCGATGTCGGCGTCTTCGCCCACGGCGAGAACTGGCGCGAATTGGACTGGATGGTGAGGGACGGCATGACGCCCGAACAGGCGCTGACCGCGGCGACGGCGGTCAATGCGAAACTACTCGGGCAGGCGGCGCTAGGGCGCGTCGCGCCGGGAGCGGCGGCGGACCTGGTCGCCGTGGGTGGCGACCCTGCAGCTGATATTTCGACGTTGAAGGACGTGCGCTTCGTGATGAGGGATGGCGTCGTCTACCGCGAACCCTAGGCCGCTTGCGCCAGCCGCGCCTCGAACCAGGGCGTCAGCCGGCGGAGCGCCTCCTCCACCTCGGGCGTAGAGACCGCGAAGCTGATGCGGATGAAGCGGCGGCCGTCGACGGGGTCGAAGTCGATGCCCGGCGCGAGCGCCACGCCGGTGTCGCGCAGGATCTCCTTGCAGAACTCCAGGCTGTCGCCGGTGAAGCGGCCGACATCGGCGTAGATGTAGAAGGCGCCGTCGGGCGGGGCGATGCGGTCGAGGCCGAGCGCAGGGAGGGCGGCCAGCACCAGGTCGCGGTTGCGGGCGTAGGTCTGCAGGTGGCCCTCGAGCTCCTCGCGGCAATCCATGGCGACCAGCGCGGCGTGCTGAGCCAACGCGGGCGCGGTCAGGAAGAGCGCGCCCATGTAGGCGAGCGCGCGCGGAGCCTGTTCGGGCGGGACGATCAGCCAGCCCAGCCGCCAGCCGGCCATGCTGAAGTACTTGGAGAACGAGTTGACCACGAGGGCGGTGGACTCGAACTCGAGGATCGAGCGGGTCGGGCCGGCGTAGCTCAGGCCATGGTAGATCTCGTCGGACACGAGCCGGATGCCGCGGCCGCGGCACACCTCGGCGATGGCGGCGAGCTCCTGCGGCGGCAGGATCGTGCCCGTCGGGTTTGCGGGGCTGGCGAGGATCAATCCCGCAGGCGCGGGGTCCAGGGCGGCGATCGTCTCGGCAGTGAGCTGGAAGCGGGTGGTCGGGCCGCAAGGGATCTCCAGCGGCACCATGTGCAGCGCCTTCAGCGTGTTGCGGTAGGCGACGTAGCCGGGCCGGGCGCAGCCGACCACGTCGCCAGGCGAGAAGCTGGCAGCGAGCGCGATGACCATCGCCGGCGAGGCGCCGCAGGTCAGCGTCACCTGCCGCGGCTCGATCGCGACGCCGTAGGTCTCGTCGTAGTGGCGGCAGATGCGCGCCTTCAGCGCGTCGCTCGACCAGTAGCCCATGGGGTCGGTCGCCAGCACTTCCTGCGCGCGGGCGATTGCGGCGGCCGGCGCGCCGGTCGACGGCTGGCCGAACTCCATGTGGATGATCGAGCGCCCGTCGGCTTTGAGCCGCTGCGCCAGCCCGCTGATGGAGATGGCGTGGAAGGGATCGATCTCGGCGCCCATGCCCCTTCCGCTAGCGCGGAAGGGGCCGGAGCGCCATCACTGGAAGATGAAGTCGCCGGCGGAGACCGCGCCCGGCGCCACATGCTGCAGATGGATGACGTAGTTCGCCCACTGCGGGCTGGAGCCGCTCGCATCGTGGTCGAACAGCACCTTGGTCCCGTCGCTGCCGTCGGAGATCAGGCTGAGGTACCCCGCGCCGAAGGGATCGGAGCCCGCATAGCCGGCGGCGTCCAGCAGCGCCCGGAAGTCCAGCTTGTCGACGCCCGGGGTGAAGTCGGTGACCTCGGCCGGCGACCACGGCTCCTGCGCCCAGGCGAAGACGTCGTGGCCGCCGTTGCCGGTCAGGATGTCGGAGCCGCGGGAAGCGTTCAGGGTGTCGTCGCCGGCCCCGCCCACGAGAACGGATCCGGGCCCCGGGGAATTGATCACCTGTCCGCCGCCGGGAGGTGGCGGGGCGCCGTCGTCGTTGTCGATGGTGAAGTTGCTGACCGAGGTCCCCAGCGAGGCGTTCGTCGGGTTGCTCAGCACCACGCGGAAGGTCTCGTGCGGCTCCGGAACGGTGTCGCCGACGACGTTCCAGAAGATCCGGGTCAAGCTCTGGCCGGGCCCGAAGGTCACGTGGCCCGATGGGAAGACACCACCTTCGAAGTCGTCAGGCGACGCGGAGGTCCCGGGACCCGCCACGATGGACCAGTCGACCGAAGCGGTCGTGGAGAGGTCGCCCTGCCGGCTGATGCCGATGTCGAAACGGGTGAGGCCGCCGGTGCCCTCGAGCAGGTCGAAGGGGCCGGCCGACGTGGAGATCACCGAGCCGGCCGGCTGCGCGCTTCCGGCGAGCTGCGCCCAGGTCAGGTTCTGGGCGCCGACGTGCTCGAGCTGCAGAACGTAGTTGCCCCATTGCGGGTTCGGACCGGTCCCGTCGTGGTCGAACACCACCTTGGTTCCGCCCGCGCCGTCGTCGAGGAACTGGATGTAGTGATCGGCGACCGGATTGGAGCCGGTGTAGCCCGCCGCCGCGAACAGGCTGGAGAAATCGAGCCGGTCGGTCCCCAGCTGGAAGTCGGTGATCCGCGCCGGCGCCCAAGGCTCGCGGTCCCAATGGAAGACGTCTGCGCCGGCCCCGCCGGTCAGCACGTCGGGCCCCTGCGAGGCGTTCAGGGTGTCGTTGCCTGCGCCGCCGGTGAGGGTGGAGCCGGGCCCGGGCGAGTTGATCACCTGGCCGCCGCTGGCGGGCGGGACGTCGTCGTCGTTCTGGATCACGCCATGGGCGACGTTGTTGGCCCCGAGCCCGACGCCCGTCGGGTTTCCGAGCGTGACGGTGAACGTCTCGTCGTTCTCGAACAGCGTGTCGTCCGTCACAGGAACGGTGAAGCCCGCGATGCTCTGACCTGCGGCGAACGTCACCGTGCCGTGCGGCAGCACGCCGCCCGCGAAATCCGCCCCGTCGACCGGATGGTCGCCCGAGGGCGTGACCGTCCAATCCACGGTCGCCGGTCCTGAGGCGTCGCCGGTGCGGGTGAGGGAGAAGTTGAAGCGTGAGGTGGTCTGGGCTTCCGGCAGGACCGCCGTCTGGTTTCCTCCGGAGAAGTTCACCTGCGGCCCCGGCGGCGGGGCCGGCGCCTGTCCCGTCAGCTCCGCCCAGCTGGTGTTGAAGCTCGAGAGTCCGTTCAGGGTCATGATGAAGTTCGGCCACTGTGGATTGGGCCCGCGGCCGTCGTGGTCGAACAGCACCTGCAGGCCGCCCGGCCCGTTCTGCAGCTTGATCCAGCCGTCGCCGACCGGGTCCGACCCCGTGTAGCCGCCGGCGGCGAAGAGGGCCGAGAGGTCGAGCCGGTCGACGCCCTTCTCGAAGTCGGTGACGGTGGCAGGCGACCAGGGCTCGCGCGCCCACGCGAAGACATCGCGGCCGGCGCCGCCGGTCAGCGTGTCGGAGCCCTGGCTGGCGTTCAGCGTGTCGTCGCCGGTCCCGCCGGTCAGCCGCGAGCCCGGCCCCGGCGAGTTGATCACCTGCCCCGCCTGCGCCACCTCGGTGAAGCTGTAGCCCGCGCTCGTGCCGCTCTGGTTGCCCGCGCGGTCGTAGATCAGGGCCGTGAAGGTGTGCTGGCCCGGCGCGACCGTCGTTCCGACGGCGTGCACGTCGATGTAGCCGCGGGCCACGTCGTCGCTCGAGATCGGCGCGACGCCATAGGCCACGCCGTCGATCATGACCTGGGCGTTCTCCTGGCTCGCGCCGAGCGCCGCGAGCGTGACCCGGACCGTGGGCGTGGTGTCGTCGGTCGAGCCGCCCGCCGCCACTGGACCGGTCTGGGCCCCCGCGTCGTCGATGATCGTGCTGATGGTGGGGGCGGCCGGCGCCGTGGTGTCGATCACGTACCGGAACGTCTGGGGCGACGCGGCGATGTTGTTCGAATCGGCGACCTGGACCCGGAAATCGTAGGTCCCGTCGGACAACGGGCCGGGCGTGAACTCCACGTAGCCGCGCTGGACGTCGGCGGCGGTGATCTCGTGGGTGAGGCCCGAAAAGCCGCTCGGATTGCCCTGCGGATTCGGCTCCACGGAGTACCAGCCGATCTCATGGACCGGGATTCGCAGCGTGGGCGTGCTGTCGTTGCTGCCGGCAGGGGCCAGCTGCGCCGGGGGCGGGTTGTCGTCGTAGAAGGCGACGTCGCCTGTGACCGGCGCCGTGAAGTCCAGGTGGTCACGGTCGACGATCAGGGTGTGGCCCACCCCGGCGTCGACCCAGTTGAGCAGGAAGTCGCCGCCGGCCTGCGGGGTCACGGTGACGGTGCTCCCGTTCGCCGGATGGAATCCGCCCGTCGCCACACGGGCGCCGGTGGTCGTGTAGAGGTCGACGAACTCGTCGCCCGGCGTGAACTTGCTGGAATTGCGATGCAGCACGACGAACCCGTCGTCGTCGGACGCCACGACCTGCAGCGACGTGCCCGCCGTCAGGATCCGGCTCTGTTCCTGGGCCGCAGCGTCGAAGACGAAGCCCTGCAACTGCTGGCCCCCGGGCATCGCAGTCCGGACATCGAGGATGTATCCGCCGCCGGCAAGCGCCTCGACGACGGGCGCCGGCTCACTGCTGGGGATCGATGTCTCGAAAGGCGCGCCCACAGCATCGCCGGCGGCGTCGTACTTCTGGGCTCTCCAGGTGGTGTAGCCCGATCCGGCGACCAACCCGGTAATCTCGACACGCCCTCCGTCACGCAACGCATAGGTCGCCACTGCACTCTCCACCGACGCCGCCGGAAACCAGCCCATGGGTGCGCGGGATCGGCGCGCGCAGCCCTCAGCGGCGCGTCAACATTTGAAGGTGCGGGATGGTTGCGGGCTACTTCGGCGGCGGCGCCGGCGGTGTGTAGATCTCCACCGGATTGCCCTCCGGGTCGTTCATGAAGTAGGCGCCCGGCGCGACCATGCGGGTCTCGACCCCTTGGGTCTTCAGCCACTCGGCCAGGGCCTTCGAATCCGGCACGGCCAGGATGAGGCGGGCGTTGGTGTTCGGCCCCGGCTTGCGCTGCGGCGAGGCGAGCAGCGCCAGGATCGCGCCGCCCTCGCCGCCGTAGCCCATGATCCACTCGAAGGGCTTGCCGTTGCGGTCGTAGCTGCGCAGCGCCTTCATCCCGAGCTTGTCCTGGTACCAGGCCTTTTGCGCGTCGAGATCCATGACGTTCCAACCGGGCCCGGAGATGCCTTTCGGCATCAGGTTGGCCGGCGGTCCGGCGGTGGCGGCGCTGGCGGCGAGCGCGATTGCGGCGGCGAAGCCGAGCATGGCCTTCATCGGTGATCCCTCCCCATGGTTCCGAGCGTCAGACAGGAACGTCGCCGGCGACGGTCGTGCGATGCATCAGGCGCAGGTGCCCGTCATAGC
>CAZBXO010000005.1:26161-30783 GCA_964495645.1 uncultured Phenylobacterium sp. | reverse complement strand
GGAACGTCGCCGGCGACGGTCGTGCGATGCATCAGGCGCAGGTGCCCGTCATAGCCGCCCTCGGCCATGTGCATGGTGCGCCGGTTGTCCCACATGAGCACCATGCCGGCCTCCCACTTGTGGCGGTAGATGAAGCGGTCCTGCACCAGGTGTCTGAAGAGGAAGTTCAGGATCGAGTCGCCCTCTTCCTGGGTCATGCCCGCAATGCCGATCGTGTAGACCGGGCTCACGAACAACGCCTTGCGGCCGGTGACCGGGTGGGTGCGGACCAGCGGATGCGGGTGGGTCTTGTCGGCATCGGTGGACGAGATGATCTGCATCGTCCGCTTCTCGGTCTCCTTGGCGAAGGAGCCTTTCGACCCGTAGGGCCGGGTCGCCGAATGGATCGCGGTCAGCGGCGCCAGCAGCGCCTTGAAGGCGTCCGACAGGGCGTCGTAGGCCGCCGCCGCGTCGCAGAACAGGGTGTCGCCGCCGACCGGGGGCACCACTTCAGAGCGCAGGATGGTCGCCGCCGGCGGGGCCGGCTGGAAGCTCCAGTCCGAGTGCCAGCCGGCGCCGAAGTTCACCGCCTTCTCGTCGGGTTCGCGGCGCAGCTCCAGCACGTTGGGGTGGCCGGCCATCGGCTTGACGTACGGGTCGTCGCCGTACGGACCGATCTGCAGGGTGAAGGCCTCCAGCTGGTCCAGGGTCAGCGGCTGGTTCGGAAAGCAGGCGACCCCGTGCTCGGCCCAGGCGGCCTTCACGGCGGCCAAAGTCTCCCCATCTAGGGGCCGGGAGAGGTCCACGCCTTCGATGCGCGCGCCGAAGCCCGACGGCTCCGCCTGCACGGCGATCGTGTGGTCCGGACGTTCGGCGAGCTTCACCATGGGCGTCTCCCGGCGGGTGCTTCCCAAGGCCCCGTCCCCGTCAAAACACCCGTTTGCTTCCGCTCGGGCAAGCCTGTAATCGAACCCCCGCCATGGCCGCCTTCGACACCGACGACGACTCTTTGTTGACGCTGACCCCGGACCACGAGGTCAGCGTGCGCGAAACCTTCGGCCTGGACCTGGACATCAAGGTCCCGGCCTTCACCTCCCGCGACCCGCACGTCCCGGACATCGACGAGGCCTACAAGTTCGATCCCGAGACCACGCGGGCGCTGCTGGCAGGCTTCGCCCACAACCGCCGCGTGATGGTCCAGGGCTACCACGGCACCGGCAAGTCGACGCACATCGAGCAGGTGGCGGCGCGGCTGAACTGGCCGCTGATCCGCGTGAACCTCGACAGCCACGTCAGCCGCATCGACCTGGTCGGCAAGGACGCCATCGTCCTGAAGGACGGCAAGCAGGTCACCGAGTTCCGCGAAGGCATGCTGCCCTGGGCGATCCAGCGGCCGATCGCGCTCGTCTTCGATGAGTACGACGCCGGCCGGCCGGACGTGATGTTCGTGATCCAGCGGGTGCTGGAGGCGCAGGGCAAGCTGACCCTGCTCGATCAGAACCGGGTCATCCGGCCGAACCCCTGGTTCCGCCTGTTCTCGACGACGAACACCATCGGCCTGGGCGACACGACCGGCCTCTACCACGGCACCCAGCAGATCAACCAAGGCCAGATGGACCGCTGGTCGATCGTCACCACGCTCAACTACCTCAGCCACGACGTGGAAGCCGAGATCGTGCTGGCCAAGGCGCCGAGCTACAATACGGCCGAGGGCAAGCGCACCATCGCCGCCATGGTCCGCGTGGCCGACATGACCCGCAACGCCTTCATGAACGGCGACATCTCGACCGTGATGAGCCCGCGGACGGTGATCACCTGGGCCCAGAACGCCGAGATCTTCGGCGGCGACATCGCGCTCGGCTTCCGGATGACCTTCCTGAACAAGTGCGACGAGCTGGAGCGCGGCACCGTCGCCGAGTTCTTCCAGCGCGCCTTCGGCCAGGACCTGCCGGAGAGCACGGCGCGGGTGCGGGTGGCTTAACCCCACACCGGACTTTCGAAAAACGCGCGACGCCCTTAGGCTCTGCCAAAGCCTCGGGGAGGGCGTTCATGCTGCGGTGGTTGCTGGCGATGTGCGTGACGGGACTGGCGGCTGCGGCGATCGCCCAGCCGGCGCCTCCGGCGAGGCCGCCCGCTCCGACGCCGAAGCCCGGTTACGTGGTCCCGCCGGAGAACTCCGCCGGCCTCTATCCGGTGAGCGGCGAACCGATCTTCAAGCAGCGTTGCGCGTCGTGCCACGACCCGGCGACCGACGAGCGGACGCCCACGAAGGCCCAGCTGGAGGGCCGCTCGCCGGAAGAGGTCTATGACGCCCTGACAGTGGGCGCGATGAAGCCGATGGCGACGGGCCTTACCGACGCCCAACTCTACGGGATCACCCGGTTCCTGACCGGCAAGTCGCCGACGCCGCAGGCGAACGCCGGACCCGACCCGAACGTCTGCGCGAAACACGGCCCGCTACAGCCGAACGGGCCGCAGTGGAATGGCTGGGGCCGCGACCTCGAGAACAGCCGCTACCAGCCCAACCCCGGCTTCAGGACTGCCGACGTCGGCCGCCTGAAGGTGAAGTGGGCCTTCGCCTACCCGGGCACCAAGAACTCCGAGCCGCTGATCTTCGGCGACCGCGTGTTCGCAGCGAGCATGGCGGGCAAGGTCTATGCGCTGGATGCGGCGAGCGGCTGCGTCCACTGGCGCTACGACTTCCGGGGTGGCGCGCGGGCTTCGATGACCGTGGGCAAGAACGCCAGGGCCCCGTCCGGATGGGCGCTCTACGTCGGCGACGACCGGATGGTGGTGCACGCGCTGGACGCGGGCTCGGGCAAGGCGCTGTGGACGCTGCAGACCAACACCCACAAGGTTGGCCGCATCACCGGCTCGCCGGCGCTCTACAGGGACGTGCTCTACGTGCCGCTCTCGGCCTCGGAGGAGAGCCAGGGCAACGTCGGCGCCTACGGTTGCTGCACCTTCATCGGCACGGTCGTGGCGGTCGACGCCATCGCGGGCAAGGTGAAGTGGTCGTCCTCGATCCTTGGCGACACCCAGCCGAAACCCACGCGCAAGAACGCCGCGGGGACGCAGATGTACGGCCCGGCCGGCGGGGCGATCTGGTCGGCGCCGACCATCGACGCGAAGCGCGGCCAGCTCTACGTGGCCACCGGCGACAGCTACACGGAGATCGACCACCCGACGTCGGACGCGGTGGTCGCCATGGACCTGGCCACCGGCAAGATCCGCTGGGTCAACCAGGTGCTGGCGAACGACAACTTCATGTCCGGCACGATCAACGGGCCGCTCGGTCGGCGCGGGCCGGACTTCGACTTCGGGTCCTCGCCGCAGCTGATCAAGGCCGGCGGGCGCGAGCTGCTGGTCACCGGCAACAAGAGCTCGATCGTCTTCGCCATGGACCCCGACACCGGCAAGATGGTGTGGGAGACGCCCAAGCTCGGCGCCGGCAGCGCCGCGGGCGGCGTGCAGTGGGGCCCGGCCACCGACGGCAAGCGGGTCTACGCCGGACTTGCCGAGCCTCGCGCCGGCCGGCCTGGGCTGGTGGCCCTGGACGTGGCGAGCGGCAAGGAGGTCTGGCGGGTCGATGCGCCCAAGGGCCTGCCCTGCAACGTGCCCTCCGGCCGCTGCACGCCCGGCGTCAGCATGGCGGTGACTGCCATCCCCGGCGCGGTGTTCGCCGGCCACGGCGACGGCCGCCTGCGCGCCTATGCGGCCGCCGACGGCAAGGTGCTGTGGGAAGTCGACACCACCGAGCCGCGCGACACGATCAATGGGGTGAAGGGCGCGCCGGGCGGCTACCTTGACATGGGCGGCCCGACGATCGCCGGCGGACGCCTCTTCGTGCACTCCGGCTACAACGGCAGCGCCGGCGCCTCGAACCTGCTCCTGGCGTTCACCGTCGACGGGAAATAGCTACGCCGGCGCCCGGCCGAACCGCTCCGCCGAGCGTTGGCGGGCCTTGGCAGCCTCGATCTCGCGGTCCCGGGGCGGGGCGTTCGTCTCGAGGCTGTCGATCAGCGAGCGGCCGGCCTGGAAGACCTGCTCGACGGCGGCCTCGAACGCGGCCTGGTTGGTCTTGGACGGCGCGGTGAAGCCCGAGAGCTTGCGCACGAACTGCAGCGAGGCGGCGCGGATCTCCTCGTCGGTCGCCGCCGGCTCGAAGTTGAACAGGGTCTTGATGCTACGGCACATGGGGACCTCCAGAGCCCGGCAAGATAGGCGCCCCCGTTGCGAACGGAAGGCCCTCAGCGCACGGCGGGGGCGGCGCCCGGCAGGGCGAAGGCGATCACGTAGTCGCCCTTCTCCTGGACCATCCGCGAGCCGCCGGCCGAGACCAGGACGTACTGCTTGCCGGTCTTCGGCGAGACGTAACTCATCGGCGTGCCGCCGGCGCCCACCGGCATCTCGCCGGTCCAGAGCAGCTTGCCGGTGGCGTTGTCGTAGGCGTGGATCGCCGCGTCAGTGGTCGCCGCGTGGAAGGTGACGCCGCCCGCCGTGGTCATCGGGCCGCCCAGGCCCAGGGTCCCGACCGGGATCGGCAGCCCGGACTGCAGGCCGAACGGCCCGAGCCGCTTGGCCGTGCCCGTCGGCACCTGCCAGACGATCTGGCGGGTCTTCAGGTCGATGGCGCTCAGCGT
>CAZBXO010000005.1:7114-26061 GCA_964495645.1 uncultured Phenylobacterium sp. | reverse complement strand
CCGTCGGCACCTGCCAGACGATCTGGCGGGTCTTCAGGTCGATGGCGCTCAGCGTGCCGCCCGGCGGCTGCAGACAGGGGACGAAGGCGGGACCCACGAAGAAGTTGTTCACCGCCTCGTACGGGCGCGCCTTCAGGCTCATGGGCGGCCGGTCCTTGGCGCGTGAGAGCGCGACCTCCGGCTTGCTGGAAGGCTTGAGGTAGACCGTCTGCGGCATGCGCACCTCGGGCACGATCAGGAGGTTGCGACGCGGGTCGTAGGCGCCTGAGCCCCAGTTCTGGCCGCCCGCATTGCCGGGATACTGCAGCGCCGGCTTCTTCTGGCTGCCGGGCGGCGTGAAGTCGCCCTCGTAGCGCGCCGAGCGGAACATGATGCGGCAGGCGAGCTGGTCGAGCGGCGTCGTCCCCCACATCATCTCCTCGGTCAGAGGACCCTGGCCGACGGCCGGCATCTCGGCCGAGTAGGGCTGCGTCGGCCAGAGCCACTCTCCGGGCTGCGGCCCCTGCGGGACGCTGACCTCGACCACACGCGTGACCGGCTTTCCGGTGCGCCGGTCGAGGACGAAGATCTGCCCGCGCTTGGTCAACTGGACCAGCGCCGGAACGTCGCCTTGCTTCGTCGGGAAGTTCAGCAGCATCGGCTGCGAGGGCACGTCATAGTCCCAGACGTCGTGGTGGGTGGTCTGGAAGCGCCACTTCTCGCGGCCCGTGGCGATCTCGAGAGCCACCACTGCGGACGAATAGACTTCCGACTGACTCGAACGATGGGAACCCCAGTAGTCCGGCGTGGCGTTCCCCGTCGGCAGGTAGACGAGGCCGAGTTCGGCGTCGACCGCCGGCGTCGACCAGACGTTCGGGGTGCCGCGGGTGTAGGTCTTGCCCTCGGGCGGCAGCTTGGTGATCGAGTAGTCGCCGATGTCCCAGGCCCAGGCGATCTGGCCGGTCCTGACGTCGAAGGCGCGCACCGCGCCGGACGGTTCCTGGAGTTCCTGGTTGTCCATCACCCAGCCGCCGAGGATAACCTTGTCGCCGGCCACGGTGGGCTGCGAGGTGGGCATGTAGAAGTTGGGCTTCACCGGACCGAGGCCGACCTTCAGGTCGACGACGCCGTCCTTGCCGAAGCCGGGGCAGCGCTTGCCGGTGGCGGCGTCGAGCGCGAACAGACGCGCGTCGGTGGTCGAGGACAGGATGCGTCGGGCGCAGAGAGGCTCGGGGGGCGCCGGTTTGCCCGCCTTCGCAACCGGCGCCGGCGCCGATTCCCAGTAGCCGACGCCGCGGCAGCGGTTCCAGAAGCCCGGCTTCACCTTCGGGTCGTGGCGCCACCTCTCCTTGCCGGTGTCGGCGTCGACGGAGATCACCACATTGGTCGGCGTGCAGAGGTAGAGGGTGTCGCCGACCTGCTGCGGCGTGTTCTGGTCCTCCGAGCCGCGGTGGGGCGGCTCGCCGGTGCGGAAGGTCCAGGCGACCTTCAGCTCGCCGACGTTGCCGCGGGTGATCTGGTCGAACGGTGCGAAGCGCTGGCCGCCGGGGTCGCCGCCGTAATTGCGCCAGTCGGTGTTGGCGCGCGCGGGCAGGGCGCCGCCTTGGGCCTGCACGGGCGTTTCCGCCTGGCCCTGGGTGAAGGTCGCCGGGATGGTCGCGCCCAGCACGCCCAGCGCCGCGACGACGGTGACCGCGACCGCGATCAGCGCCTGCAGCCGGCGCGGCGACTTGGCGGACGCGGGCAGCACGGCCAGTACGAAGAGGCCCAGCACCGCGGGCGCGACCAGGCGCGGGACCAGCGGCCAGAAGGCCAAGCCCGCTTCCCACACCGCCCAGATGATCGTGACGCCGAGTACGGTGGCGTAGACGAAGCCGGCCTCGGCTCTTCGGCCGGCCAGCAGGGCGCCGGCGCCCAGCACACCCGCGCCGGCCAGCAGGTAGTAGGGCGAACCCTGCAGGTAGATCAGCCAGGCGCCGCCGGCGGCGATCACCAGGCCCACGAGCGCCACGAGGCCGCCGCCGACCGCCGCCCAGATGCGGCTCGCCAGCCCGCCGCCCTTCACGTCCGCCATTTGCGAATCCTTCGCGCCCGAGGCGTTCATACCGCGCGCTGGCGCCGCGTCGAGGGGCAAGCTGGACGCCGCCGGCCGCCCGCGCGATGATCGTACGCACTCTTCGAAAAACCGGAACGTCTCTCGGGAGAAGCCAGATGATCAAAACGCTCGCCGCGATGGCTGTGGGCGCCGCGCTCGCCATGGGCGCCGGGAGCGCCTCAGGGCAGGACCTGCCCAAGAACGACTATTCGAAGCCGGAGACCTGGCTCTGCTGGCCGGGCAAGGCCGGCGACGCCTGCGGCGTGGACATCTCCGCCACGGTGATCAAGGGCGACGGCTCGATGACGCGCGAGGCGTTCAAGGCCGACCCGAGGGCGCCGATCGACTGCTTCTACGTCTACCCGACCGTATCGCTGGACCCGGGCGTGATCTCGGACATGAACGCCGGGCCGGAGGAGAGGAACGTGGTGCGTTCACAGCTGGCCCGCTTCGGGTCGAAGTGCCGAATCTACGCCCCCCTCTACCGGCAGTTCACCTTGACGGCGCTGCGCCAGGCGACGGCCGCGGCGGCGCGGCCTGGCGGCGCGGCGGCGGCTCCGCCGGCCGCGAGGCCGAACACCACCTACCAGGATGTCCTCGACGCCTGGAATTACTACCTGAGCCACGAGAACAAGGGTCGCGGCGTGGTCCTCATCGGCCACTCTCAGGGCTCGGGCCTCCTGACCCAGCTGATCCGCAACGAGATCGACGGCAAGCCCGTGCAGGCCCGCCTCGTCTCGGCGATCCTGATGGGGACCAACGTGCCGCTCGACAAGGGCAAGGATACCGGCGCCTTCAAGTCGATTCCGACCTGCAAGACGGCGTCGCAGACCGGCTGCCTGATCGCCTACGTGAGCTTCCGCGACCGCATCCCGCCGCCTGCCAACAGCCGTTTCGGCAAGGTGCGCGGCGCCAATGCGGAGGGCCAGGTCGCGGCCTGCGTGAACCCGGCTGCCCTGGGCGGCGGCCCCGCGCCGCTGCACGCCTACTTCTCGAACGGCCAGCAGATCGCCAACTCGGCGACGGGTATCACCTGGGTGACGGGCAAGGCCAACCCGCCGACCCCGTTCGTCTCGACGCCCGGCCTGGTGACCGGCCAGTGCGTCGACAAGAACGGCTTCAGCTACCTGGAAGTTCATGTGAATGCCGATCCGGCCGACCCGCGCACGGACGACATCAACGGCGACGTGGTGGCGAACGGCCGCGTGAGCGAGGACTGGGGCCTGCACCTGATCGACGCCAATCTGGTCATGGGCAACCTGGTCGACGTCGTCGGGCAGCAGGCGAAGGCGTACTTGGCGAAGAAGTAGACGCTCCGCGGATGCTCCCCCAGAGGGGGAGCACCTTTCGTCGGCAGCTCAGTCGGCCGCCGGCCTCGCCGCCGGCGGGCCGCCGAACGGGGCCTGCGGCGGCGGAGGCGGCGGCGGGGTCCAGGTTCCGCGCTGGATCTTGCCGCCTTTGGCGGAGACCGCGAGCTCGATCAGCTTGGAGGTGACGTTGGGCTCCAGGCCCTCCGTGTGGCCCTTCATCAGGCGCACCACGTCGGCGACCACGCGCCCGTCCTTGCAGTTCGGAAACTGGTAGACCTTGGCGCGGCCCGAGCGGGGGTAGTGGCCCCAGCCGTCGGTGCCCGGGTCCTGGCGGGTGGAATCCCAGACGTAGCCTTGCTTGGGATCGATCACCTCGGCCTGCTCGACTCGCGCGGCGCAACCGTACTTGTCGGCCAGCGGCGAGGTGGACGCCGGGATGCTCTCGTACTCGCCATTGGTGAAGATGAAGGAGTAGTCGCAGGCGCCGCCCGGCGGCCCGCTGGCCGGCTGCGGCGGCGGGCGGTTCGGCGCCGCGGCGGCGGCGAGCGCCTGCCCGGACCGATAGACCGGGACCCCGCCCGCGCCAAAGCCGCGGCCGGCCGGCGTGGTCGGACCGATGCGGCCGCCGGAAAGGCTGATGCGCACGTCGACCTTGTCCTTGAAGTAGTCGGTGCAGATGATCCGGTTGGACGTCATCCCGCCCTGGCTGTGGCCGGCCAGGATGAAGCGCTCGACGTTGGCCTTGCCGACAGCGCCGACCACCATGTCGACCATGTTGTGCAGGTACTCGTCGTCGACCGCGGTCCAGACGCGCGTGGGCGAGTTCGGCGTGATGATGACCAGCTTGTACTTGTCCTTCACGTCCATCGCCGGGAAGTAGTTTCGCTGCCAGTTCCCGTAGCTGCCGCCGCCGTGCAGGCTGAGCAGCAGGTTGACCTTGTCGCCGGGCTTGTAGCCGGTCGGGCAGTCGAGGAAGAACGGCCGCCGCGTCTTCAGCTCCACCGCAGTGCCCTGCTGGGTCACGACTGAGCCCAGGCACTCGGTGTCCGGGCAATGGTAGACCGGCGGCGCGTTGCAGTTGATGCCGAGCAGGGTGTTGGCCGGCGCCTGCTGGGCCAGCGCCGGACTCGCGAGCGCGAGCAGTCCGCCCGCCGCGAGCGCGAACGATTTCAGAGTGCGCGCAACCTTGCGCATGTGGTGAGCCTCCCCGAGTTTGCCCGCGGCCCGCGTCGAGGCGGCCGCGGGCTCACCCTAGCAATGGTAGGGAGGTCGGGGAAGCGCTACCGCCCGGTGACCTTGCGCCCCAGCCAGAAGCCGGCGGCGAGGAACAACACGAACCCGATCAGGGCGAGCACGAACAGGAACTTGGCGATGCCGGCGGCGACCCCAGCCATGCCGGTGAAGCCGACCGCGCCGGCGACGATGGCGATAAGGGCGAAGATGATGGCCCACTTGAGCATGACGGAGACTCCCGCTTCCAAAACCTTGGCCGTGCAAACGTGAGCCGGCTCAGGCTGTTCCGCAGGCTCGCGATTCCTTGTTTCACGCCGGGTCAGGCCTGATCTAAGACGCACCCGACCATGGCGAAGAATCCGGAAAGCCCGCTCGAGCCCTTCAAGCGCGCGCTCGCGCACGCGGCGCGCTCGCTTGCGGAGACGCCGGACCTGGAGATCGTCTACTCGGGCGAGGGGCCACAGCTCAGCGGCAACCGGGCGGTCCTTCCGCATCCGCCGCGCGACCTGACGCCGAACGACGCCGCGCGCATCCGCGGCCTCGCCGACCAGATGGCGCTGCGGGTCGCCCACCACGATCCGGCGGCGCATGCCAGGAGCCGGCCGGCCTCGGCGCTGGGGCAGCCGCTCTATGACGGCCTGGAGCAGGCGCGGATCGAGGCGATCGGCTCCAACGCCATGGGAGGCGTGCGCGAGAACCTGAAGGCGGTGATGGACCAGGCCTGGTCGCGCCGCGTCTTCAACGAGATGGAGGCGCTGGCCAACCCGCCGATGGCCGAAGTGGTCTCGCTGATGGTCCGCGAGCGGCTGACCGGCGTGAAACCGCCGCCGATGGCCCGCGCCCTCGTCGACCTGTTCCGCAACGAAGTGGAGGTCAAGGCCGGCCCCGACCTGGACCGGTTGCTGGACAGCCTCCACGACCAGAAGGCGTTCGCGCGCATCGCCCGGGCCATCCTGCGCGACCTGAAGATGGGCGACGACCTCTCGGATGCGCCGGACCAGGCCGACGACAACGACGACGGCGCCGAGGAGGGCGACCCGGAGGCCTCCGAGGACCAGGACGGCGACGGCGAACAGTCCTCGCCGCAGCAGACGGCGATGGACGACGACGAGGCGACCCATCGCGAGTCCGAGGACGCCGACAGCCAGATGATGCAGTCGGAGGAGGACCCCAACGCCGACGACACCGAGGAGCCTCCCGAGATGGGAGACGGCGAGCAGCCCGCGCGCCCGGACCCCTCGGGCGACAACCGGCCGGTCACCTACAAGGTCTTCACGACCGCTCACGACGAGGTCGTGGCCGCCGAGGAGCTCTGCGACGGCGAGGAGCTGACGCGGCTGCGCGCCTACCTCGACCAGCAGCTGGCCTCCGTCTCCAACGTGGTGTCGCGGCTGGCGAACCGGCTGCAGCGGAAGCTGCTGGCGCAGCAGAACCGCTCGTGGACCTTCGACCTGGAGGAGGGGATCCTCGACGTCGCGCGCCTCACCCGCGTGATCATCGACCCCACCGCGCCGCTCTCCTTCAAGGAGGAGGAGGACACCGAGTTCCGCGACACGGTGGTGACCATACTGATCGACAACTCCGGCTCGATGCGCGGGCGGCCGATCATGGTGGCGGCGGTCTGCGCCGATATCCTGGCGCGCACCCTGGAGCGCTGCGGGGTCAAGACCGAGATCCTCGGCTTCACCACCCGCGCCTGGAAGGGCGGCCAGGCGCGCGAGGAGTGGCTGAAGGCCGGCAAGCCGCCGCAGCCCGGCCGGCTGAACGACCTGCGCCACATCATCTACAAGGCCGCCGACGCGCCCTGGCGGCGCGCCCGGCGCAACCTCGGCCTGATGATGCGCGAGGGGCTGCTGAAGGAGAACATCGACGGCGAGGCGCTGATGTGGGCGCACCACCGCCTGATCGGCCGGCCCGAGCAGCGGCGAATCCTGCTCGTGATCTCCGACGGCGCGCCGGTCGACGATTCCACGCTCAGCGTGAACTCCGGCCACTACCTCGAGCGCCATCTGCGCGAGGTGATCGGCGAAATCGAGGCCAAGAGCCCGGTGCAGCTGATCGCCATCGGCATCGGCCACGACGTCACCCGCTACTACAAGAACGCCGTCACCATCGTCGACGTCGAGCAGCTGGCCGGCGCCATGGTCGAGCAGCTGGCCGACCTCTTCGACGAGGCGCCGCGGCTGCTCAGCCGCAAGACCGTGGGGCTGCTGCAGCCGCCGCCGAACACGCAAGGGCCGCAGGGGCCGATGCGCCGCTCGACGTTCAAGGAAGTCCGGAGGGCGACGGCTTGAGGCCGTGGTCGGGCGCTGGGCTGGTGCTCGCGCTGGCCGCCTGCATGCCCACCGCCCCGCTGCCGGCCAAGCCGGTGCCGGCGGACGGACGGATCGCGGTCCAGGCGGCGCCGGTGGCGCTGGGCGCGGAGGATCGGATCGGGGACTTCCGCTACGCCGGCGGCGTGCACCTCACGTCGAGCGACACCTCGCGCCTGCATGGAATGTCCGACCTCAAGGTCTGGCCAGACGGGCGGGTCCTGATGCAGGGCGACCAAGCCGACGTGTTCGAAGCGCGCCTGGTCCTCGACGGAGCGGGCCGGCTGGTCGGAGTCCGCGACGCCCGCATCTCGGCGTTGAAGGGCCCCGACGGCGCGGACCTCTACGCGGGGGGCGAGCGCGAGCGCGACTCCGAGGGCGTGGCCGAGTTTGCCAATGGCGACCGGCTGGTGAGCTTCGAGCAGCACGACCGCATCCTGCTCTATCCCAGGGGGCGCGGGCCGCCGCGCGAGGCGCCGATCCCGCCGGGCCCGATCGTGTTCAACCAGGGCATGGAGTCCCTGGCCGCCGATCCGGCCGCCGGCCCCGACGCCTACCGGGTGGGCCTGGAGGCCACCGGCCAGACCTTCGCCTGCCGCCTGTCCTCGGGCTGCCGGCCGGCCGCGCGGGTCGCGCAGAGCGGCGGGCAGGACCTCGTGGCCCTGGACGTGCTGCCCGGCGGGCGCACCGCCTACCTGCTGCGCGGCTTCACGGCGCTCCGGGGCAACTTCGTGCGCCTGCGCATCGTCGACGCGGCCGGCCAGACGCTGGGCGAGCTGAACCTGGAGCGGCCCCAGACGGTCGACAACTTCGAGGGCGTGGCGGCGGTCCCTCGCCCCGGCGGCGTCGTGCGGTTCTACCTGATCTCCGACGACAATTTCGGGACCTTCCGCGGCCTGCCCACCGACCAGCGGACGCTCTTGATGGCCTTCGACTGGACGCCGCCAACCGGGAGACTCCGATGAAGCGCGACGTGACCATCCCGCATCCCGAAGGCGACATGCGCGCCTTCGTCTTCACGCCCGACGCGGGGGCCGGGCCCTGGCCGGCGGCGATCGTGTTCATGGATGCGCCGGCGATCCGGCCGGCGATGTTCGAGCTCTCCGATCGGCTGGCGCAGGCCGGCTACTACGTCCTGCTGCCGGACCTGTTCTGGCGGGCCGGCCCCTACGATCCGCCTGACATCGTCAAGGCTCGCGCCGGCGATCCGGAGGCGGTTGCCCAGTTCCAGAAACTGCGGAGCTCGACCGGCGCCGGACGGCAGATGACCGACACCCAGGCCTGCCTCGACTGGCTGGACCAGCAGCCCGACGCCAAGGCGGCGAAGGTCGGCGTCACCGGCTACTGCATGGGCGGCGGCATTGCGCTGCGCGCCGCCGGAACCTTCCCCGACCGCGTCGCCGCGGCCGCCAGCTTCCACGGCGGCAACATGGCTGTCGACGACGAGAAGAGCCCGCACCGCCTGGCCGGCGCGATCAAGGCCAAGATCCTGGTCGCCGGCGCCGACCAGGATGCGAGCTACGACGAAGCGCAGAACGCACGACTCAAGGCCACCCTCGACGAGGCGGGCGTCGATGCGGACGTCTCCATCTGGGCCGGCTGCAAGCACGGCTGGGTGCCCACCGACATGGCCGTCTACAACCGCGACGGCGCCGAACGTCACTGGAAGGAACTCATCGCCCTGTTCGACGAGGCGCTGAAATAGCAGAAGGGCCGCCGCATCGCTGCGACGGCCCTCCGGAACGACACTCTCCAGGTGCGCTTAGGCCGCTGCGGTCTCGGCGAGCTTGGCCTTCAGTTGGCGCTTGATCTTCAGGGCGCGAGCGGAGAGCGCCTCGTCGCGGGCCTTCAGCAGCACGGCGTCGAGGCCGCCCTTGGCGTCGACGGTGCGCAGCGCCGCGTTGGTGATGCGCAGGCTGAAGGACTGGCCGAGGCCGTCCGACACCAGCTTCACCGCGGTCAGGTTCGGCATGAACCGGCGCTTGGACTTGATGTTCGAGTGGCTCACGTTGTGGCCGACCATCGGGCCGACACCGGTGAGTTCGCAGCGGCGGGACATTATCGAGCGCCTTCGGGCAAAGAATGACGGACGCAGCGGGCAGGCCGCCCGCGCGAAGAGCGCGCGATATAGAGGAAGGGCCACGCGCGCGTCAAGGCGAGCGCCGGTCCGGGCGCATCGGTCGCGGAATCCGGACCTCGACAGTTGTGCCCAACGGGCGAAGCAGCACAAGATGTCGTACGGAACAAAGGCCGAATCGCTGGGAGTCGGTGATTCGGACGCGATTCGTTTCGCCCGTGTTCCTGGCTCCCCATATCCGCCGTTAAGCTCTGCCATCGAGGGGGATTCCGCATGCCGACGCCCGCCGAAAAGCGCGCCGCCTTCCAACACCTGCACGAGCGCGGTTGCTGGGTGCTGCCCAATCCCTGGGACGTGGGCAGCGCGAAGATCCTGCAGTCCCTGGGCTTCGGCGCGGTCGCCTCCACGAGCTCCGGCATGGCCTGGTCGATGGGCGGGACCGACTACGACGTGTCGCTGGAGGCCTGCCTGGCGCACCTGGCGCTGCTCAGCGCGGCGGTCGACATTCCCCTGAACGCCGACTTCGAGAACGGCTTCGCCGACGCGCCGGAGGGCGTGGCCGAGAACGTGCGCCGGGCGCTGGACGCCGGGGTCGCCGGCCTCTCCATCGAGGACACCACGCGCCGGCCCGGAAAGCCGGTCTACGAGGCCGCCGAGGTCATCGACCGCATCAAGGCCGCCCGCGCCGCCATCGACGCCCACGGCCCGGGCGCCGTACTTGTCGGCCGCGCCGACGGCCTGCTGATGGGGCACATGGACGCCAAGGCCGCCATCGACCGCGCCGTGACCCTGGCCGACGCCGGCGCCGACTGCATCTACGTCCCCGGCCTGCGGACGCCCGAGGACATCGCCGCGCTGGTGAAGGCGGTGGCGCCCAAGCCGGTGAACGTGCTGGCTGGGTTCGTGAAGCTGGACGTGGCCGGCTACGCCGACCTCGGCGTGCGCCGCATCAGCGTCGGCGGCTCGCTCGCCCGCGCCGCCTGGGGCGGCTTCCTGAAGGCTGCGCGCCAGATGAAAGACGACGGCCGCTTCGATGCGCTGGCGGACGGCCCGACGGGCAGGGAGATGGCGGGCCTGCTGAAGGCCTAGTCCGCGGCCGCCATCGTCGTCACCGCCAGTTCCCGTTGCGCCAGCACCTTGGTCGCGGCGAAGCGGAGGCCGGAGCCGTCCATGACTTCCAGGTGGACGTGGTTGGTCATGCCGCCGGGGTACTTGCGCTGCAGGGAGCGGGCGCGGCCGATCGGCTCGCCGACGGCCACCGTCTCGCCGACCGCGACCGATGGGTCCACGTAGAAGACCCTGGCCTGGTAATGCAGGGCCGGGTTGGTGATCTCGACGAACTTCAGCACCTGGTCGCCGGGGTAGGCGAAGCCGATCTTGGTGACGTAGCCGGAGATGGGGGCGACGACCTCCTGGCCGGCCTCGGCGCAGAAGTCGACGCCCTCGTGGCGGCGGACACCGCCGTCGCGGGAGGCGCCGTACTCGCCCTCGCCGTAGGCGTCGTGGCCGCGCATCTCGCCGCCAGTGGGGTTGGCGAAGTCGGCCTTGCCGTCGCCGTCCACGTCCTCGCCTTCCCAGACCAGGCGCAGCGGCTGCGCCTCCTGCGGCGCGACGGCCTCGGTCGCCCGCTCCACGGCGGTCTCGAGCAGGCTCTGCCGGTATCCGCCCTCGGTGATCGCCAGCGGGGCCGCAACCGCCGCGGCGCCGGTGAAGAACACCGCCGCCGTCATGGCCAGCAGCGGCCGGTCGGAAAGCACAGCGGAAATACGCGCGCGAAACCCTTGCGTCACCTTCGATCCCTTTACCCGATGCGCCGCCCACACCGGACTGGCGCCGGCTTGCAGGGGTCTGGCTGTTCTTGGGACGCCCCGCTGCGCGGGCCGTTCGCCCCAGAGGCGAGCGAGGCAGATAGTCGATCGCCTCCGGTCAAGCCGAGTGCGGCAGGGCGTCGCACCCCGGAACCGGACTCGCTGGACGAGTGGGCTACGCCCCCGTAGTTTCCGTCGTCCCTCAGACCCACACGCCGGGACGCTCCTCCTTGACCACCGAAGTCGCCGCCGAGCTGAAGCGCCTGCTCGCCAACAGCCACGCGCCGCATTCCGGCGTGCACGTGGCCGCCGCGGTCGAAGGCCCCGACGGGCGCCGATGGTTCGGCGTCAACGTCGAGAACGCGGCCTATCCGGAGGGCGTCTGCGCCGAGGCCAGCGCCATCTCCGGCATGGTCACCGCCGGCGAGACGAGGATCGCCCGCGTCTTCGTGGCCTCCTCCCTGCCGGAGACCGTCTGGCCCTGCGGCGGCTGCCGCCAGAAGATCTTCGAGTTCGCGCTCGAGGGCTGCGAGGTGGTGAGCTTCGGCCCGGACGGGGCGACGGAAAGCCACACGATCGAAGCCCTGCTGCCGCTCGGCTTTCGCCTGGCGCCCCGGGCCGGCTGGGCGAAATGACCCGGTACGGCGTCCTCTGCGCGACGCCGGAGGAACTCGCGGCCGTCAGGGTGAGCCTGAAGCTGACCGGTCAGCCGGAGGTCCACGGCCCGACGCAAGTGTGGATCGGCGAGCAGGTCGCCCTCGCCCAGTGTGGCATCGGGAAGGTCAACGCGGCCGCGGCCGCGACCCTGCTCCTCAGTCTCTACGGCGTGCGCACCCTGATCTTCTCCGGCGTGGCAGGCGGCCTGGATCCCGACCTGGAGGTCGGCGCCGTGCTGCTGGCCGACCGCCTGGCGATCCACGACTACGGCTACATCGCGGGCGGGCGATTTACGCCCACCGCCTCCGGCGTGATCCCGATCGGCGCCCCGACCCTGACCGCGGCGGCGCCGGTCGCGGCCGAGGTG
The DNA here is from genome assembly GCA_964495645.1 of uncultured Phenylobacterium sp. Taxonomy (GTDB): domain Bacteria; phylum Pseudomonadota; class Alphaproteobacteria; order Caulobacterales; family Caulobacteraceae; genus Phenylobacterium. The sequence goes on along the minus strand of CAZBXO010000005.1, from coordinate 14,223 downwards.
GCGGCCAACCTCGACCGCCTGGCCGACGCGGTCGCGGGCCAGCTCACCCACCCGGTCCGGCGCGGCGCCATCGTCACCGCCGACTACTTCCTCAACTGCGCGGCCATCCGCGTGGAGCTCCGCGCAGCCCTCGGCGCCGACGCCATCGACATGGAGTCCGGGGCGGTGGCCCAGGTGGCGCAGGCCTGGGGCGCGCCGCTCTACGTGATTCGTACGCTGTCGGACCTGGCCGGCGAGGACAGCCATGTCACCTACCCGCAAATGGCCAGAATGGCGGCAGAGGCGTCGGCGATCTGCGTGCCGGAACTGCTGCGCATCCTGGAGGCCGCTTCGTGAGTTGAAGCGGCGCTTGCCCGACTCTCCCGCTCACCCCACCTTCAGATCATGAGCGACCGCCCCTCCGGCGCCGCCCCGCCGCGTCTCGTCGCGGTGCTCGGGCCCACCAACACCGGGAAGACGCACCTGGCGGTCGAACGGATGCTGGGCCACCGCTCCGGGATGATCGGCCTGCCGCTCAGGCTGCTGGCGCGGGAGATCTACGACCGGGTGGTCAAGGCCCGCGGCGCGCGCTCAGTGGCCCTCATCACCGGCGAGGAGAAGATCCTGCCGCCCCGGCCGGACTACTTCGTCTGCACCGTCGAGGCGATGCCGCTGTCGCGCGAGGTCGAGTTCCTCGCCGTCGACGAAATCCAGCTCTGCGCCGACCCCGAGCGCGGCCACGTCTTCACCCACCGCCTGCTGCACGCCCGCGGCGCGGCCGAGACCATGCTGCTGGGGGCGGGGACCATGGCGCCGCTGGTGCGCCGCCTGCTGCCGCATGCCGAGATCCAGACCCGCGAGCGGCTCTCGACGCTCACCTACGCGGGCCCGAAGAAGCTGACCCGCCTGCCGCGCCGGTCCGCCGTCGTCGCCTTCTCCGCCGACCAGGTCTACGCCATCGCCGAGTTGATCCGCCGCCAGCGCGGCGGGGCGGCCGTGGTCATGGGCTCGCTCAGCCCGCGCACGCGCAACGCCCAGGTGGCGCTCTACCAGTCGGGCGAGGTCGACTTCCTGGTCGCCACCGACGCCATCGGCATGGGCCTGAACATGGACGTCGACCACGTGGCGTTCGCGGGCCTGCGCAAGTTCGACGGGCGACGCACGCGGTTCCTGACCCCGTCGGAAATCGGCCAGATCGCCGGCCGCGCCGGCCGCTTCCAGCGTAACGGCACGTTCGGGGTCACGGGCGAGGCCGAGGACATGGACCCCGACCTCGTCGAGGCCGTGGAGAACCACCAGTTCGAGCCGGTGGTGGCGGCCGAGTGGCGCAACTCGAAGCTCGACTACTCGTCGCTGATCAACCTGCTCCGCTCGCTGGACCACCCGCCGTCGCGCGAAGGTCTCACGCCGTCGGCCGAGGCGCTGGACGAGACGACGCTCAAAGCCCTGGCGGCGGACGACGAGGTCGTCGCCCGGGCGCGAGACAAGGCGAACCTGTTCCGCCTGTGGGACGTCTGCCAGACGCCGGACTTCCGCAAGGTGGCCGGCGAGGAGCACGTGCGCCTGGCCAAGGACTTCTTCCTGCAGCTGACGGAGGGCCGCTGCCGCATCCACGAGGACTGGATGGCGCGCCAGTACGCCCACGTGGACCGCACGGACGGCGACATCGACACGCTCGCCATGCGGCTCACCAATGTCCGCACGCTGGCCTACGTCGCCAACCGCCCCGACTGGCTGGCCGACCCGGCGGCTTGGCAGGGCCGGACGCGGGCGCTGGAGGACCGGCTTTCCGACACCCTCCACGAGAAGCTGATGGCCCGCTTCGTCGACCGGCGGACCAGCGCGCTCATGCGCGGCCTGCGCGTGCGCGAGGAGATGCTGGCTGGCGTCGCCGAGGACGGCGCCGTGACCGTCGAGGGCCACTTCGTGGGCCGCTTGGCCGGGGTGCGCTTCGAGGCGGAGAAGGGCGGCAACCTGCTGGAGGAGAAGGCCCTGCGAGCCGCCGCCCAGCACGCCGTCGCGCCGGAGATCGCCCGGCGTCTGGGCAAGCTCGCCGCTGAGCCGGACGAGGCCTTCGCCTTCACCCCCGACGGAACGATCCTGTGGCGCGGCGAGGCGGCCGGTGTCGTCACCGGCGGCCAGCCCTTCGCGCCGCGCGTGCGCCTGCTGGGCGACCTCGGCCACGACGCCGCGCGCCAGCGCGCCACCCGACGGCTGGAAGCCTACGTCGCCGCGGAGGCGGCGCGGCGCCTGGCGCCCCTGCGCAAGCTCGAGACCGCCGTCGCCGAGGGGAAGATCCGCGGACTGGCCCGCGGCCTCGCTTACCGCCTGATCGAGGCCGGCGGTGTCCTGGATCGCGCGGAGGTTCGAAATGAAACCCAAGGCCTGAGCCAGGTGGAGCGCCGCATGCTCCGCGGCCTCGGCGTCCGCATCGGCGCCTTCTCGCTCTTCATGCCCGGCCTGCTGCGTCCCGAGGCCCGCGCCCTCAGCCAGGCGATCGCCGCCCGCGAGGCCGGCGGCTGGCGGCCGGCCGAGGGCGTGAGCCCGCTGCCGGAACCCCGCCCTTCCGCCCGGCTGCTGGCGGCGCATGGCCTGCGCGCGGTGCGCGGCCTGGGCGTCCCCGTCGAGCAGCTCGAGCGCCTGGACGAGCTGCTGCGCGCCGCGCCGAAGCAGGGCGGCGGCGTCGTCCTGGCCGACCAGGCGCGCGAAGAGCTGGGCTGGAGCGAGGGCGACGCCGCCGCCATTCTCCGCGGCCTGGGCTTCGCGCCGGCCAGCAAGCCCAGGGAGGGCGAGCCGCTCGCCTGGCGCCGCCGCTTCGAGCGCAAGGCCGAGTCGCCCGCCGCGCCGAAGCCGCACTCGCCATTCGCGGCCCTGGCCGCGCTCAAGGACCGCCCGCCGCCCAGGCGCCGTCCGCGCCGCCGCCGCAAGGCCGCCCAGTCGTGACGGACGACGCCGCCCGCGCCGACGTCTGGCTGTGGCGCGCGCGCTTCTTCAAGACCCGCTCCCTGTCGGCCAAATTCATCGACGAGGGCCGGGTGCGCCTGACGCGCTCCGGCCAGGAGACCCGCCTGGACAAGCCCGCCCGTCCGGTGAAGGTCGGCGACCGCCTGGTCTTCGCCGTCGGCGGCCGCCTGATCGACGTCACCGTCGAAGCCCTCGGCGACCGCCGCGGCCCGCCGGCCGAGGCCCGGACACTCTATTCCAGCCTGCAGGAATCCTGACGGCGGAACGCATTGACAACCGCCGCGCGGTTCCCGAAAAACCCGCGCCCGCCGTCGGGGCCGGAGCCGCCTTCTTCCAATGACCTACATCGTCACGGACGCCTGCATAAAATGTAAGTTCATGGACTGCGTGGAGGTCTGTCCGGTCGACTGCTTCTACGAGGGCGAGAACTTCCTGGCGATCAGCCCGGAGGAGTGCATCGACTGCGGCGTCTGCGAGCCGGAGTGCCCGGTGGATGCCATCAAGCCCGATACCGAGGACGATCCGGACGGCAAGTGGCTGCGGATCAACACCGAGTACGCCAAGATCTGGCCGAACATCACGGTGAAAGGCGAGCCGCCGCCGGACGCGGAAGAATACGAGCGCGAGACCGGTAAGTTCGAGAAGTACTTTTCCGAGAAGCCGGGCCGGGGCAGCTAAGGCTTGCCGCAGCAGCCCGCGCAGGGCGCGGCCGCAAGCCTTTCATTCACATCGCTTTTGTGTTACTGTCGCCAGCGACACGGCGGTGCGGTTTCTGCCCTCGCCGGTCTGGAAACAAGAACAGCCGACCGGCAGTTGAGTCGGACCGGGCGAAGGGTGTCCTAAGAGGCCAGTTACCGAACGAGTGATGAGGCCGCCGCGACGCTCTTCGCGGAATGGCTGGTTTCGTCCCTCGCGCGGCCGTCGGCCTTGGACGCCTTAAGGTTGAGAGAAGGGTCTAAGAGCATGAGCAAGAGCGGTCACGATTTCTCGGTCGGAGATCACGTCGTCTATCCGGCCCACGGCGTGGGTCAGGTGCAGGGGATCGAAACCCAGGAAGTCGCCGGTCTGAAGCTCGAAGTCTACGTGATCACCTTCGACCACGAGAAGATGACGCTGCGGGTGCCGACCGCGAAGGCGCGCACCGCGGGCCTGCGGGCGCTGGCCGAGACCGGGGTGGTCTCCAAGGCCCTGACCACGCTGAAAGGCCGTGCACGGGTGAAGCGCACCATGTGGTCGCGCCGCGCCCAGGAGTATGAAGCCAAGATCAACTCGGGCGACCTGATCTCCATCGCCGAGGTGGTGCGCGACCTGCACCGCGCCGAGAACCAGCCCGAGCAGTCCTATTCCGAGCGCCAGCTGTACGAAAGCGCGCTGGACCGCATGGCCCGCGAAGTGGCGGCCATCGAGCGCATCGATCGCGAGGCGGCCATCGCCATGCTGAACAAGTCGCTGGTCAAGACCCCGGCCGCCGCGGCCGCCTGACAGGTTCGACCGCGAACGGACGACGAAACGCCCGGCCGCGAGGCCGGGCGTTTTCGTCTGCGGCGGTTGCCGCCCCGGACCGGCCGTGGCATCCGGTGCCGGCGCTGGCCCGGTAGCTCAGCCGGATAGAGCAGGGCTTTCCTAAAGCCAAGGTCGGGGGTTCGAGTCCCTCCCGGGCCGCGCGTGTCAGGAGGGGGACGCCTGATGACCGAGGCGGCGATCGAGGCGGCGCCGATCGCCGCCACACCAGCGGATCTGCCGACGTTCGACCTTCAGCAGGGTCTGGACCCCACCGCCCTCGCACGGGCTTGCGCGGACTGGGGCCTCTTCAACCTGACCGGCCACGGCATCGCCGAACCGACCATCGCGGCGCTTCGGGGAGCTGCGGCCGGCTTCTTCGCCCTGCCGCTCGATCAGAAGCGCGCGCTGGCGCGCAGCCGCGACAATCCCTGGGGCTACAACGACCGCGAGCTCACCAAGACCCGGCGCGACCTCAAGCAGATCTTCGACGTCGCCTGGTCCGCCGGCGACGCCGTCGGCGCGCCGTTTCGAGGGGCGACGCCGTGGCCGGCCCGGCCGGCGGGGTTCCGCGCCGCGGTCGAGGCCTATGCCGCCGCCTGCGAGGCGCTGTCGTTCGACCTGCTGGGTGCGCTGGCCGCGAGCCTTGGCGTGGCCGCCGCCGGGCTCGCGGACCTCTTCCGGCCAGACCACTCGAGCTTCCTGCGGCTCAACCACTACCCGGTCACCGACCACCTGGAGGCGGAGCTCGGCCCAAGCCGCCTCGGCATCCACCATCACACCGACGCCGGCGCGCTCACCATCCTGCTGCAGGACGAGGTCAGCGGCCTGCAGGTCCTGCGCGACGGTCTCTGGCATGACGTTGCGCCGGTCGCCGGCGCGCTCACCATCAACATCGGCGACCTGGTGCAGGTGTGGTCCAACGACCGCTTCCCGGCCCCGGTCCACCGCGTGCGCGCCATGACCCGCGCCGAACGCGCCACCGCCGCCTGGTTCTTCAATCCCGCCTATCTGGCCGCGATCGCTCCGCAGACGCCAGAGCCGAAGCACTACCGCCCGTTCACCTGGGGCGAGTTCCGCGCGCGCCGCGCCGAGGGGGACTTCGCCGACTACGGGACAGAGGCCCAGGTCACCGACTATCGCGTCTGAGATGCCGTGAAGACCGCCTCCTGGTCGGCAAAGGCCCGCCGGTAGGCGGGCCGGGCCTCGCCGCGGGCGATGTAGGCGACAAGGCTCGGGTGCTCCTCCAGCAGGCCGGTGTCCTTCGCCCGCCGCAACACTGTCACCATGAGGAGGTCGCCCGCGCTGAACGCGCCGTCGAGCCAGGCGGCGTCGCCCAGGCGGCGGGCAAGCTCCCCCAGGCGTTTGCGCACGCGACCCTCCAGCATCGGCCGGCGCTGCGCGTACCAGGGCTTCTCGCGTTCCAGGATCGTGAACGCCTCGAGGTCCACGATCGGCGGCTCCACCGTATTGAGCGCCGCGAACATCCAGGTGATCGCCCGCGCCCGCGCGTCCGGTTCGTCGGGCAACAGGCCCCCGTAGCGCTCGGCGAGGTGCAGGATGATCGCCCCGGACTCGAAGAGCACCAGATCGCCTTCTCGGAAGTAGGGAATCTGCCCGAACGGCTGCAGGGCGCGGTAGGCCGGCTGCTTCATCGCCTCGATCGACACCAGCTGCACGTCGTAGGGCTGCCCCACCTCCTCCAGCGCCCAGCGCACCCGCATATCCCGGGCCAGCCCCTGCCCTTCATCCGGCGAGTTCTCAAAGGCGCTGATGGTGATGGTCATGGGTGGCTCCGTGGCTGTCCTCGCTCACTAGGACGAGCGCGGCGGACCCGTTCCGACAAGGCGGTCAGCACGGCGGTGCGGTGCTGGCCCGAACCACCAGACGGTGGGCGAGGGTCACGTGGCTGACAACGGGGGCGTCGCCGGCCAGGATGTCGAGGAGCAGGCGGACCGTCTCGTGGCCGATGCGGACCATCGGCTGGCTGATCGTCGTCAGCGGCGGGTCCAGGTGTTCGGCGTAGCGGATATCGTCGAAGCCCATCACCGAGACGTCGCCGGGGCAGGCCAGGCCGGCGCGCCGCACGGCTTCCAGGGCGCCCATGGCCATCTCGTCGGAGAAGCAGAAGATCCCCGTCGGCCGTGGGTTGCGGGCCAGCAGCGCGCCGGTCTGCACCAGCCCGGACTCGATGCTGAAGTCGCCGGTCTCCACGGCCAGCATCGCGCCGTGGCGCTGGGCGGCGTCGCGGGCGCCGGCCAGGCGGTCGCGCGAGAGGGGGCTGGCGAGCGGGCCGGTGACCACGCCGATGCGCGTATGGCCAAGGCCGCGGAGGTGCTCCAGCGCCTCGAAGGCGGCGGCCGCGTTGTCGATATGGGCGGACGAGACGCCGAGGCCCGGGCTGTATTCGCACCCATTGACGATCGGCGTCGCCGGGCCGGACGCGGCGACCATCTCCGCCAGGCCCGCCGGCAGGCGGTGGCCGAGGAAGATCAGACCGTCGGCCTCCTTGCGCCGCAGCATCTGCCCGTACTGTTCCTCGCGCTCCGGCTCGTGGCGCGTGTCGCCCAGCAGCACCGAATAGCCGGCCGCGGTGGCGGCCTCCTCGACCCCGCGGATCACCTGGCTGAAGAACGGGTTGGAGATGTCCGGCACGGTCACCAGGA